>NZ_LMHQ01000023.1:0-325065 GCF_001428225.1 Acidovorax sp. Root70
GCCCGCGTTCAATGTATCGCAGAATCCTTGTTCTGCTTGTGAATTAAGCAATGATCTTGGCCACGACGCCAGCGCCCACGGTACGGCCGCCTTCGCGGATAGCGAAGCGCAGACCTTCTTCCATGGCGATGGGGTTGATCAGCTTCACAGTGATCGACACGTTGTCACCAGGCATGACCATTTCCTTGTCGGCTGGCAGCTCGATGGCGCCAGTCACGTCGGTCGTGCGGAAGTAGAACTGGGGACGGTAGTTGTTGAAGAAAGGAGTGTGGCGGCCGCCTTCGTCCTTGCTCAGCACATACACCTCAGCCGTGAAGTGGGTGTGGGGCTTGATCGAGCCGGGCTTGCACAGCACTTGGCCGCGTTCCACGTCTTCACGCTTGGTGCCGCGCAGCAGCAGGCCGACGTTGTCGCCAGCTTGGCCTTGATCCAGCAGCTTGCGGAACATTTCCACGCCGGTGCAGATGGTCTTTTGCGTGTCGCGGATACCCACGATTTCGATTTCTTCGCCGACCTTGATGATGCCGCGTTCCACGCGACCGGTCACCACGGTACCACGGCCGGAGATGGAGAACACGTCTTCCACGGGCATCAGGAAGGCACCGTCCACAGCGCGCTCTGGCGTGGGGATGTAGGTGTCCAGGGCTTCGGCCAGCTTCATGATGGCTTCTTCACCCAGCTTGCCCTTGTCGCCTTCCAGGGCGAGCTTGGCAGAACCACGGATGATGGGGGTGTCGTCGCCTGGGAAGTCGTACTTGTCCAGGAGTTCGCGCACTTCCATTTCGACGAGTTCCAGCAGTTCTTCGTCGTCCACCATGTCGCACTTGTTCAGGAACACGATGATGTAAGGCACGCCCACTTGACGGGCCAGCAGGATGTGTTCGCGGGTCTGGGGCATGGGGCCGTCAGCGGCCGAGCACACCAGGATAGCGCCGTCCATCTGGGCAGCGCCGGTGATCATGTTCTTCACATAGTCGGCGTGGCCGGGGCAGTCCACGTGGGCGTAGTGGCGGTTGGCCGTTTCGTATTCCACGTGAGCGGTGTTGATCGTGATACCGCGGGCCTTTTCTTCGGGCGCAGCGTCGATCTGGTCGTAGGCCTTGGCTTCGCCGCCGAACTTGGCGGACAGCACCGTGGCAATCGCTGCCGTCAGCGTCGTCTTGCCATGGTCCACGTGGCCGATCGTGCCCACGTTGACGTGGGGCTTGGTCCGCTCGAACTTTCCTTTTGCCATTTTTCCGACTCCGAAAANATGAACAGCGTCTGCTTGGCTTCGCCGCCGAACTTGGCGGACAGCACCGTGGCAATCGCTGCCGTCAGCGTCGTCTTGCCATGGTCCACGTGGCCGATCGTGCCCACGTTGACGTGGGGCTTGGTGCGTTCAAACTTACCTTTTGCCATTTCAATTCTCCAAAGAGCAATCCCTGTGTAGTGGTTTTACGTCTGCATCTGGTTGCTGATTCACTCCGCACAGGGGACAGAGTGGCACCGGATCGCAGACAAAACAAAGCCCGGACCAGAAAGGCCCGGGCGAAGTGCTTACTTATTTGGCGCGTGCTGCCATGATGGCTTCAGACACGTTGCGAGGTGCTTCGCTGTAGTGCTTGAATTCCATCGAGTACGTAGCGCGGCCTTGCGTTGCGGAACGCAGGGTCGTGGAGTAGCCGAACATTTCCGACAGCGGCACTTCAGCGCGGATGGCCTTGCCACCGCCTGGGATGTCATCCATGCCCTGCACCATGCCGCGACGGCTGGACAGGTCGCCCATCACGTTACCGGCGTAGTCTTCAGGCGTTTCCACTTCCACGGCCATCATGGGTTCCAGAATGACCGGACCGGCCTTCTTGCAGCCTTCCTTGAAGCCGAAGATGGCAGCCATCTTGAACGCCAGTTCGTTCGAGTCCACATCGTGGTACGAACCGAAGTGCAGCGTGACTTTGACGTCGACCACGGGGTAGCCGGCCAGCACGCCTTGCGTGACGGCTTCGTTGATACCCTTTTCCACGGCCGGGATGAATTCGCGAGGAACCACACCGCCCTTGATCGCGTCGACGAACTCGATGCCCTTGCCGGCTTCGTTGGGTTCGATCTTGAGCACGACGTGACCGTACTGGCCCTTACCACCGGACTGGCGCACGAACTTGCCTTCGGCTTCTTCCACCGTCTTGCGGATGGTTTCGCGGTAAGCCACTTGGGGCTTGCCCACATTGGCTTCCACGCCGAATTCGCGCTTCATGCGGTCCACGATGATTTCGAGGTGGAGCTCGCCCATGCCGGAGATGATGGTCTGGCCGGATTCTTCGTCGGTCTTCACGCGGAAGGATGGATCTTCGGCAGCCAGACGCTGCAGTGCGATACCCATCTTTTCCTGGTCAGCCTTGGTCTTGGGTTCCACAGCTTGCGAAATCACAGGCTCAGGGAAAATCATGCGCTCGAGAATGATCTGCGAGTTCACGTCGCACAGGGTTTCGCCCGTGGTCACTTCCTTCAGGCCCACGCAGGCAGCGATGTCGCCGGCGCGAATTTCTTCGACTTCCTGGCGCTCGTTGGCATGCATCTGCACGATACGGCCGATACGCTCTTTCTTGCCCTTGATGGGGTTGTAGACGGTATCGCCCTTGGTCAGCACGCCGGAGTACACGCGCACGAAGGTCAACTGGCCCACGAACGGGTCGGTCATCAGCTTGAATGCGAGCGCAGAGAACTTCTCGCCGTCATCCGCCTTGCGGGTGACTGGATTCTCGTCGTCGTCGGTACCGGTCACGTCAGGAATATCCGTCGGCGCAGGCAGGTAGTCGATCACAGCATCCAGCATGCGCTGCACGCCCTTGTTCTTGAACGCGGTACCGCACAGCATCGGATGGATTTCTGTAGCGATCGTGCGCGTACGCAGGCCGAGCTTGATTTCGGTTTCGGAAAGGTCGCCCTCTTCCAGGTACTTGTTCATCAGCTCTTCAGAGGCTTCGGCCGCAGCCTCCACCATCTTCTCGCGCCATTCCTTGGCAGATTCCACCAAGTTGGCCGGGATGTCTTCGTAGCTGAACTTCATGCCCTGGGAAGCTTCGTCCCAGATGATGGCCTTCATCTTCAGCAGGTCCACCACGCCAGTGAACGTGTCTTCTGCGCCGATCGGAATCACGACGGGCACAGGGTTGGCCTTCAGGCGCAGCTTCATCTGGTCGTAGACCTTGAAGAAGTTGGCACCAGTGCGGTCCATCTTGTTCACAAAGGCCAGACGAGGCACCTTGTACTTGTTGGCCTGGCGCCAGACGGTTTCCGACTGAGGCTGCACGCCACCCACGGCGCAGTACACCATGCAGGCGCCGTCGAGCACGCGCATAGAACGCTCCACTTCAATCGTGAAGTCCACGTGGCCGGGGGTGTCGATGATGTTGAAGCGGTGCTCGGGATAGGTATTGTCCATACCCTTCCAGAAACAGGTCGTGGCAGCCGAGGTGATCGTGATGCCGCGCTCTTGCTCTTGCTCCATCCAGTCCATGGTGGCAGCACCATCGTGCACTTCACCAATCTTGTGGCTCACGCCCGTGTAGAACAGGATACGTTCGGTGGTCGTGGTCTTGCCAGCGTCAATGTGGGCCGAGATACCGATATTGCGGTAGCGCTCGATGGGGGTATTGCGAGCCATGGTGGATCCTTGATGGGTCGTATTGGAGAGGGTGTCGGGCAGCCATACTGGCAAGAAAGCCCGTCAATTTTGTGACTGCCTGAAATCGACACAAGGCTGCAGGCAAAACGCCAGCAGCCTTGGGCCTATATCAGGGCAAATCCGCGTTTTAGAAGCGGAAGTGGCTGAATGCCTTGTTAGCTTCGGCCATGCGGTGCACTTCGTCACGCTTCTTCATGGCGCCGCCACGGCCTTCGGTGGCTTCCAGCAGTTCGTTGGCCAGGCGTTGGGCCATCGACTTTTCACCACGCTTGCGGGCGGCTTCCTTGATCCAACGCATGGACAGGGCCAGACGACGGACAGGACGCACTTCCACGGGCACCTGGTAGTTGGCACCGCCGACGCGGCGGGACTTCACTTCCACCATGGGCTTCACGTTGTTGATGGCAACGGTGAAGGCTTCCAGAGGGTCCTTATCGGGGTGCTTCTTCTCGATCAGTTCCAGGGCACCGTAAATGATGCGTTCTGCAACAGCCTTTTTGCCGCCTTCCATGATCACGTTCATGAATTTGGACAGCTCTACATTGCCGAACTTGGGATCCGGCAGGATTTCACGTTTGGGGACTTCGCGACGACGTGGCATTTTTTACCTCTATCTTTGCTTCAGTTGGCATCTTTTCAGACACCGCGAGAGCCAATCTCTGGACTCCCACTTACTCGACCCGCGCAGAACACCTGCGTTTGGGGTCACTACGCTGCAACTCCGCGCCACGCGGAAAAACAGCACCGAAAATTTTTCAGACCAGAAGGCCAGGGCTTACTTGGCCTTTGGCTTCTTCGCACCGTACTTGGAGCGGGCTTGCTTGCGGTCTTTCACGCCTTGCAAGTCCAGCGAACCACGCACGATGTGGTAACGCACACCAGGCAAGTCCTTGACACGACCGCCGCGAACCAGCACCACGCTGTGTTCTTGCAGGTTGTGGCCTTCACCGCCGATGTAGGAGATCACCTCAAAACCGTTGGTCAGGCGCACCTTGGCGACCTTACGCAGAGCGGAGTTAGGCTTCTTAGGCGTCGTGGTGTACACACGGGTGCACACGCCACGGCGCTGTGGAGAGTTTTCCATCGCAGGGCTCTTGGACTTGGTCTTTTCGACCTCGCGCCCCTGACGGACCAGTTGATTAATGGTTGGCATGAAATACGTCCCTAAACGTGAATTTGCTTCGTGAAAGCGAAAACGTGAATCCCTTCGGAAATTCCGAAAAGCCTTCTAATGTAGCAGGATGCCCCCCGAAAGGCAAGCCTGCTGCGGCTTGTGGCGACCAAGGGCACTTGCTGCGGCCGCGATGACTAGCAGGCGCTGGCCGCCAAAAGGAGGCCAAAACCAGACCCGGCACCTGCCAGACCTGCGCAGCCAGCTATGGTTTCAGAAGTAGCCCCTTCACTTCTGCAACCCAGCGTTACTTGATCCAGAGGCGGATGGCGTCCCAAGCGCGGCCCAGGATGCCGGCCTGCTCCACCGCCTCCAGCGCCACCAGGGGCACTTCGCCGATGGACTGGTCGCCCAGCATGACCTTGAGGGTGCCGATGGCCTGGCCCTTGGTGTAGGGCGCGACCAGCGGATCGGGGCGGGCGATCTGGGTGGTGATCTTTCCGGCGCTGCCTGCGGGCACGGCGACCACGATGGCTTCTTCGCGGCCAATCTTCAGCACGCTGTCCTTGCCCTTCCAGACGGCAGGGGTCGCCACGGGCTTGCCCGCGTCAAACAGCTTGACCGCCTCGAACGCGGTGTAGCCCCAGTTCAGCAGCTTCTGACTTTCGTTCGCGCGCGCGTTTTCGCTCGCGGCACCCAGCACGATGGACAGCAGGCGGCGCTGGCCCACACCGGGGAATTCACGCTTGGACGTGGCCACCAGGCAGTAGCCTGCAGCGGCGGTGTGGCCGGTCTTGAGGCCGTCCACCGTGGGGTCACGGAACAACAGCGAATTGCGGTTGCTGCCATTCGATGCCGGGGTGCCAGGGTAGCTGTACTGCTTAGTGGAGTAATAGTGCATGTACTCCGGGAAGTCCTTCATCAGCCGCATGGCCAGCACGGAGAGGTCGCGGGCCGTGGTGGTGTGGCCGGGCTCGGTCAGGCCTTCGGGGTTCTTGTAGCTCGTGCCCTTCATGCCCAGCGCCTGCGCCTGGTCGTTCATGAGCTTGACGAAGTTCTCGGCCGTGCCACCCACGCCTTCGGCCAGGGCCATGGTGGCGTCGTTGCCAGACTGCACGATCATGCCCTTGATGAGGTCTTCGACCGGCACCTGCATCTTGGGGTCGATGAACATGCGCGAGCCGGGCATCTTCCAGGCGCGCACGCTCACGGGCAGCTTCTGGTCCAGCGCGATCTTCTTGGAGCGCAGCGCGTCAAACACCAGATAGCCCGTCATGAGCTTGGTGAGCGAGGCCTGCTCCACTGGCGCGTCGATGTCCTTGGCGGCCAGCACCTGGTTGGCGGTGACGTCCACCAGCAGATAGGTGCGCGCGGCGATTTCAGGCGGCTGGGGTGCCTGGGCAAAGGCGCCAAAGGCAGCCGGGGCCACCGCAGCAAAGACGGCCAGGGATCGCAACGCAGACAGGATTCGTTTCATGGGGCAGGAGGGGGCTGAAAAGGCTCGAAAAAGGGGTGGGGGAAAAGGCGGAAGAGGGAGGACAGCGGACGGCCGCAGCCAGTCCGGGCGGCGCCCCTCAGGCGCCCGATTGCAGGTGGCGGACCACCAGATTCTTCAGAAGCGGCAATTGTCCGTGAAAGAAATGCCCCCCCGCGGGGACGACTGTGACAGGCAGTATCTGGGGCCGGGCCCAGTCCATCACGGCCGACAGCGGCACGGTGTCGTCCTGCTCGCCGTGCACGACCAGCGTGCGCAGGTGGGCGTCGGGCGGCACCGGGGCCACCGTGAAGCGGCTGGCGGCCGTGCCGACCAGCACGGCCTTTTCCACGCGCTGCGTGGGCCAGAGGGCCTCCAGGGCGTGGCTGGTGACAAACGCACCGAAAGAGAACCCCGCCAGCGCCAGGGGTTGCCCCTCGGCGGCGGGCGCCACCTGCTCCACCACCGCCAGCAGGTCTTGCAACTCGCCCCGGCCTTCGTCGTACACGCCAGCCGTGGCGCCCACGCCGCGAAAGTTGAAGCGCACCGCCGTCCAGCCACACTGCACAAACGCACGCGCCAGGGTCTGCACCACCTTGTTGTCCATGGTGCCGCCAAACAGCGGGTGGGGGTGGGCAATGATGGCGACGCCACGGGGCGCCGCACCATCGGCCAGGGTGGCGCTGTCGCGCACGGCCTCGATGGCACCTGCGGGGCCGGACAGGGTCAGGCGTTCGGTCTGGGCATTCACGGATTTGCTACTCAATCAATAGCAACAGGGGCATGATTCACTAGCGCCTGCTGCCAAAATCGTTCCAAGACAGGGATGGAGCCGCGCTCAGCGGCCAAGTTCCGCTGGCGTGACCAGGCGTTCCACCACCTGGCCGTTCTTGAGGTGCGATTCGACGATTTCGTCGATGTCCGCCGCGTCCACATAGGTGTACCAGGTGCCTTCGGGGTAGACCACGGCCACAGGGCCGCCCGCGCAGCGGTCCAGGCAACCGGCCTTGTTCACACGGACCTTGCCGGCACCCGCCAGCCCGGCGGCCTTGACCTGGGCCTTGCAGCGGTCAAAACCCGCCTGTGCGTTGTGGTGAGCGCAACTGTCTTCACCGCTGGTGCGCTCGTTGAGGCAGAAGAAGATGTGGCGCTGGTAGTAACCGGGCGCTGCGGCCGGTGCGGAAGGGGTGTCGCTCATCCCTGCATTTTAAGGACCCCCGCCTGCCAGAGAGGGCGGAGCGCAGCCCCAAACCCCTGCGCGGACACACAGAACGCAAGGGGCCATCGCCCTGCGACTCAGGCGGCACTCTCTCTGCGCGACACCCGAAACACCACATACAGCAGCGCCAGGTAGGGCCACAGCCAGCCCAGCCATTGGCCCAGGCCGTAAAAGCGGATGAAGCGGCCCTGCTCCCAGATCTGCAGGGTCTGGGCAAAGTAGGCGCTGGTGGGCGCCTGGTTCAGCAGTGCCAGGTGCCAGGTCAGCGCCAGCAGCAGCACGGCAGCGCAGGCCCGGCGCGGCAGGGCCATCATCAGCAGGGCCAGCGCCAGCGCCGCCCACACGCCCACGCGCACGGGCAGGTCCATCCACTCCCAGGCGTGCACGGGGCCCCAGCTCAGCGCGGCGGACAGAGCGGTCAGGACAACCCCCACCCCGACCACCGCCAGCGCAAACAGCGCGCGCCGCCCCATCTGGCGGATCACACAGTACCCCAGCAGACAGGGGATGAGCAGCCCCAGGGTGACGCAGAGCAGTTCGCCACTGGGCGACAAGGGATCGAGCTCAGCCTCGCGCAGGGGCAGCCAGTCCAGAAACGGGGTGTCGGCCAGCAGATCAATGAGCGCGGCTTCGAGCCGCTCCAGCACCTGGCCCAGGCCAAACGGCACGGCGGCCGGAAACAGCAGCGCCAGCGGCCACAGCGCCAGCAGCACCATGGCCCCCGAAGCGTCGGACACAAACCAGCGCGCGCGAAAGTTGCTCCAGCGGTCCAGCGCCCCCAGCCGCTCCAGCAGTGCGGCACTGAGCGCACCGGCCAGCGTGCCCAGCGCGTTGAGCGCCAGATCCAGGTTGGAGGGCACGCGCCGGGGCAGGTAGATCTGCAAAAACTCCATGCACAGCGACAGCAGCGTGCCCACCAGCGTGGCCAGCGCCACCGCCCACAGCACATGCCGCCAGCCCGAGCGCAACAGGCCCAGCACCAGCAAGAAGCCCAGGGGCGCGTAACCCACGATGTTGGTCACCACGTCAAACCCCGTCCAGTAAGGCGGGGGGATCCGTGCAAACAAAAAGACCAGGGGGTCGATGCCCTGTTCGCGCCACCCGTCAAACGGGAACAGGCTGGCAAAAACGATCAGCGCCGTGTACGTCAGCGCGAGCGGCCAGGCAGAGGTTTTGTGCATGCGCCCTCTGCGTCTCCGTCAAAAGGGTTTGACCACCACCAGCACCACGGCCACCAGCAGCAGCAGCACGGGTGCTTCGTTGAACCAGCGGAACCACACATGGCTGCGGCGGCTGGTGCCATCGGCCAGCTTGCGCAGCAGCACGCTGCACGCATGGTGGTAGCCGATGACCAGCACCACCACGGCCAGCTTGGCATGCATCCAGCCATTGCCCGGGCCCCGGCCAATGCCGTAGCCCAGCCACAGCCACAGCCCCAGCGCAATGGCGGGCACGGCCAGCAGGGTGGTAAAGCGCATCAGCTTGCGCGCCATGAGCAGCAGGCGGTCGCGCTCGGCGGCCGAGCCGGGCGCCACCATCGCCAGATTGACGAAGATGCGCGGCAGGTAGAACAGGCCCGCAAACCAGCTGGCCACGAAAACGATGTGAAAGGCTTTGACCCAGAGCATGGGGGCAGTTTACGGGCCTACGCCACTCCGGCGGGCCAACCCCAAAAAAAAGCCCGGCAGATCCGCCGGGCCGGGAAAGCCTGTGCCGCATCGCTGCAGCCCAGGTCCCGCTCAGGGAGGAAAAGCGGGGGGCGGCAAGCCGCCCGGCCCCAATCTAGCACTGGGCCTGGGCGGTTACAAGCGGCTTTTCCACAGCGCGCCGGAGCGCCAACCACCGCCGCCTGCCAGTGCCACCGGGGGTTCAGCTTGACCGGTTCAGCGGGCTGCGCCGCCCTCGCGGGTCAATGCACGGCGCCACAGGGAGGGCTTCATAATCTGGTGATGCATCTCCAAAGCCCCGCCCCCTTCCCCCAGAACCGCCCCCGTCGCCTGCGCCGCGATGCCTTCACCCGCCGCCTGGTGCGCGAGAACGTGGTCACCGCCGACGACCTGATCTACCCCGTGTTCGTGCACGAGGGCACGAACCGCAGCGAGGCCGTGACCTCGATGCCCGGCGTGGACCGCCTGAGCCTGGACCTGCTGCTGCCCGTGGCCGAGGACTGCGTGAAGCTGGGCATCCCGGTGCTGGCGCTATTCCCGGCAATTGACCCGTCGCTCAAGACGCCAGACGGCAAGGAAGCCCTGAACCCCAACGGCCTGATCCCACGCGTGGTGCGCGCACTGAAGAAGGAATTCCCCGATCTTGGCGTGATGACCGACGTGGCGCTGGACCCCTACACCAGCCACGGCCAGGACGGCGTGCTGGACGAGACCGGCTACATCATCAATGACGAGACGGTGGAGATCCTCACCGGCCAGGCGCTCACGCATGCCGAGGCGGGCGTGGACATCGTCGCGCCCAGCGACATGATGGACGGGCGCATCGGCGCCATCCGCGAGGCGCTGGAGGTGCAGGGCCACATCCACACCCGCATCATGGCCTACAGCGCCAAGTACGCGAGCGCCTTCTACGGCCCCTTCCGCGACGCGGTGGGCACGCGGGGCGCTTTAGGCAAGGCCGACAAGAACGTGTACCAGATGGACCCGGGCAACAGCGACGAAGCCCTGCGCGAGGTGGCGATCGATATCGCCGAAGGCGCCGACATGGTGATGGTCAAACCCGGCATGCCTTACCTGGACATCGTGCGCCGCGTGAAGGACGAGTTCAAGGTACCCACTTTTGCTTACCAGGTGAGCGGCGAGTACGCCATGATCAAGGCCGCCGCCGCCAACGGCTGGCTGGACCACGATGCCGTGATGATGGAAAGCCTGCTGGCCTTCAAACGCGCCGGCGCCGACGGCGTGCTGACCTACTTTGCGCGCGACGTGGCACGCAAGCTACAAAAATAATAGCTGTCAGCGCATATTCCACTAGCGCTACCGGCGCTTTTGACTGAAAACGGTGTCCATGCGCATCTTTCACATCCACAGCAGCGGCGTGCAGGAGCTGACGGCCCTGCCCGCCCAGATGCCGGCGCAGGGCTTTCTCTGGGTGGCCTGCGCCCGCCCGGCCTTCCAGGCGCGGCTGGCCGAGATCCAGGGCCGCCTGCAGGCGCTGATCGGGCTGCAGCTGGTGGACCTGCATGTGTCCGACCTGCTCAACGCGCAGTTGCCCTCGCACTACGACTACACCTCGCAGTACGACCTGCTGGTGTTCCGCCGCCTGGCCACGGTGCACAGCGACGCTGCAGCGCCTGGACAGCCTGCGCCTGCAGCCCCCGCTGCACCGGCCGCGGCGGCCGAGCCCGACAACCCCAACGCCCCCGCCAAACGCAGCGGCCCGCCCGTGCTGCGGCGCATCGACACCAGCCCCGTGGGGTTTGCGGTGTTCGACCAACTGCTGCTGACCGTGCACCCCACCGACTGCGCAGTGCGCGATGCCTACGCCACACGGTTGCTGGCGGCCACCCCGGCCAATGGCAATGGCAATGGCAATAGCAATGGCACCAACGCCACCGCCAGCCATGCTGCCCACGGCAACGCCCACGCGGGCCCCGGCATGGGCGAAGGCCGCAGCAGCCCCATCTCGGGCTCGCGCCTGCCCACCAGCCCGGCCGACCTGATGCTGCGCGTGGTCAACCAGATGGTGGACGGCTACCTGGACCTGCGCCGCGAGCTCACCCGCCAGCTGGACCACTGGCAGACCGAGCTGCTCAAGCCCCGCGCGCGGTACGTGAACTGGACCTCGCTGCTCGAAGCGCGCCTGTCGCTGCACATGCTCGACGAGATCTGCGAAGACCAGCGCACCGCCGTGCAGGACTGGATCGACGCGCTGGAAACCTGGGCCTTGCCCGACACCCCCTCGGGCCTGCGGGAGCTGGACCTGCTCAAGGTGCGCAGCCGCGACGTGCTGGAGCACATCGAGCGCGTGGTGCACCACGTGAGGCGCCTGGAGCAGAGCACCGAAACCGCCGTGCAGATGCACTTCTCGGTGCAGAGCAACCGCACCAACGACATCATGCGCACCCTCACGGCACTCACGGCCGTGTTTTTGCCGCTGAACCTGATCGCGGGCATTTTCGGGATGAACTTCGAGTTCATCCCGCTGGTGCACAAGGCCGATGGCTTCTGGTGGGCCATGGGGTCGATGGTGTTCATCGCGGTGGCGCTGGTGCTGCTGTTCTGGCGCAAGCGGTATCTGGCCAGGACGAGGTGACAACCCCCTGAGCGGCTGCGCCGCTTCCCCCTTCTCTCGAACTGCTGCGCAGTTCGGGAAGGGGGACGATGCCCTCGCTGCGGGGCGGCCCTTGCTCGGCATCCCTGGTCTGGGTCAGCGCCCGTATCGCTGGGCGTCGACCATATCAACGAACGCGCGCTCCAGTACCTTATGGTCGGGCCACCCCAAACAGCCCCGCCGCGTTATCCCATGCCACTTTTTGCGCCACATCGGTGGGCAGGCCGCCCAACCACTGGCGGTAGCCCTGCATGAGGCTTTCGTAGTGTTGCCAGCGCTGGTTGACCCAGGTGTCCGATCCGATCACGAAGCGCGTGGGGTACTTGAGCAGCAGCGCGCGCCAGGCGGGGCACAGCTGGTTGTCGTCGCACACCAGGCCGGGGCGGTACGAGAGTTCGCCCACCAGGCCCGGGTAGCGGGCCATCAGGGCGTCCACCCGCTCCACCGGCGCGCCGCCGATGCCGGTGTGAGCCCAGATCAGCCGGGCCTTTTGGCCCTTGGACGGGGTGTTGGCCATCAGCAGGTCGATGGCGGTGTCGTCCACATGGGCCAGCACCACCAGGTCCCGCTGCTCGGCCAAGGCCATGAGCTTTTTGGCCACGGGGCCGTTGGCGTTGGCGCTGTCGTACAGGTGGAATTCGCCCAGGCCCCGGTACGGGCCGGCGGGCGTGCCCCGGGCCAGCTCGGTCTGCACCATGTCGTAGATGGTGTCGTCGGCAAACCAGCCGGTGTAGTCGGCGCGGTTGCGGTACAGCCGCACAAACGGCACCACCGTCACGCCGGCCTCGCGGGTCTGTGGCAGGCCGGCCAGGGTGAGCGACCCGGCATTGGGCCGCGAGTTGGCCACGATGGCGCGCACGCCGCTGGCCTTCATGCGCGCCAGCACATCGGCGGGTGGGTGCGGGCCTGCTTTGCCGTCCCAGGCTTCCTCGTTGTAGTGCAGGTGGGCGTCGAACAGGGGGCCGGTGTAGTCGGCCGCGTGGGCGCTAGCGCACAACGCTATCAAACCCATAGCTGCCAGCGCATGACGAACTGGCGCTTGGGGCCAAAGCCGCCTGAAATCCGCCATGCTCACCCCCGTTGGTCGTTCGCTATCGTGTCGCGGTCACTGGGGCGGTCTCAGCCCAGGTGCTTGGCAAAAAAGGCCAAGGTGCGCTCGCGGGCCGTGTTGGCGGCGGCCTCGTCATAGCTGCCGCGCTGGTCGCAATTGAAGCCGTGGTCGGCGGCGTACACATGCACTTCGACCTCTGGGTGGGCCTTGCCGAAGGCCTGCACGCTGTCGAGCGGAATCCAGTGGTCGCGCTCGCCAAAGTGGGCCAGCACCGGCACCTTGGGGGTGCGGGCCACTTCCTCCGGCGTGGTCACGCCGCCGCCGTAGTACGGCACAGCGGCCGACAGGCCCTGCAGCTGGCAGGCCGAGCGCCAGGTCAGCAGGCCGCCCCAGCAGTAGCCCACGATGCCCACCTTGCCGCCGCTGTGCTGCGCGGCGTAGTCGATGGCGGCCTGGATGTCGGGCAGCACGCCCGGCGCGGGCAGGGCCTCGACGGCGGCCTTCAGGCCCATGCCGGCCTGCATGTCGTCACCGGTGTAGCCCAGCTCCACACCTTGCTTGACGCGGTGGAAGGTAGAGGGCGCCACGGCCAGGTAGCCGCTGGCGGCGTAGCGGTCGGCCACCGAACGGATGTGCGAGTTCACGCCAAAAATCTCCTGCAGCACCACCACGGCGCCACGGGGGGTGCCCTCGGGCTTGGCGACCCAGGCGGGGGCCACAAAACCGTCACTCGATGTCAGATCAACAAACTGTCCCATGCTGAATGCTCCTTTGCTTTGGTAAATATGGCGCGCGAATGGGCCGCTAAAGGGCCGCAATAGGGCCGCGATTTCGGCCAGGACGCTGCGCGGCGGGGCGCAGAACCTGTTCCAATGCGCCATTCTTGCAGGAGACCCCACCCCATGGAGAAGATCGCACTAATCACCGGCGCCAGCCGGGGCATTGGCGCTGCCACCGCACGGCTGGCCGCAAAACATGGCTGGGCCGTGGCCGTCAACTACCTCGCCAACGAGGCCGCCGCGCAGGGCGTGGTCGATGCCATCCGTGCAGACGGCGGCACGGCCATCGCGGTGCAGGGCGACGTAGCGAGCGAAGCCGAGATCCTGGCCATGTTCCAGGCGGTGGACACCCAGCTGGGCCGCATCAGCGCCCTGGTCAACAACGCCGGGGTGGTGGACGTGACCGCCCGGGTGGACGCAATGAGCACCGAGCGCCTGCGCCGCATGTTCGACACCAACGTGATCGGCAGCATCGTCTGCGCCCGCGAAGCCGTGCGGCGCATGAGCACGCGCCATGGCGGCAGTGGTGGCGCCATCGTCAACGTGTCCAGCGCCGCCTCGCGTCTGGGCTCGGCCCACCAGTATGTGGACTACGCGGCGGCCAAGGGCGCCATCGACACCTTCACCATCGGCCTGGCGCGCGAGGTGGCCGCCGAGGGCATCCGCGTGAACGCCGTGCGCCCGGGCCTGATCGAGACCGACATCCACGCCAGCGGCGGCCTGCCCGACCGCGTGCGCGACCTCTCGCACCAAGTGCCCATGTTGCGCGGTGGCACGGCCGACGAAGTGGCCGAGGCCATCGTCTGGCTGATGTCGCCCGCAGCGAGCTACACCACCGCCACCTTGATGGATGTGTCGGGCGGGCGTTAGGGGCACGGAAGGCTTGGCGCCACCCATGGCGGGCACGCTGCAGCGCAGCATGCCCAACCCCCAAACGGTGCAGAAAACACCGCATACTCGCGCACAGCCCGGGCTGCGCCACCCTCATCGGCCGTTGGCCTGAGCACCCCGAAGAACCACCCTGCCCACCTGCCCCTGGGAGCGCCCTGATGGACCTCAAACCCCTGATCACCCTGCTGGCCATCGTGAACCCGCTGGCCATCGTGCCGTTCTTCATCCACTACACCCAGGGCTTCTCGTACCCGCAGCGACGCCGCACCATCCAGGTGGCCAGCTTCAGCGTGTTCTGCGTGATTGCCGCCTGCGCATTGCTGGGCCTGCAGATCCTCGACTTCTTCAACATCTCGCTGCAGAGCTTTCAGGTGGGCGGCGGCATGCTGCTGCTCATCAGCGCGATGAACATGCTCAACGCCCAGCCCGCCGAGGCCAAGCCCAGCACCAACGAGTTTGAAGAAGGGGCAGAGAAAGCCGCCGCCGGCAGCAGCATCGCCGTGGTGCCGCTCACCATCCCGCTGCTCACGGGCCCCGCCAGCATGTCCACCGTGGTGATCTACGCCGACCGCGCGCAGGGCGTGTGGCAGACGCTGGCGCTGGTGGGCTACGGCGTGGTCATCGCGCTGGCCACGGCCGTGTGTTTTGCGCTGGCCGACCCGATTGCGCGCGTGCTGGGCAAGACCGGCATCAATGTGATGACCCGGCTCATGGGCCTGATCCTGGCTGCGCTGGCGGTGGAGGTGATGGCCGACGGGCTAGGCAAAATCTTCCCGGTGTTGATCGCCCGTTGACGCCCCCATGTCCGCCCGCCTGCTGCTGCTCGAAGACGACCCCGCCATCGCCCGCACCGTGGCCTATGCGCTGGAGCGCGACGGTCTGACCGTCACGCACAGCCTGCTGGTGCATGACGCGCGCCAGCAGCTGCAGCGCACGCGTTTTGACCTGCTGGTGCTGGACGTGGGCCTGCCCGACGGCAGCGGCCTGGACCTGCTGCGCGATGTGCGCAATGCGCCGCCCACCGCCGCCCTGCCCGTGCTGATGCTCAGCGCCCACAGCGAAGAGATCGACCGCGTGCTGGGCCTGGAGCTGGGCGCGGACGACTACCTGACCAAACCCTTCAGCCCCCGCGAACTGGCCGCCCGCGTGAAGGCGCTGCTGCGCCGCGCAGGCCACGGGAACGGAAATGGCAACGGCCACCCGGCAGCGCCCGTCGCCACGGCCACCGCGCTGTTCCACGACGACGAGGCCGGCCAGCGCATCAGCCTGCGCGGCCAAGCCCTGCCGCTAACCCGGCGCGAATACCGCCTGCTGTCCCACCTGCTGCGCGGCGCAGGCCGCATCCATTCGCGCGACGCCCTGCTGGCCGCCGCCTGGGGCGACGACAGCGACAGCACCGACCGCACGGTGGACACCCACATCAAGACCCTGCGCGCCAAGCTGCGCGAGGTGGACCCGGCGCGCGAGTACATCAGTACGCACCGGGGCATGGGGTATTGCCTGGACATCTGAAGCCCAATTGGCCGCCGGCGCATATCTATCAAGCGCTGGCAGCTATTGTTTTTGAAGTAACGCACCATGCGCCTCGGCATCCGCCTGCTGTTCGCCTTCTTCCTCATCAACGGCATCGCCGCGTTCTTTGTGCTGCGCGTGTTCATGGCCGAGATCAAGCCCAGCGTGCGCGAGGTGATGGAGGACATGATGGTGGACACGGCCAACATCCTGGCCGAGCTGGCCAGCGAAGACCTGGCCGCCGGGCGGCTGGCGACGGAAGCCAACAACAGCAGCACCAGCCCGTTTGCCCAGCATGTGCGCCGCTACGCCACGCGGCCCATCGACGCGGCGATCTGGGGCTTTTCCAAGCAGTCGCTCGACTACCGCATTTACGTCACCGACACCACGGGCCGCGTGCTGTTCGACTCGGAGAACCGCGCCATCGGTGCGGACTACTCGCGCTGGCGCGATGTGGCGCGCACGCTGCGCGGCGAGTACGGCGCACGCTCGACCCGCGATGTGGAGGACGACGACACCAGCGGCGTGATGCATGTGGCAGCTCCCATCTACGTGAACCGCCAGATCGCAGGCGTGCTGACCGTGGCCAAGCCCACGCGCACGGTGCAGCGCTTTATCGACCGGGCCGAGCGCAAGGTGTTCATGGGCGGGCTGTTGCTGCTGGCGCTCTCGGCGGCCGTGGGCGTGGCGGTGACGCTGTGGATGGTGTGGAATGTGCGCCGCCTGCGCGACTATGCCCTGAGCGTGCAGGGCCCGGCCGACGGCGAACGCCACGACCCGAACCTGCCACCTCCCACGGCCCTGGCCGTGCCCGAGGTGCCCGGCGAGCTGGGTGACCTGGCCCGCGCCATGGACCGCATGCGCGCGCGGCTGGAGGGGCGCGACTACATCGAGGGCTATGTGCGCGCGCTCACGCACGAACTCAAAAGCCCTGTGGCCGCCATCCGCGGCGCGGGCGAGCTGCTGCAGGACGAGCTGCCCGCCGCCGACCGCGCCGAGTTTGCAACCCAGGTGGTGCAGCAGAGCGAGCGCCTGCAGCGCATCATCGACCGGCTGCTGGAGCTGTCCAAGCTGGAGCAGCGCCAGCACGCCGAAGGCCGCGCGCCCGTGGCGCTGCAAGACTGCGCCGAGGCCGCCATTGCCCAGACCCGCGCCCGCGCCGGGCAGCGCGGCATCGCCCTGGCGCTGAGCGGCCACGGCACCAGCGGCCCGTGGGAGGCTGAGCTGGTGACGCTGGCGCTGACCAACCTGCTGGACAACGCCATCGACTTTGCGCCCGCAGGCAGCACGGTGCGGGTGGACCTGGACGGCGCCACGGTGGCCGTGCAGGACAGCGGCCCCGGCGTGCCCGACTACGCGCTGCCGCGCCTGGGCGAACGCTTTTTCACCACCGCACGACCGGGCGGCGAGCGCAGCGGATCGGGCCTGGGACTGGCCATCGTCCAGCGCGTGATGGCGCTGCATGGCGGGCAGATGGTGGCGCGCAACACGGCGCCGGGCCTGCGGGTGGAGCTGGTGTACCGCACCGCCTGAGCCGCCAAAGACACGGCCAGCACTCCACTTCACACTGGCCTCACAAACTTCATAGCGCCCTCACAGCGCGCCACAACACTGCCTCCACAACAGTCACTTGTGGAGGATCTTTTGTTCAAACACCCCTTGTTCACCAAGCTGGCGGCGCTGACCGCCATCACCGTGTTGCTGCTCTTTGGCCTGGGCCTGATCGAAGACGTGGTGCGCGACCGGCTGCGCTACCGCAGCATCACCGCGCAAAGCGTGGCCGAGAGCCTGGCCGGGTCGCAGACGCTGATGGGCCCCATGATCCACAGCGCCTGCGTGGAGAGCTGGGATGAAGAAGTCGGCAAGGGTGACGAGCGCCGCATGGTCGAAAAGCGCCGCGAGTTCATCCTGACCGCCATGCCCGAGCAGCTCAAGCTCACCACCGGCGCCGCGATGGAAGAACGCGCACGCGGCCTGCACAAGGTGAACACCTACAACCTCAAGGCCAACGTGACGGCGCAATGGGGGTCGCTGGCCAACCTGCTGCCGCAGAGCAGCATGAAAAATTCGCGCATGCACTGCGGCGCACCCATCGTGATGATGGCCGTGGGCGATGCGCGCGGCATCCGCACCGCGCAGTTCACCATGGGCAGCCAGGCGCTGGCGCTCAAGCCTGGCACCTTCCACCCCACCTACAGCCGGGGCCTGCATGCGATGCTGCCCGAATCCGTGCGCGGCAAGGCCGATGGCCTCACGGCCACCTTGGACCTGGAACTGGTGGGCACCGAGCGCCTGGCCATCGTGCCGCTGGGCGGCAACACCGAAGTGCTGATGACCAGCAGCTGGCCCCACCCGTCGTTTGCCGGGCGCTTTCTGCCGTCGGAGCGCGAGGTCAAGAAGACCGGCTTCTCGGCCCAGTGGCGCCTGTCGTCACTGGCCACCACGGCGCAGGCCGACATTGCCAGCGGCAAACGCATCTGCCTGGGCGCGGACGAGGGCAGCGACTATGCGCACACCGGGGCCACGCCGGGCGACTGCGCCGACAGCTTCAGCGTGGCCTTCATCGACCCGGTGAATCCCTATTCCCTGTCAGACCGCGCCACCAAGTACGGCGTGCTGTTCATCGCCCTCACCTTCGTGGCCGTGGGCCTGTTCGAGCTGATGAAGAAGCTGCGCGTGCACCCGGTGCAGTACCTGCTGGTGGGCAGCGCGCTGTGCAGCTTCTTCCTGCTGCTGGTGAGCCTGTCGGAGCACCTGCCGTTTGGCATCTCGTACGCGGTGGCCGCCAGCGCGTGTGTGCTGCTGCTGGCCTATTACGCCAGCCACATGCTGGGCGGGCTCACGCGCGGGGTGCCGCTGGGGGCGGGCATTGCGCTGCTGTATGGCCTGCTGTATGTGCTGCTGCAGCTGGAGCAGACGGCGCTGGTGGTGGGGGCGATTGCACTCTTCCTGGTGCTGGCGGCGGTGATGGTGCTGACGCGCAAGGTGAACTGGTACGGGCTGTCGCAAGGCGGCACGCCCCCGCGCCCCACCATGCCACCGGTACAGCGCCCCACAGCGCCCCGCACGGAGGCCGCATGAACGCCACCGCCGCCCACACCACGCGCTGGGCCCAGTACCTGGCGCAGGCCCAGGCCCTGACGCCGCCCGCCAGCACCGGCCCCGCAAGGGGCACCGCGCTGACCGCCGCCGAAGCGGACCGCGTGCAGCGCCACCGCGACCAGTTGATGGCGGCCCTGCGGTCGCAGGACCGGCTGGCCTTGCATTGCGCCAAGCAACAGGTGCTGGACGCGGCCTTTTGCCCGCACGGTGCAGCAGCGGACCATACCCCCGAAGACCCTGCCGGTGCTGCAGATGCCGCCGCAGATTCACCCGCCCTGCGCCGAGCCCTGCGTGACTTGGCATGGCGCACGGCCGGCCTGTTGATGCCGCGCCACCATAGGGTCTGAATGCCCACCTAGTGGGATGTGGACAGACCCTGCGGACCAAATTTCAATCGAAATGGGCGATAGCGCCAGTGCAATATGCACCATCAGCTATCAAAAAAAAGAGCGATCACCCAGCCGCCCTGCGACTGCGCCCCTCGCGCTGGACCGCGCGCGCCAGGTCGCTGCACGGTGGGGCACACAACGGCAGCCTCCCTTGCAGGCGCCGACGCTGAGTGACAAGCGCTGGGGATAGACGACCCGATGGGGCGCCGGTCAGGCGGGTACGGCGGACGCTGCGTCAGGCTGCGCGGCGGGTATGTCGGCGCCTTGGGCATCCGTGTCCGAACAGGTGGCCCCGCCGCAGCCGTGGATCAGCTCCTGCGGCAATGCGCCGGGGGCATGCACCACGCCCGTCGCCGGGTCAAACCCCACACGGCGCAGGTGCAGGGCCAGCGAGGCGTCCATGGCCTGTGCATGCTGCGGGAACCACAGCGCCAGCTCGCTGGCCATCACGCGCAGCACCTGGAGGTCGCCCTGCTCGGCGCGTGCCGTGCCTTCGCGCATCACCTTCAGCACCACACTGTGCTGCATGCTGTGGCAGTTGCCCGATGCGAAACGGGTGGAGGCCATCCAGTCGTCCTCCTGGCCAAAATGCTGCTCAGTGTGGTCCACCAGCGCGCGCCAACGGGGTAGCAGATTGGCGTCATCGGCCTGGTCCACGGCGGCCAGCAGATCGACGAACTCCCGGTGGGTGTCATCCATCAGGGGCAGGTCGAGGTTCAGCGCGTCAGACCATTCGAGTTGGGCCATGGGAATCCTTGTGCAGGCAGATCAAACGAAGGTGCGAGCTTAGGAGCCCCGGGCGGTCCGGGTGTTGACGCAGGTCATGGCGCGGCGCCGTATGCGGCGGCTGCGACAACCGGCGCCCAAAGCCTCGCCACCTCGCCAGACACAGCAGAACCCTGCACCGCTATGCGGGCAGGGTCCATGCAGCTTTGCCGTGGGATCGCAGTTCAGGCGCCCCGCGCCCGCCTTCGATCAGCTGTGGCCGTACATGCGCTTGGCGTCGTCCACGCACTTGGACTTCAGGTCGCCGCTCATGGCGTCGCAGCGCTCCTTGGCGGCCTTGTAGTTGGCCTCGTTCTTCTCTGCCGTCGCGTCCTTGCGGGCTTCGGCCACGTTAGCGGCCTTTTCCGCCGCGTTATCGGCGGGCTTGGCCTGGGCGGCCGCCACCTTGGCGTTCTCCTTGGCCTTCACATGTTCGGCCTTGGCGTCCTTCACGCACACATCCTTGGCGTTGCCGGTCAGGTCATCGCACTTTTCCTTGGCGACGGCGTAGGCGGCGTCAGCGCGGGCTTCGGCCACCTTCTGGCTGGCCTTGGGGCTGGGCTTGTACTGGGCTTCGAGCTCGGCCTTGGCCACGTCCTCGGCCCCCTTGGCTTCCTTCATGCAGATGTCCTTGGCATTGGCCTTGAGGGCATCGCATTTTTCTTTGTTCATCTTGTAGTCCGCCGAGATGCTCTCCTTGGCGGCCTTGTGCTCTGCAGGGGTCATGGCAAAAGCGGTGGTGGCCATCAGACCGGTGGCGCAGACGGCGATCAGGGTGCGTTTGAATGTCATGGGTTTCTCCTCGGTATGGAATGAATGCAATCGAATGAAATCTGCGGGCGGCGGCTGCCAGGGGGCTCCTGGCGAGGCCGGGGCACTAGCCCCGTTGCCATGGCACCGTCAGTCGTTGAAGCGGAAATCAGGATGGCGGCTTTGCCATTCCTTGAGCTGCTTTTCGGCGACGTCGCGGGCGATGCCCTGGCGCTCTTGCAGCTTGCCCAGGAACTGTTCGCGCTTGCCGTCGATGACATCGAAGTCGTCGTTCGTGAGCTTGCCCCACTGCTCGGTCATCTTGCCCTTGAACTGCTTCCAGTTGCCCTTGATGGTGTCTTCATTCATGGTGTGGTTCCTCATAAACACTTCGCTTCAGCCATCCACTCGGAGTGCGTGGAACACTTGCGTGATGCGATGGAATTCACTGTAAAAATGATCCGGAGCAGACGCCGTAGTCCATGCCACGCAGCACACGTCAGCACAGGCCTACGGGCTTGCCGGACACCGCCGATGTGGCGGCGCCTTCACTCGGGTACTCGCCCGGAACAGACCCCGCAAGGGGTACAAAGTGTTGCAATCGCCCATCATTGGCGGCCCTGCTCGCAGCCCGCGCACCAGTGCCTGTTTCGCCTGGTAACACTTGTGTTTCCCAGCGCACGCGGCGTGTGATTTAGTCACGGTTGTGCCTGCCCGACTGCGCACGTTTCACCACGACCATCCCATGACCCATCCATACCCGGAGACTCTGACCACCGCGGTGGCAGAGGCACCCGAGGGCCAGCCCCTCTCCCCAGAACATGCGACGACGGGCGGCCTGGCCCGTGCGCCCCTGCTGACCGCACTCTTGGCGTCCAGCGCCCTGGCCGCCTGCGGTGGGGGCGGTGGCGACAGCGCGCCGGGTGCGGGAACCCCCGGCACACCCGCGCCCTCCACCCCCTCGCTCGGCGACTACGCCCATCCCTCTGCCACGACGGACAACGAGGCCGCCCGCTTTCTGCTGCAGGCCCAGTTCTCGGCATCGACGGCCGAGATCGCGGCCCTGCGCGCCACCACCTATGCCGGCTGGCTGGACAGTCAGTTCAGCGCAGGCCCCAGCCAGGGCGGCTGGGACTGGTTGAACCAGCGCGGCTACGCGGACGTCAGCAACGACACGGCTTACTACGACAACTCCTACCCTGCCGACTACATGATCTGGTATCAGCTCATGAAGTCGCCCGATGGCCTGCGCAAGCGGGTGGCGCTCGCGCTGTCGGAGATCTGTGTGGTGTCCACCAATGGCGTGGACATCAATTGGCGCTGCCATGCCATGGCGTGGTACTGGGACCAACTGGTGAACAACGCCTTTGGCAACTACCGCTCGGTGCTGGAGAACGTGACGCTCAACGCGGCCATGGGCTACTACCTCAACACCCGGGGCAACCAGAAGGAAAACGCCGCCACGGGCCGCCAGCCGGACGAGAACTACGCCCGCGAGGTGATGCAGCTCATGTCCATCGGGCTGGTGGAGCTGAACTCCGACGGAACTCCCAAAAAGGACGGCGCCGGCAAGCCCGTAGACAGCTACACCATGAACGACGTGACCAACCTGGCGCGCGTGTTCACCGGCTACGACTACGACCAGTCGCAGAACGTCCCGATCACCGTGCCCGGCACGACGCGCGTGGTGCCTAACACCACCTACACGCGCCTCCCCATGGCGCTCAATGCGTCACGCCACTCCACGCTGGCCGCGACGTTTCTGGGCACCACCATCCCCGCCAACACACCGGGCGCTGCGGCGCTCAAGACCGCGCTGGACACGCTTTTCAATCACCCCAATGTGGGTCCCTTCATCGGCAAGCAGCTCATCCAGCGGCTGGTCACCAGCAACCCTTCGCCCGGCTATGTGGCGCGCGTGGCGGCCGCCTTCAACAACAACGGCGCGGGAGTGCGCGGCGACCTGCGCGCTGTGGTCAAGGCCATCTTGCTGGACGACGAGGCACGTTCACCCGCAGGGCTCACCCAGCCGGCCTTTGGCAAGCTGCGTGAGCCCATGCTGCGCCTGGTGCAATGGGGCCGCACCTTTGGCATCAACTCGGCGCAGGGCAGCTGGAAGATTGGCGACCTGAGCGATCTGGGCTCGCGGCTGGGCCAGAGCCCGCTGCGCTCCCCTTCCGTGTTCAATTTCTTCCGGCCTGGCTATGTGCCGCCGTCCACGGCATTGGCCACTTCAGGCGCTGTGGCCCCCGAGTTCCAGCTGGTCAACGAAAGCAGCGTGGGGGGCTACCTCAACTACATGCAGGGCGTGATCCGCAACGGCATCTACGTGAATGCCCCCGAGCTGCCCAACAATGCCAGCACCTCCAACAACGGGTACGACATCAAGGCCAGCTACACGAACGAGCTGGCCATCGCGGCCGACGCTGATGCGCTGGTGGCCCGCATCAACCTGCTGATGTGCGCAGGCCAGCTGTCAGCCGCCACCGTCAAGCTCATTGCGGATGCACTGAAGGCGACGCCCGTCACCACCGCCAGCACCGACGCAGTCAAGCTCGACCGCGTGGCGGCCGCCGTCTTCCTGGTCATGGCTTCGGCCGAATACCTCGTTCAAAAGTAAGCCCTGCCATGCACCTGCTTCAACCCGAACTCCACACCCGCCGCACGTTCCTGCGCCGCTCCACCCAGCTGGGGCTTGCGGGCACAGCCCTGCCCTTTGCCCTCAACCTGGCCGCCATGGGCGAGGCGGCCGCCTTCACCGCCACCGACTACAAGGCACTGGTCTGCGTGTTTCTGTATGGCGGCAACGACTATGCCAACACCGTCATCACCTACGACGACGACAGCTACAACCGCTACAGCACCATCCGGGGCGGCGGCGCAGGCCAGTCGGCAGGCGGCATTGCACTGGCCAAGGCAGCACTGGCCCCCACGCTGCTGACCCCCACCACGCCCCTGCCGGGCGGCCGCCAGTACGCGCTGCACCCGGCCATGACAGGGCTGGCCGGCCTGTTCAACAACGGCAAGGCCGCCGTGCAGCTCAACGTCGGCCCGCTGGTGGTGCCGCTGACCCGCGCGCAGTACAACAGTGCCGACCGCGCCACCTACCCCGTGCCTCCCAAGCTGTTCTCGCACAACGACCAGCAGTCGGTGTGGCAGTCGTCCTCGCCCGAGGGCTCCACCGTGGGCTGGGGCGGCAACATCGGCGACCTGGCGCTGTCGTCCAACGGCAACTCGCTGTTCACCTGCATCTCTGTCACGGGCAATGCGGTGTTCCTGTCGGGCGACTCGGCCCTGCAGTACCAGGTCAGCACCAATGGGGCCGTGGCCATCAATGGTGTGAAGAACCGGGTGTACGGGTCATCGGCTGTGCAAAGCGCGCTCGCGTCGCTCATCCAGCAGCCGCGCACGCAGACGCTGGAGAACGAATACAACCGCGTGACCACCCGGGCCGTGACGGCAGAAAGCCAGATCACCAACGGGCTCGCGGGCGTGACGTTGTCCACGACCTTTCCCAACAACAACTCGCTGGCCAACCAGCTCAAGATGGTGGCGCGCCTGATTGGTGCGCGCAGCACCCTGGGCAGCAAGCGACAGGTGTTCATGGTGTCGCTGGGCGGCTTTGACCTGCACGACAACCTCATTGCGCAGCAGCCCGGCTTGCTGCAACGGGTGAGCGAAGCCATGACCGCGTTCTACAACGCCACGGTGGAGCTGGGCGTGGCCGACAAGGTCACGGCGTTCACCGCCTCCGACTTTGGCCGCACGCTCAGCTCCAACGGCGACGGCTCGGACCACGGCTGGGGCAGCCACCACCTCATGGTGGGCGGCGCGGTCAAAGGGAAGGCGTTCTACGGCAGCGCGCCGCCGGTCAGCATCACCAACACAGCCGCCCCCGAAGACCAGTGGCATGTGGGCCAGGGTCGCCTGCTGCCGTCCACCTCGGTGGACCAGTACGCGGCCACCCTGGCCAAGTGGTTCGGCGTGGCCGACAACGAAATGGCGGGTGTGCTGCCCAACATCACGCACTTTGGCGCAGCGGCGGGTCGGCCGGACTACCCGGTGGACCTGGGGTTCCTGTAACGCATTGAGCCCCCGCAGCCTGGGGCCGCAGGTCAGGCCCAGGTCACGAGGCCGGGCCACCACGCGGCTCCCCAATAATGGCGGCATGACGACTCCCTCTGCTCCCCCGCTTCGCCCGCGCGTGGTCATCATCGGTTGCGGGTTCGGCGGCCTCGAAGCGGCCCGCGCCCTGCGGGGCGCGGCGGTGGATGTGACCCTGGTGGACAAGACCAACCACCACCTCTTCCAGCCTCTGCTCTACCAGGTGGCCACGGCCGGGCTGTCGGCCCCGGCCATTGCGGCGCCCATCCGGCATCTGTTCCGTCAGCAGCGCAACGTGACCACCTTGCTGGGCGAGGTCACCCGCATCGACGTGGGCCAGCGCACCGTGCACCTGGCAGACGGCGCCACGCTGCCGTACGACCACCTCATCGTGGCCGCCGGTGCCACGCACAGCTACTTTGGCCGCGACGACTGGGCGGCCTGTGCGCCCGGCCTCAAGACGCTGGACGACGCGTTCGAGATCCGCCGCCGCGTGCTGCTGGCGTTTGAGGCGGCCGAGAAAGAGCCCGACCCCGCTCGCCGCGCAGACTGGCTCAACTTTGTGGTCGTGGGCGCGGGCCCCACGGGCGTAGAAATGGCCGGCACGCTGGCAGAGATTGCGCGCCACACGCTGCCCGGCGAGTTCCGCCACATCGACCCCGCCAGCGCGAAGATCATCCTGCTCGAAGGCGGCACGCGCGTGCTGCAGGCCATGCCCGAGGCCCTGAGCCAGCGCGCCAAGGAGCAACTGGAAAAGCTGGGCGTGGACGTGCGCCTGGGCGCGCGTGTCACCGCCATCGACAGCGATGGATTGAAGGTCGAATCACCCGCAAGCGCTACTACATCAAGCGCAAATAGCTATCAAATAAATAGCAAATGCATTGTGTGGGCAGCGGGCGTGGCCGCATCACCACTGGGCCGCCACCTGGCAGACACCACCGGCGCCAGCACCGACCGCGCGGGCCGCGTGGTGGTGGAGCCCGACCTGACGCTGCCGGGCCACCCCGAGATCAGCGTGATCGGCGACCTGGCAGCCGCCAAGAGCCACGCCCCCGGCCACGAGCCCACGCCCGTGCCCGGCGTGTCGCCCGGCGCCAAGCAGATGGGACGCGCCACGGCGGCCAACATCCTGCGCCGACTGGCGGGCCAGCCCACGCAGCCGTTTCGCTACCGCGACTACGGCAACCTGGCCACCATCGGCCGCAACTCTGCCGTGGTGGACCTCACCTCGCCCGCCGGGCCGGTGCGGTTCTCCGGCTACTTTGCGTGGCTGTTCTGGCTGTTTGCGCACGTGTACTTCCTGATCGGCTTTCGCAACCGGCTGGTGGTGTTACTGGACTGGGCCTGGGCGTACTGGAGCTTTGCGCGCTATGCGCGGGTGGTGACGGGCATTGAACGCCATGAGGCCACGCCCCCGTCCCCTTCGCCGCCCGGCACCTGACGGCCAGCCGCGCTGCGTGGCGCCACGGCCAAGGCTGGCGCCCGCTGGCAGATGCGGGCTACAAAGACCTGGGGCGTTACTGCCCCACCTGCTCCACCCAGGCCGCCAGCTCCCCGGCCAGCTGGCTTGATGCCGCTGCCAGCGCGGCCACGCCGCCCGGCGCATCGGCCGACTTGGCGGGCTGCTGCACGATGAACACGCGCTGGTCGCGCAGGGATTCGCCCGACGGGGTCAGCTCGACCACCGTGGCGCGCAGGCGCACCACGCCCGCGCTGTCGCTGGGGCTGGTGAACAGGTGGCTGAACTCCTCCAGCTCGGTGCGCAGCACCAGGGGCAGCTTGTTGCCCTGCGCGGGTTCGCGGGCCTGGGCGGCGCCGTCGTCGGCCTTGAGCACGGCGCGGCGCAGGCCCAGTTGTTCGCGCAAGCGCTGCTGCAGCAGTTGCGCGGGCGGCTGGCTCCAGCGGGCCTGGCTGTAGGGGCGCAGCTGCTGGGCGTCGGCATAGGCCAGGCGGTACAGCACGGCGTTGCCGCCCTCGGGCAGGCCGGGCGCATCCATGTCGGCGAGCGCCAGCGGCGCCAGGGGCGCGCGCCGGTCGGTGGGCACGGTGGCCAGCGGGCCGGGCCCAAAGTCATACAGCACGGGGCGGGTGGGGGCAGCCGGCAGGGCCGAGCAGCCCGTGAGCACCAGCGCTGCGACCAACCCACAACCCCACAGGGCGGTAGCGCTAGATGTATATGCCTTGGTTGCTATGTTTTTGATAGTCATCACATTCATTCCTCACAAGGCCCACGCTGCCCATGCGGCGCGGTCGGAGACACCCCTCATCGGCCACCACCAAAACCGGGCTCACCCGGCCCGGGCGGGATGGCGCCCGAGCCGTAAATGAACAGCTGCGGGTTGTCGCTGATGCCCCCCGCCGCTCGGCCCATCTGGCGGGCGGCGCGGGCCGTGTCGTCGGCCGCACGGTTCACCCGCGGCAGGGTCGCGGTGCTGAACTGGTCCGCCGCCCGCGCCAGGGACTGGGTGCCGGCGGTGATCTGGTCGATGGCACCGCCCTCGGCATTGAGCCGCTGGTTGGTCTTGCCCAAGTCCACCGCCAGGGCGGACACGCTGGCGCCCGCCTGCTGCAGCGACTGCAGCGTCTGGCGCGCGTCGCTGGCCAGGGGCGGCAGCGCGGCCAGGGCCGGGTCCAGGCGCTGCGACACGGTGGCATCCAGCCGCTGGGTCAGGGTGTTGACGCTGCCTGCGGCCTGGCCGATGTTGGACAGCGCCTCGGTGAGCTTTTGCTGGTTGCTGTCGCCCAGCAGCTGGTTGATGCGGCGCGTGGCCTCTTCGACCTGACCCAGAATGGCCGGCGCCTGCTCGGCCAGCTTGCCAAACGGCGAGGGCTTGAGCGGCAGGCGTGGCAGGCCGCTGGGGCCGGGGGGCAGCTCGGGGTAGGGCTGCTCGGCGTCGTCCAGCAACACGTGGGCCAGGCCGGTGACGCCCTGGTAGCCCAGCACGGCAAAGGTGGTGGGGCTGATGGGCGCCTGCTCGTTGACGGCGATGCGGATCAACACGTTGCCGTTGACCTGCGGATCAAAGCCGATGCGCGTGACCTTGCCCACGGCCACGCCCTTGTAGCGCACGGCGGCCTGGGGCTGCAGGCCACTCACGCCGTCGCGGGTGGACAGCTCGTACTGCTCGTAGTTGGCGTTGTCGCGCGTGAGCCAGACGGCCAGGCCCGCCAGCATGGCGGCGACCACCAGCACAAAGATGCCTGCGGCGAGGGCGTGGGATTTGTTTTCCATCAGGGGTGTTCCTTGTGGGGCGCGGGCGGTGTGGCGACGTGCGCCGGAGCCTGCTGCACAGAAGGCACGGGCGCCATGGCCCGTTGGCCACGTTCGCCCATGAAGAAGTGCTCGATGAACGGGTGCGAAAAGTGCGCCACCTCGTGCGGCGGGCCGGTGACGATGACCTTTTTATCCGCCAGCACGGCCACGCGGGTGCTGAGTGCGAACAGCGTATCCAGGTCGTGCGTGACCATGATGACCGTCAGCCCCAGCGCTGCGCGCAGCTCGCGCAGCAGCGCGCAGAAGTCGTCGGAGCTGCTCGGGTCCAGGCCCGCCGTGGGTTCATCGAGCAGCAGCAGCGGCGGGTCCATGATGAGCGCACGGGCCAGCGCCACGCGCTTGACCATGCCACCCGACAGGTCGGCCGGCATGCGCGTGGCATGTTCGGGCTTCAGCCCTACCATCTGCAGCTTGACCAGCGCGGCGTCGCGCACCAGCTCGGGCGGCAGCGTGCCCTGCTCGCGCAGCGCAAAGGCCACGTTGTCGAGCACGTTGAAGGCCGAGAACAGCGCGCCGTGCTGGAACAACATGCCCACCCGGCTGGCTGCGCCCTCGCGCCCCATCTCGGACGCAGGCCGGCCCAGCACCGTGACCTGCCCGCGCGTGGGCCGCGCCAAGCCGAGGATCTGGCGCAGCAGCACCGTCTTGCCCGTGCCCGAGCCCCCCACCAGGGACAGCATCTCACCGCGCTGCACGGTGAAGTTCAGGTCCTGGTGCACGGTGAAGGTTTCGTCACCCTTGCCAAACTGCGTCCAGAGGCCTTGCACGTCCACGATGGGCGGCTCGCCGGGCGCGACGGCGATGTGTTCGGGCTTGGCGATGCGCTCAGTCATATACCGATGTTCTTGAAGGCGACCGCAAACAGCGCGTCCACGATGATCACCATGGTGATGGACGACACCACCGACGCCGTCGTGCCTTCGCCCAGGCTCTGGGTGTTGGGCTTGACGCGCAGGCCCCAGTGGCAGCCGATGAGCGCAATGAACGCGCCAAACACCACCGACTTGGCCATCGCCAGGCCCAGGTTGCCGACCTTCACCGCGGCGGGCAGTGCCTGCACAAAGTAGGACGGCGAGATGTCCATGGAGACGTCGGCCGCCAGCATGCCCCCCGCCAGCGCCGCCAGTGTGGTCCACACGCTGATGAGCGGCATGGCCAAGGCCAGCGCCAAGGTGCGCGGCATCACCAGCCGAAACCCGTGCGGGATACCCATCACACGCATGGCATCGAGCTCTTCGGTCACGCGCATCACACCGATCTGCGCCGTAATGGACGAGCCCGAGCGGCCCGCCACCAGAATGGCCGCCAGCATGGGGCCCAGCTCGCGGATCAGCGAGATGCCCAGGATGTTGACGATGAACGACTCGGCACCAAACTGCCGCAGCTGCAGGCTCATCAGGTAGGCCAGCACCACCCCGATGAGGAAGCCCACCAGCGCCGTGATGGGCAGCGCCGTGGCGCCCATGCGGTACAGGTGGCCGGACACATCGCGCCACGGCCCCTTGCGGGGTGCACGCACTAGACGGCCCAGGTCCAGCACCAGCTGGCCCACCATCTCCAGCAGGTGGCGGGCATGGTCCACGCCATGCAGCACCAGCACGCCCAGGTGGTCGATCTGCTCGCCCAGGCGCCAGGGCTCGGGCGGCGGTGCAACACAGGTGAAATCTGCCACCCGCGTCAGCATGGCGCGCTGGCTGTCGGTACAGGCCAATTGCGCGGGCCAGGCGTGCTGCCAGTGGTTCCACAGCAGCTGCGCGCCCACATGGTCCAGCCACTGCAGCTCTCGCAGGTCCCAGCCCAGGGTGGGGGCAGGCGGTGCGTCACGCAGCTGGTCCGACACGGCCTGCCACTGCTTCGCGCTGCCCAGCTCGGCCGCGCCCCAGCGCCCACGCAGCTGCGCGCACGGCCCTTGGGGCGTATCGGCGCGAACGATGTGGGGGGCGTGGTCGGTCATGGGTCAGGCCGCCAGGGCAGCCGCAGGGGGTGGGTCGTCAAGAAGCAGCAAGGAAGAGCGTGCATGGTAGCGGAGCGAATCCTGCACGCGCTGTCGGACACCAGCCTGTCAAGCAAAGACAGGCGGCGAAGCGTGTAATTATTATCAAATCGACACCTAGCGCAATATCTACAAGCACCAGCAGCTACTAAAAATGTAGCAATAGGCACACACCCTATCGACAGGGCCTGCCCCATCCGCACAATGGCCCACCGTTACCACCCTTGATCGGCACCGCCCCTTTTCCATGAGCGACACCACGTTTGACACCATCATCATCGGCGGGGGCACGGCCGGCTCCCTGCTTGCCAACCGCCTGAGCGCCGACGGCCGCCACCGCGTGCTGCTGATCGAAGCGGGCCGCAAGGACGACTACCACTGGATCCACATCCCCGTGGGCTACCTGTACTGCATCGGCAACCCGCGCACCGACTGGCTCTACAACACCGAACCCGACGCGGGCCTGAACGGCCGCACCCTGCGCTACCCGCGCGGCAAGACGCTGGGCGGCTGCAGCAGCATCAACGGCATGATCTACATGCGCGGCCAGGCGCGCGACTACGACCAGTGGGCCGAGCTGGCGGGCGACGCCAGCTGGCGCTGGGACAACGCCCTGCCCTACTTTCGCCGCCACGAAGACCATTGGCGCCTGGACCAGCCCGGGGCCGTGAACGAAAATTTCAAACGCCTGCACGGCAACAAGGCCACCGGCAGCACGGGCGAGTGGCGCGTGGAAAAACAACGCCTGCGCTGGGACGTGCTCGACGCCTTTGCCCACGCCGCGCAGCAGGCCGGTATCCCGGCCACCGACGACTTCAACAGCGGCAGTAACGAGGGCGTGGGCTATTTCGAGGTCAACCAGAAAAGCGGCTGGCGCTGGAACACCGCCAAAGCCTTTTTGCGCCCAACCTGCTACGGCCGGCCCAACTTCGAGATGTGGACCAGCGCGCAGGCGTCCAAGCTCCTCATCGAGACCCAGCCCGATGGCACCCAGCGCTGCACGGGCGTGCAGGTGTGGGACGGCACCGAGATGGTCACGGCCCGCGCGGCGGGAGACGTGATCCTGAGCGCGGGCGCCGTCAACTCGCCGCAGCTGCTGCAGCTGTCGGGCATCGGGCCCGCAGCGCTGCTGCGCCAGCACGGCGTGGAAGTGAAGGTGGACCTGCCCGGCGTGGGCGCCAACCTGCAAGACCACCTGCAGATCCGCGCGGTGTTCAAGGTGCAGGGCGTGCAGACGCTCAACACCATGGCCAACTCGCTGGTCGGCAAGGCCAAGATCGGGCTTGAGTACGCGCTCAAGCGCAGCGGACCCATGAGCATGGCGCCTTCGCAGCTGGGTGCGTTCACCCGCAGCAGCCCCGACCAGCCCTATCCCAACATCGAATACCACGTGCAACCCTTGTCGCTCGATGCGTTTGGCGAGCCGCTGCACGGGTTCCCGGCGTTCACCGCCAGCGTGTGCAACCTCAACCCCACCAGCCGGGGCACGGTCAACATCAAGAGCGCCGACTTCAAGACCGCGCCCGCCATCGCCCCCAACTACCTCAGCACGCCCGAAGACCGCCAGGTGGCGGCCGACAGCCTGCGCGTCACGCGCCGCATCGTGGCCCAGCCCGCGCTGGCCAAGTACCAGCCGCAGGAGTGGAAGCCCGGCGTGCAGTTTGAAAGCGACGAAGACCTGGCGCGCCTGGCGGGCGACATTGCCACCACCATCTTCCACCCCGTGGGCACCACCAAGATGGGCCGCGACGGCGACCCGATGGCCGTGCTGGACGCCCAGCTGCGCGTGCGCGATGGGCGCGGCGGCGTGGTGGCGGGCCTGCGCGTGGTGGATGCGGGCGCCATGCCCACCATCACCAGCGGCAACACCAACTCGCCCACGCTGATGATGGCGGAGAAGGCCGCGGAGTGGATCATCCAGTCACGGCAGGCGGCGTGAGTAGCATCGCGCCGATGTACTCCTCCACCTTCATCTTTGCGACCAAGAACCTGTTCAAGCTATGTTCGGGGTCGCGCAAGCGCCTTGCCGGGATGGGGTGCTAGGCGCGGTGCGCAGCCAATAGCTCGGCTATTGGCAAGCGCCGCAACGCCGCAGACCGCCCGGCAAGGCACTTGCCCGAAGGGTTGGAGTGAAATCGGGCGATTGGACGCCCCGGCTGCTTGCATGGGCACGAGCCCATGCGGCGCATCCGAAGCTTCCACTCATCCCGATTGCACTCCAACGCGATCCCCAAACATAGCTTGAACAGGTTCTCAATTCGACGACGCCTTTCACCGGCTGGACGAAGCCATCGCCACCGCCGCGCGTTCCATCGACGGCTACCTGGGCGAGGAGTCGTGGACGGACACGGGCAACGGCCTGGTCTCCAACGTGTACTACTGGCAGTCGCTGGAGGCGCTACAGACGCTGATGCAGCACCCGGCGCATCTGAAGGCCAAGGCCGCGCAGGCGCAGTGGCTCAATGGCTACCAGGTGGTGATTGCGCAGGTGCTGCGCACCTACGGGGACAACCGGCTGGCTGGGCTGCTGCCCACGGCCGGGCTGTTCACACAGGGCACTCCGGCCCACTGATCTTTTCCGTTCAAGCCACGGCGTAGAAGCCGCTTGGCAGGTCAGCGGATGCCGCCCACGTAGCGCGGCACTTCGGGGGTGGGCTCGGGGCGCGCACGTACCGCATGCGCCGCGGCGTCCAGCAGCGGTCGGCGCTGCGCGGCCGGCGGGCTGGCGTGCAGGGCGTGCTCCAGGCGGTCGGCCCATTCGGCCAAGTCGGGGGCGTTGTCTTCGGTGGCGCGCTGGCGCGCAAACCGCACGATCTCCTGCGCGTAGTCCGCGTTGGCCGCCATCCATTCGGTATCGGTCACGCGCCCTGTCTTGCGCCGTAACAACACATGCAGGTGGGCGGCAATCGCCAGCTTGTCGGAATCGGACATGTTCGGCTCCTTACTGCATTGGGGTCATCCATCGGACTGCATCCGCTGGCCCGCAGGGCACAGCGATGCGGGGGCAAGGAAGGCCTGCGGGGTCTCTCGGAGGCCCATTCAGCCGCCCAGGCGCTCGCGGTGCTGGGCAATGTCCAGCCCGGTCTGCTCGCTTTGCTCGTCCACCCGCAGGCCCATCGCAAAGTTGACGACCCACAGCAGCGCGGCCGTCATCACCAGGCTGTAGGCCGCCACGGCGCCCACGCCGATGGCCTGGGTGAGCAGGCTGCCCGCAGCCCCCCCGACGGTCTTGCTGGCCAGCACACCCGTCAGCAGCGACCCCACGATGCCCCCAACGCCATGCACGCCAAATACGTCGAGCGAGTCGTCCACCCGCAGCAGCCGCTTGAGCCCCGTGGCGCCCCAGTAGCAGGCCAGCCCGGCCACCAGGCCAATCACCACGGCCGAGCGCAGCGTGACAAAACCGGCGGCGGGTGTGATGGCCACCAGCCCCGCCACCAGGCCAGAGCACAGCCCCAGCAGCGATGGGCGCCCGCGCACCACCCACTCACCCAGCATCCACGACAGCGCCCCGGCTGCAGCGGCCAGGTGCGTCACTGCCATGGCCAGCCCGGCGCGCCCGTCGGCCGCGACCGCAGAGCCTGCGTTGAAGCCAAACCAGCCCACCCACAGCATGCCCGCGCCCGCCATGGTGAGCCCCAGGTTGTAGGGCTCGAAGGGCTCGCGCCCGTACCCCGTACGGCGGCCCAGAAACCAGGCGCACACCAGCCCCGCGACGCCCGCGTTCACGTGCACCACCGAGCCGCCCGCAAAGTCCAGCGCGCCCATCTGCGCCAGCCAGCCCCCGGGCTCCCACACCCAGTGCGCCACGGGCGCGTACACCACCAGCGTCCACAGTCCAACGAAGACCAGCATGGCCGAGAACCGCATGCGCTCCACAAACGCGCCCACCAGCAGCGCTGCCGTGATGATGGCGAACGTGAGCTGGAACATGGCGTACACCGACTCTGGGATCAGCGGCGCAATGTGGCTCACGGCCAGCTTGCCCGCCTCCAGCTGAAAGTCGAGCCCCGCAAAGCCAGCGCGGTCCCAGCCCCCCAGCCAGGCGCTGCCTGGTGTGAAAGCCAGTGAGTACCCCGCCGCAAACCACAACAGGCTGACCAGCGCCGCAATCGCGACCACGCACGCCATGGTGTTGAGCACGTTCTTCCTGCGCACCATGCCTGCGTAGAAAAGCGCAATGCCTGGCAGCGTCATCAGCAGCACCAGGGCAGTGGAGGTCATCATCCAGCTGGTATGGGCCGCATTCACCGTGTCCTGCGCCACCAGTGCGGGGCGGGTGAGGGGCGCCGCGATGGCAGGAACCTCCGGCACGCCCTGGGCCAGCGCGCAGGTGCACAGCCCCAGACACAACGACGCGACCGCAATGACCCGGTGGTTGACTGCACGCATGCACGCTCCCTTTCGCAATTTGTTACAAGCGCATTGCACGAGCCATGCCAGCAAAGTCCCACCGAATCGGGGCACAGGACGCCCCGGCCGGCCCTCCAGCGCCCAACAAAGGGGGGCGGGAAACCCCCAATGCACCAGCAAAGTGCAGCCGTTACAGTTGCGGCACTCGAAAGCGCGCTTCGGTGTGCCAAGCGAGGGGCCCGAGGAGACAACCTTTCTACCAAGAACCACATTCAAAACACCCAACGAGGTGTGAACCCTTTCAGGCGCTGGCGATCCCAGCGCCTTTTTCTTGCCTGTTAGGGATGGCCTGCATAACCCTCGCGAGTCGGTGGTAGTGCGGATCGGGATGGGCCGCAAGGCGCCTTTTCACAGCCAATAGCCCGGCTATTGGCAAGAAAAGCAACGCAGCGGACCGCGCGAGGCCGCGCTATCACCGACCGCAGGGAGTTGTGCAGGCCTTCCCTAGATCCTGAACGGTCCTGAATCGATAGCAAGCCCGGTGCGACAATCCTGCGATGGAATGGATTTTGATGACCCTGGCCTCGCTGCTCGCGGGCTTTGTGGATGCGATCGTGGGAGGCGGTGGACTGGTGATGGTGCCCGCGCTGTTTGCGGCTTTTCCGGGGGCGCCCCCGGCAACGCTGCTGGGCACCAACAAGGCGGCCTCGGTGTGGGGCACGGCCATGGCCACTTGGCAATACAGCCGCAAGGTGCAGATCCGCTGGTCGGCCATGCTGCCAGCCGCGGCCGCCGGTTTTGCCGGGTCGTTCGTGGGTGCCTGGGCCGTCACCGTGGTGTCGGCCGACTTCTTGCGCAAGCTGCTGCCCCTGGTGCTGCTGGGCGTGCTGCTCTACACACTGGCCAAGAAGGAGCTGGGGCGGCACCACACACCCCGGTTTGCGGGCCGGGCCGAGGTGATCGCCGCCTGCCTGATTGGCGTGCTCATCGGCTTTTATGACGGGTTCTTTGGCCCGGGTACGGGCAGCTTCTTCGTCTTCTTGTTCGTGCGGCTGCTGGGTTACGACTTTCTCAATGCATCAGCCTCGGCCAAGCTGCTCAACTGCGCCACCAACATTGCCGCCATTGCGCTGTTCGCCGCCAAGGGCCATGTGTGGTGGCACTTTGCGGTGACACTGGCCGTGGCCAACGTGCTGGGCAGCCTGCTGGGCACGCACATGGCGCTCAAGCATGGCACTGGCTTTGTGCGGGGGATCTTCATCGTGGTGGTGAGCACGCTGATCCTGAAGACAGGGTACGACGCTTTCCTGCGGTAGGCCTGCTCTTCACGCACCAGGGGTCGGTTGCCAGGGTGGCACCCAACTTGCGACGCGCTGCACGGCCTACCACCAGGGCGCTCCGAGGTCATCGGGGTTGCCCTGCATGGCCCGGATGTGAACGTGCGTCCTATAATTTCTGCACGTTTCCGTTTGATGACGGGGCCCCTCGCCAACGGCGATGCCCTTATTCACCCGTTCCGGCCTGCCTACCCGCAGGCCGGATTTTTTGTACCTGAACCACCCCCACAGGAACCTGTCATGCAATTTTTCAAGTCTGCCGTTGTCACCGCCGTGGCACTGTGCGCTGCCCTCGCCGTCCAGGCCCGCACGCTGGACGAAGTCAAGAAGGACGGCAAGATCATCGTGGCCACCGAGGGCCAGTTTGCCCCGTTCAACTACTTTGAAGGCACCAAGCTGACAGGTTTCGAAGTGGAAGTGGCGGAGCTGGTGGTCAAGAAGATGGGCCTGAAGCTCGAATGGAAGACCCTGGGCTTTGACGCGCTGCTGACCGGCCTGGGCCAGAACCGCTGGGACGCCGTGATCGCCTCGCACGGTGTGACCGACGAGCGCTCCAAGGCCGTGACCTTTGCCAATCCCCACTACTGCTCGGGCGGGATCATCGTGGCCATGGACGACAAGATCCGCAACGCCAAGGACCTGACCGGCAAGGTCGTGGCCGTGCAGACCGGCACCAGCTACCTAGAGCAGGTCAAGAAGGTCAGCGGCGTGAAGGAAGTGAAGAACTTCCCGCAAGACACCGACGCCCAGCGCGCCCTGATCTCCAAGCGCGTGGACGCCTGGGTCAGCGACAAGTTCGTGGCCAAGGAAGCCGCCGCCAAGAACGCCAAGGCCGGCTTCAAGCTGGGTGACATGCTGTTCATCGAGCGCATCGCTCCCGCCATGGCCAAGGGCAACACCGGCCTGGCCGATGCCTGGAACAAGGCGTTCACCGAAGTGCTGGCCGATGGCAGCTACGCCGCCGTCTCCAAGAAGTATTTCAACGAAGACGTGCGCTGCAACTGATGTGATGGCACATGGGGTGCGCAGAAGGCCGGGAGCCTCTGCGCACCTTTTGCCTTTTGTGGCGGCATAGGGCAATGTTCCCGCCGCCCACCCGATTTCCAACCAAGACCTTCTGGTCGTCCGATCCATGCTTCTCGCTCTTTGGCCACAAGGCTGGTCCCGACAGCAGCGCAGCAATGCCACGCTGGTCGCTGCACTGGTGGTGATGGTGCTGGCTCTCTCGCTGCTGGGCCACCTGCTGTCGTTCTTTCCCGACCCCATCGGCCCCAACGCCCAGGCGTTTTCTGAAGGTGCGCGCACCACGCTGTGGCTCACGCTGGTCAGCGGTGCCGTGGGGCTGGTGCTGGGCACGGCAGCGGCGCTGGCCCGCACGGCCCGCTGGACGCCCGTGCGCTGGATTGCTGGCGTGTACATCTGGGCCATTCGCGGCACCCCGCTCTTGGTGCAGATCCTGTTTGTGTACTTTGCGCTGCCGGTGCTGGTGCCGGGGCTCAACCTGCCCGACTTTGCGGCCGCCGTGGTGGCCCTGGGACTGAACGTGGGCGCGTACAACGCCGAGGCCCTGCGCGCGGGCCTGCTGGCCGTGCCGCGCGGGCAGACCGAGGCCGCCCGCGCATTGGGCCTAGGCCGCATGCATGTATTCATGGATGTGGTGTTTCCGCAGGCGTTCAAGATCTCGCTGCCGCCGCTGGTGAGCAACTTTGTGGCGCTGCTCAAGGACTCGTCGCTGGCCTATGCCATTGGTGTGGTGGAACTGACCAACGTGGGCAACCGCATCCAGTCGGCCACCTTCCAGCCCATCGCCACGCTGACCACGGTGGCCATCACCTACCTGCTGCTGACAACGCTCGTGACACAAATCTCCAACGCCGTCGAGTACCGCTTTGACGTGGAGGGCCGCAACCAATGAACCCCCACACTCAACCCAAGCCCTACATCGTGGCCGAGCGGGTGTGCAAGTCGTTCGGCTCGCACCAGGTGCTCAAGGATGTCTCTACCGTGTTCCACACCGGCGAGGTGACGGTGATCATCGGCGCCTCGGGTTCGGGCAAGAGCACGCTGCTGCGCGCCATCAACCGCCTGGAGCCCCACGACAGCGGGCGCATCACCATCGATGGCGTGGAGGTGTGCGATGACATCAGCACCCTGCAGCGCCAGCGCTGCGAGGTGGGCATGGTGTTCCAGCAGTTCAACCTGTTCGGCCACATGAGCGTGCTGGACAACGTGACCCTGGCCCCCCGCCGCATCCGCCGCACGCCGCGCACGCAGGCCAACGACGAAGCCATGCAGCTGCTGCGCCGTGTGGGCATGCAGGACCACGCACACAAGTACCCCTGGCAGCTGTCGGGCGGGCAGCAGCAGCGGGTGGCCATTGCGCGGGCGCTGGCCATGCAGCCCAAGGTGATGCTGTTTGACGAGCCCACCTCGGCGCTGGACCCCGAGATGGTCAAGGAAGTGCTGGACGTGATGCGTGGCCTGGCCCGTGGCGGCATGACCATGATCGTGGTCACCCACGAAATGGGCTTTGCGCGCGAGGTGGCCGACCGCGTCATGTTCTTCGACCAGGGCCGCATCGCCCACGATGCGCCTCCGCAGGAGTTCTTCAGCAACCCGGCCAACGACCGTATCCGGGCGTTTCTGGGCCAGGTCAGCCACTGACCCGGGGCCGCGCCGCGCTGCGACGCCAAGGCCGCCGGGCAACCGGCGGCCCTTTTTCTTTTTTGGTTGGGGGATTTCTTTCGATGCGTACTGAACGCTGGGGCCTGATGGCCCTGCTGGCCGTGACCGTGGTGTGGGGCACCACCTTCCCGGCGATGAAACTGCTCTCGGCGCACCTGGACGCGCTGCAGATCATCTGGCTGCGCTTTGTGATTGCGCTGGTAGTGCTCGCACCCCTGTGGCGCGGCATGCTGCGCCACGAGCGGCGCTGGGGCTGCGCTTTAGGCCTGCTGCTGTTCCTGGCGTTCTGGCTGCAGATCGAGGGCCTCGCGCGCACCAGCAGCAACCGCAACGCGTTTGTCACCGGCCTGAACGTGCTGGTGGTGCCGCTGATCGCCATGGCGGCGCTGGGACGGCGCTACGGCTGGCGGCTGTGGGCCGCCTGCATGATGGCACTGGCGGGCATGGCGCTGATGTTCCACGAGAACGAGCCCTGGAACCTGGGCGATACGCTGACGCTGGCCAGCACCGTGTTCTACGCGCTGTACATCCTGGCGCTGGAAGAGTGCGCGCGCCGCACGGCCGCGCAGCCCCTGCGCGCCACCCGCATGGCCGCCGCACAGGCCACGGTGATGGCGCTGGCCTCCAGCACACTGCTGCTGGTGCAAAGCGGCAACATGGAATGGGTGCGCTCCGTCGCCCACTTGCCGGCGGACGCCTTGGTGGCCCTGCTGTACCTGGGCCTGCTCGCGAGCGTGGTGGTGGTGACGCTGCAGGCCTGGGGCCAGCAGCGCGTGGACGCCATGCGCAGCGCCATCGTGTTCGGGCTGGAGCCAGTGTTTGCCGCGCTCACGGCGTGGGCACTGTTGGGCGAGCAGATGGGCTGGGCCGGGCTGAGCGGGGCAGCGCTGATGGTGGTTGCGCTGGTTTTCAGCCAGCTCCAGCCATCACCGCGCGCAGCCCCTGCGTAGCTCCATCGACGGACAAGCCCGCAGGCATCCTGTGTCAGCTTTTGAAGCCAAAAGACCCGATAGCGCTAGTCGGTATTGCGTCAATTGCTATGTATTTGGGAGCAATCAGGCATTCCATCAAGGTGCCACCAACGGTACCTCGTCGACCTTGCGGGGCTTGCCCATGGGCGCACTGGCCAGGCCCTTCTGCACGGCGGCGATGTCTTCTTCGCTGGGGTACTCGCCCATCAGCCAGTAGTCAAACACGCGCCGCGCAATCGGGGCGGCATGGGCGGCGCCAAAGCCCGCGTTCTCGACGATGGCCGCCAGTGCGATGGTGGGATTCTCGGCGGGGGCAAAGGCGGCGAACAGCGAGTGGTCGCGCTGGTGTTCTTCGAGCGCCCTGGCGTTGTACTTCACGTTCTGGCCCAAGCTCACGGCCTGGGCGGTGCCCGTCTTGCCGGCCGAGGTGTAGGGCGCGCCCATGAACACCCGCGTGCCCGTGCCGCCCTTGTTCACCGCCACCAGGGCATTGCGCACCAGCTCCACGTTCTTGGCCTGGTAGCCCAGGTTGATGCCGGGGGGCTGCACGATCTCGGTGATGGCGCCGGTGACCGCATTCTTCACCGCCTTGGCCATGTGCGGGCGGTAGCGGATGCCGCCATTGGCCAGCGTGGCCTCAGCGAGCGCCAGCTGCAGCATGGTGAAGTTGTTGTAGCCCTGGCCAATGCCTAGCGACACGGTTTCACCCGGGAACCAGCGCTTCATGTCGGCCCGCTTGTAGGTGTTGCGCTTCCATTCGGTGCTGGGCAGCGTGCCCCGCACTTCGCCGTTGAGGTCGATGCCCGTGGACTGGCCGAAACCCAGCGGCTTCATGAAGTCGTGGATGGCGTCCACGCCCATGTCCACGGCCAGCGAATAAAAGTAGGTGTTGCTGGAGAACTGGATGGCGCGGTGCATGTCCACACCGCCCAGGCCGCCTTCGTGGCTGCGGAAGGTGTGGCCGCCAAAGGTGTAGAAGCCGGGGTCGTTCACCACCAGACTGGGCGAGCGCTTGTTCAGCTGCAGGGCCGCCAGGGCCATGAAAGGCTTGTAGGTGGAGCCGGGTGGGTAGGTGCCGCGCAGGGCGCGGTTGAGCAGCGGCTTGTCGATGGACTCGTTGAGCGCGGCCCAGTTTTCGGCATCAATGCCTTCGACGAACAGGTTGGGGTCGAAGGTGGGCTTGCTCACCAGCGCCAGAATTTCGCCGTTGCGCGGATCGATGGCCACCAGCGCGCCCCGGCGGCTGCCGTACAGCTCTTCGATGAGCTTTTGCAGCTTGATGTCGATGGACAGCATCACGCTGTCGCCCGGGGTGGCCGCGTGGCTGGAAAGCTTGCGCACGGCACGGCCGCCCGCCGAGGTTTCCATCTGCTCCACACCGGTCGCGCCATGGAGGGCCGACTCGAAGCTGTGCTCGATGCCCAGCTTGCCGATGTATTCCGTGCCCCGGTAGTTGGCCTCGTCTTCCGAGTCCTGGATGCGGGCCTTCTCGGTCTGGTTGATGCGGCCGATGTAGCCAATCGCATGGCTGGCCACGTCGCCCAGCGGGTAGTTGCGGAACAGCCGCGCCTTGATGTCCACGCCCGGAAAGCGGTAGCGCTGGGCGGTGAAACGCGCCACCTCCTGGTCGGTCAGGCGGGTGCGGATGGGCAGGGATTCGAAGTTGCGCGACTCTTCCATGAGCCGCTTGAAGCGGCGGCGGTCGCGCGCCTGGATGTCCACCACCTTGGACAGGGCGTCGATGGTCTCGTCCAGCACCCCCGCGCGCGAGGGCGTGATCTCCAGCGTGTAGGCCGAATAGTTGGTGGCCAGCACCACCCCGTTGCGGTCCAGGATGAGCCCCCGGTTGGGCACGATGGGCACCACGGCCGTGCGGTTGCTTTCGGCCTGGGCTGCCAGGTCCTCATGGCGCACCACCTGCAGGTACACCAGCCGCGCTGCCACCATGCAGAACGCCGCCATCACCACCAGGCCCACCACCACGGCGCGGACCCGGAACCGCGAGGCGTCGGCTTCGCTGCTGCGCACCTCGGTCATGACCATCCCCCCGAAGACACGGCCCAGAAACTCGCTGCCCGTGCGAGTGGCGCGGACCAGGCCAGGGGATACCGGGCAAGCGCCGCCCCGCCGCGAGCGCGCCGCCCCACCGCCCGCAGTGCACAGCGCTGCGAGAGAAGGGGGAAGCGGCGCAGCCGCTCAGGGGGTTGCCTCATGTTCACAAGGGTCGGTTCTGGTCTTTGTCGGGCGGGCGGCGCTGGGGCGCCAGCAGCACCCAACTGGCCAGGGGCCACAGCAGCGCCTCCAGGAACGGGGCCAGAAAGCTCCAGAACCCCGGGAAGATCCCACCTGCGGCCATGCGCAGCAGCAGCTCGATGGCATGGGCAACGGCAAACAACGGAAACACTTGCAACGCCTGCGACGGCACACTGAACCACAGCAGGCGGCGGTGGATGGCAATGGCACCGAACGACAGCACGGTGTAGGACAGCGCATGCTGGCCCAGCAGCGCAGACTGGCTCACGTCCATGCACAGGCCCAGCACAAACGCCGCGCCCATGCCAATGCGCAGCGGCTGGTGCACACCCCAGAACACCAGCAGCACCATCAGCAGATCGGGCATCCACACTACGCGGCCCAAAGGCAGCATGTTGATGGCCAGGCCCGCAGCCAGACTGGCCCATATGAACACCGGGTTCACCGGCATCAACAGGGGTTCACCCCGCGGCATGATCATCGCGGGCCTCCTTGTGTCGGGGTCATCGGGGTGAGGCAGTGGCTCATTTGCGGCCTCCGCGTTTGGTCGCAGGCGCGGCCGGGGCCGCATCCGGGCGGGGCAATTCGTTGTCGCCCAGCGGCTTGAGCACCACCACGTGGCGCGCGCCCTGCACCTGGGCCAGCGGAGCGCAGTAGATGCGCGCAAAGGCAGAGTCGGCCCGTCGCTCCACCTTCACCACGCGTGCCACGGGCAGGCCGGGGGCGTACAAGCCATCCACGCCGCTCGTGGTCAGCAGGTCGTCTTCGCGGATGTCGGCGTTGGCGGGCATGAAGCGCAGCTCCATGCCGCCGCCATGGCCTGCCACCGGATCGCCGTAGGCCACGCCGCGCACACCGGTACGGATGTTGAGCACCGGAATCGCCTGATCACGGTCCACCAGCAGCGTCACTTCGCTGACCAGCGGAAACACGCGGGTGACCTGGCCCAGCACGCCGGCCTCGTCCATCACGGGAGCGCCCAGCTCCACGCCGCCCAACTGCCCTCGGTCCAGCACCACCCGGCGCGTGTAGGGGTCGGCGGTGTCGTAGATGACCTCGGCCGCCTGTGCGGGTGTCTGCAGCCGGTCGCGCAGCTCCAGCAGTTTGCGCAGCCGCTGGTTTTCCATGGCCAACTGGTCGGCCTGGTTGGCGCGCTGGCCCATCACGGTCATCTGCTTGCGGGCGGCATCCAGGCCTTCTTGCGCGGTTTGCAGCGACTGGAAATAGCTGCGCCCGTGGCTCGCGAATTCCACCGGCTGCAGCATGAGCCACTGCACCGGGTACAGCACGGTGGCCACGGCCTGGCGGAAGGGGCCGGTGATCTGAAAGCGTGCATCGGCCACCATGAGGAACAGCGCCAGCGCACTGAACACGGCCAAACGCGACAGGGCCGAAGGGCCCTGTTTGAAGAAAGGGGGAGCGCTGCGCTCCAGAGTACCCAGGGGCATGGTGCGCAGCGGTCAGTGTCTGCCGCGGGGAGCGGGCTCCACGGGCGGGTGCTCAGAAACAAGCATTGGAGCAGGGGCAGTCATGCAATTCGGAGCGCAAAAAGTGCCTGCAGCATACAGGCCTGCCGGCTTACTCGCTCGTGAAAATGCTGCCCAGGCGGTCCATGCGCTCCAGGGCGATGCCGCAGCCGCGCACCACGCAAGTCAGCGGGTCTTCGGCCACCAGCACGGGCAGGCCGGTTTCTTCGGCCAGCAAGCGGTCCAGGTCGCGCAGCAGCGCGCCGCCGCCGGTCAGCATCATGCCGCGGTCGGCAATGTCGGCGCCCAGCTCGGGAGGGGTCTGTTCCAGCGCGTTCTTCACGGCCGAGACGATCTGGTTGAGCGGGTCGGTCAACGCCTCCAGCACTTCGTTGCTGGAGATGGTGAAGCTGCGTGGCACGCCTTCGGACAGGTTGCGGCCCTTGACTTCCATCTCGCGCACTTCGGAGCCTGGGAAGGCGGAGCCGATGTTCTTCTTGATGGCTTCGGCCGTGGGCTCACCGATCAGCATGCCGTAGTTGCGGCGGATGTAGCTGATGATGGCTTCGTCGAACTTGTCACCACCCACGCGGACGCTGCCCTTGTAGACCATGCCGCCCAGCGAGATCACGCCCACCTCGGTCGTGCCGCCGCCGATGTCCACCACCATCGAGCCCGAGGCTTCCGACACGGGCAGACCGGCGCCGATACCGGCGGCCATGGGTTCTTCGATCAGATAGACGGCCGTGGCGCCTGCGGCCTCGGCTGCGTCCTTGATGGCGCGGCGCTCGACCTGGGTGGAGCCGCAGGGCACGCAGATGATGATGCGCGGGCTGGGGGTGAACAGCGTGCGCGGGTGCACCATCTTGATGAACTGCTTGATCATCTGCTCGGTGATCACGAAGTCGGCAATCACGCCGTCCTTCATCGGGCGGATGGCTTCGATGTTGCCGGGCACCTTGCCCAGCATGGCTTTGGCCTCGTGGCCTACGGCCTGAATGACTTTCTTGCCGTGCGGACCGCCTTCGTGGCGGATGGCGACGACAGAGGGCTCGTCGAGCACAATGCCTTTGTCGCGGGCGAAGATGAGGGTGTTGGCTGTGCCAAGGTCAATGGCCAGGTCGGTGGAGAAGTACCGACGGAAAGCTCCGAACATTCAAAAATCCTCTCGGGCACGGCATGCGCGTCGGCTTGCCGTCGCCAGGTATTCAGGGGGGTGTTTATGGGCTTTTTTCGCACAACGCCTGGCGGTTTCGAGGCTATTGCGGCAAAGCCGGGATAATACCCCATCCCCTGTGAATAACTCCCTCCGGCGCAGCCTGGATCACAGCTTTACTTCTGGTTTCTCTAGATTCTCCTCCCTATGGCACTGACCCCCCAGGACATCGGCCGCATCGCTAATTTGGCACGGCTTGAGCTGACACCTTCCGAAAGTGAGCGCATGCTTACGCAGCTCAATGGTTTCTTTGACATCGTGGAACAGATGCGGGCTGTGGATACCTTGGGCGTCACGCCCCTGGCCCACCCCGTGGCCGCCATCCAGGACGTGCAGCTGCGCCTGCGCGAGGACGTGGCCAGCGAGCCCAACCAGCGCGAAGCCAACCAGCAAAGCGCCCCCGCCGTCGAACGAGGCCTGTTCCTCGTGCCCAAAGTGATCGAATAAGACCCCCTCCGCATGACTTCCACCGCATTGCATGACCTGGGCGTGGCCCAGCTGGCCACCGAGCTGCGCGAGCGCCGCGTCTCGGCCGTCGAGGCCGCCCAGCATTTCCTCGCCCGCGCACAGGCCCACCAGAACCTGGGCGCCTACGTGGCCGTGAACCCCGACACCACCCTGGCCCAGGCCCGCGCACAGGACGCTGCCATTGCCGCAGGCACTGCCGGCCCCCTCGCGGGCGTGCCGATTGCGCACAAGGACATCTTCGTCACCAAGGGTTTCCCCAGCACCGCCGGCTCCAAGATGCTCGCGGGCTACCAGTCGCCGTTTGACGCCACCGTGGTCACCAAGCTGGCCGACGCGGGCGCTGTAACGCTGGGCAAGCTCAACTGCGACGAGTTCGCCATGGGCTCGGCCAACGAAAACTCGGCCGTTGCCCCCGTGGGCTTTGACGCCCCCGCGCCCGTGCGCAACCCCTGGGCCACCGACCGCATCCCGGGCGGCTCGTCCGGCGGCAGCGCCGTGGCCGTGGCCGCGCGCCTGGCACCGGCCGTCACTGGCACCGACACGGGCGGCTCCATCCGCCAGCCCGCCTCGTTCTGCGGCATCACCGGCATCAAGCCGACCTATGGCCGCGCCAGCCGTTACGGGATGATCGCTTTCGCCTCCAGCCTCGACCAGGCGGGGCCGATGGCCCGCTCGGCCGAAGACTGCGCACTGTTGCTGTCCGCCATGTGCGGCCCCGACCCGGACCGCGACTCCACCAGCCTGGACGTACCCGCCGAGAACTTCAGCGCCAAGCTCAATGACAGCATCGACGGCCTGCGCATCGGCATCCCCGCCGAGTTCTTCGGTGAAGGCCTGGCACCCGATGTGCGCGCCGCCGTGGATGGCGCCCTCAAGGAATACGAAAAACTCGGCGCCAAGCTCGTGCCCATCAGCCTGCCGCGCACGCAGCTGTCCATCCCGGTCTACTACATCATTGCCCCAGCCGAGGCGTCATCCAACCTCTCCCGCTTTGACGGCGTGAAGTTCGGCCACCGCGCCAAGGATTACACCGACCTGGTGGACATGTATAAGAAAACCCGTGCCGAAGGCTTTGGCGACGAGGTCAAGCGCCGCATCATGATCGGCGCCTATGTGCTGAGCCACGGCTACTACGACGCCTACTACCTGCAGGCGCAGAAGATCCGCCGCATGATCGCCGACGACTTCCAGAACGCGTTCAAGGACTGCGACCTGATCGCGGGCCCCGTGGCCCCCACCGTGGCCTGGAAGCTGGGCGACCACGGCAACGACCCGCTGGCCGACTACCTGGCCGACATCTTCACCCTGCCCGGCTCGCTGGCCGGCCTGCCTGGCATGAGCGTGCCCGCTGGTTTTGGTGAGGGCGGCATGCCCGTGGGCCTGCAGCTGTTGGGCAACTACTTCCAGGAAGCCCGCCTTCTGAACGCTGCGCACCGCCTGCAGCAAGCCACCGATTTCCACCTCCGCCAACCCGGAGGTCTGTGACATGACGACCAGCAAATTGATCCACGGTTATGAAGTCGTCATCGGCTTCGAAACCCACACCCAGCTCGCCACACAGAGCAAGATCTTCAGCCGCGCCCCCACGGCCTTCGGCGCAGAGCCCAACACCCAGGCCTGCGCGGTGGACCTGGCCTTGCCCGGCACCCTGCCCGTGATGAACCGCGAGGCTGTGGCCTGCGCTATCAAATTGGGATTGGCCCTCGGCTCCCACATTGCGCCTGTGAGCATTTTTGCGCGCAAGAACTACTTCTACCCTGACCTGCCCAAGGGCTACCAGATCAGCCAGTTCGAAATCCCCGTGGTGCAGGGTGGCGAGGTCGAGTTCTTTCTCGGTGAAGAGAAGAAGACCGTGCGCCTGGTGCGCGCCCACCTCGAAGAAGATGCGGGCAAGTCGCTGCACGAAGACTTCATTGGCCAATCGGGCATCGACCTGAACCGCGCCGGCACGCCGCTGCTGGAGATCGTGACCGAGCCCGACATGCGCTCGTCCGAAGAGGCCGTGGCCTATGCCAAGGAGCTGCACAAGATCGTGACCTGGATCGGCATCTGCGACGGCAACATGCAGGAAGGCAGTTTCCGCTGCGACGCCAACGTGTCCGTGCGCAAGCCCGGCCAGCCACTGGGCACGCGCCGCGAGATCAAGAACCTGAACTCGTTCAAGTTCATGCAACAGGCCATCGATTACGAAATCCGCTGGCAGATCGAGCAGATCGAAGACGGCCACGCGATCCAGCAAGCCACCGTGCTATTCGACCCCGACACGGGCGAAACGCGTGCGATGCGCACCAAGGAAGACGCGGCCGACTACCGCTACTTCCCCGACCCAGACCTGCCACCGCTCCATATTTCAGAGCAATGGGTGCATGAAGAACGGGCACAAATGGCCGAATTGCCTCGCAGCATGGCGGCACGCTTCGTGGCCGACTATGGCCTGCCCGAATACGACGCCACGACGCTCACGCAGAGCAAGGCCATGGCGGCTTACTTTGAGACGGCGGCCAAGGCCTGCGGCCAGCCCAAGCTGACCAGCAACTGGATCATGGGCGAGGTATCGCGCCGCGTGAATGCGGGCGAATCCAGCATCGAGCAGACCCCCGTCATCGCCGCCCAACTGGCCGCGTTGATCGGCCGTATTGCCGACGGCACGATCTCCAACAACGCCGCCAAGCAGGTGTTTGATGCGCTGTGGACCGGCGAATCGAACGACGTGGATGCCGTCATTGAATCCAAGGGCCTCAAGCAGATGAACGACTCCGGCGCGCTGGAGAAGATCATCGACGAGGTGATTGCCGCCAACCCCGACAACGTGGCCCAGTTCCGCGCGGGCAAGGACAAGGCGTTCAACGCACTGGTCGGCCAGATCATGAAGGCCAGCAAGGGCAAGGCCAATCCGACGCAGGTCAACGAGTTGCTGCGCGCCAAGCTGGCGGGCTGACGCGCAACGCTGGATCGAAGCCACCACAAAAATAACAAAGGGCCGTGAGGCCCTTTGTTATTTGCGCTTCGGTTGGACTCTCTGTGCCAAGGGCGGAGGCGCGCCCTCCTCAGCGCGCACACCTCACCGCGTGGGGGCGGATGCGGCGTCGCTGGCAGGCGCTGCGCCCGGCAAGGGCATGCGCTGGGCATCCCACAGCTTGCGCAGCTGGGCCAGCTCCACATCAAAGCGCTGGTGCACACGGCGCTTTTCCTGGTCTTGCCCGGCAATGAATCGCTGCTGCTCGGCAATGCTTTCTTCGTTCTCGGCGATCTTGCGGCGCAGCGACATGGGGGCCTTGGTGGGGTCCTTCTTGTAGAACTCCATCTCCACATCAAAGGCTTTGCGCTGTTGCGCCAGCTCGACCAGACGCTTTTCGGCCGTGGCGGTCACGTCGTCCACCAACTGGATGGCCGCGGCGCGCTCCACATCGTGCGTGGCCTTGTCGGGGTAGCGGGCCGTCAGCGCGCGTTCGCGGCGGCGCTCTTCCAGCTCGCGGGCACGGGCCTCGGCCTCCTTGCGGCGCTGGACCTCTTGCGCCGCCCGCTCTTGCTCGGTCAGCGAGGGGCCGATTTGCCGCCGCACGATGCCCGAAGGTCCCAGCTCTCGCTGCTCACGGTCCATGCATTCGGCGATCGGGCGGTCGGCGGTCAGGCGCCGGCCATTGCGGTCCACGCAGGTGTAGATGCCACTGGAAGTCCCAGGGGCCTGCGCCCACGCCACATCAGCGCCCAGGGTGGCCAATAAAACCCCGCCCATGATCCACGCCGATTTGCTCAAATCATCTACCCCTCATTGACGCCATACCGCTGGCGGTAGGCCAGCACTTTTTCGTGGTGGGAACGCATCCCCTCTTCCCCATTTTGCTCAAGAAATAGCAATAAGTCTGCCAGCCGTGCAATGGCGCACACCTGCATGCCCAATTGCCCGCGCACGTATTGCACGGCGCTGTGGTCCACGTCCTGGCCATTCTCCGTGGCTTTTTCCTGGCGGTCCAGTGCAATAGCCACCGCATGGGGCGTGGCACCGGCGGCGCGGATGATGGCAATGGACTCGCGGGCGGCCGTGCCGGCCGACATCACATCGTCCACGATGAGCACCCGGCCCTTGAGGGGCGCGCCCACCAGGGTGCCGCCCTCGCCATGGTCCTTGGCCTCCTTGCGGTTGTACGCAAAGGGCACGTTGCGGCCCAGGCGCGCCAGCTCCACCGCCACCGTGGCGGCCAGCGGAATGCCCTTGTAGGCGGGGCCAAACACCATGTCGAATTCGATGCCGCTGGCCAGCAGGGCTTTTGCATAGAATTCCGCGAGCCGCCCGATCTTGCGGCCGTCGTCGAACAGACCGGCATTGAAAAAATAGGGGCTCAGACGCCCTGCCTTGGTCTTGAATTCACCAAACCGCAGCACGCCGGACTCGACGGCAAAACGGACGAAATCCTGCGCCAGCTGGCCCTGTTCGGGGGTTTGCACGCCAACATCCACCATGGGGAAATCCTTGTTCAAGTTAACCAGCCTCAATCTCAATGGCATCCGCTCAGCCACCAGCAAAGGCGTGGAAAGCTGGATGGCAGCCACGCGGCCGGATTGTATTTGTGTGCAGGAAGTGAAGGCCCAGGCGGCCGACATGGCCAACCGGTTCGAGCGCCTGGCCGAGCTGCAGGGGCACTTTCACTTTGCCCAGAAAAAGGGCTATTCGGGCGTGGGCGTCTACACGCGGCACGAGCCGTCGGATGTAGTCATTGGCTATGGATCGGCAGAGTTCGATGCAGAAGGCCGATATGTCGAGCTGCGTTTTGACACGCCCGCCCGCAAGCTGTCGATCATCAGCGCGTACTTTCCCAGCGGCTCCTCGGGCGAAGAGCGCCAGCTGGCCAAGTTCCGCTTTCTGGCCGAGTTCCACCCGCACCTCATGCGCCTGAAGGCCGAGCGCGAGTTCATCCTGTGCGGCGACATCAACATTGCGCACCAGCAAATCGACCTCAAAAACTGGCGCAGCAACCAGAAGAACAGTGGTTTTTTGCCCGAAGAACGCGCCTGGATGACAAAGTTGTTGCACACAACTGATGAAGGCGGCGGCATCATAGACGTTTACCGTCAGTTACAACCCACCGCCACCGACACCGCCTACACCTGGTGGAGCAACCGCGGGCAGGCCTATGCCAACAACGTGGGTTGGCGGCTGGACTACCACCTGGCCACCCCTGCGATCGCGGCGCTGGCGCGCGCAGAACATATTTACAAGGGCGAAAAGTTCTCGGACCACGCACCCATCACGGTGGACTACGCACTGACCCTGTAAGCCCCAGACCCCCATCCCGATGACCGACGCCAGTACCTCCGCACCGCCCCCCGCCCACAGCTTTCGCCCCCAGAGCGCCGAGGCGCTGTGGCGCCAGATATCCACCCCCCACCCCACGGTGGGCAAGGCGCGGCACCTGGGCGAGGCGCTGGTGCATGCAGGTCTGCTGTCCACACCCGCCCTCGCGGAGGGCCTGCGGGCGCAGCAGGAGGAGCGCGGCAACGGCGTGCAGCGGCCCATCGGCCAGATCCTGGTGGACCGGGGAGCCCTCACCCAAGACCAGCTGCGCAGCGTGATTGCGACCTGGCTGGGCGAGTACACCGTGCACCCCGGCGACATCGCGCCCGAGGCGTCGGCCCTGGCCCTCATCCCCCGTGCCGTGGCCGAACGCGAATCCGTGCTGCCCCTGATCGCCCGCGAGGACGCGCTGGTGCTGCTGATGGCCGACCCCTGGGACCGCCTGCTGATCGACGAAATCCGCTTTTTGACCCAGCGGCGGCTGATTCCGCTGCGGGCGGCGCCCGGCACGCTGATGCCTGCCATCCACAAGGCCTACCGCACCCACCCCACGGACACGGGCGGCGCGGCGTCGGGCGCACGCGCCACCTCGCAGGAGTTGCTGACCAACCTGAACACCACGTCGCCAGACGCCGACACCGAACAGGCCGACGTGATCAGCGAGTCGGACAACACCCTGGTGCGGCTCATCAACTCGGTGATTGACGAAGCCATCAGCCACCGTGCGTCGGACATCCACATCGAGACCGAGCCCGCCCCGCACAACGTGCGCGTGCGCCTGCGCATCGACGGCGACCTGGTGCCCTACCTGGAGCTGCCCGCGCGCTACCGCTTTGCGATGGTGGCTCGCATCAAGATCATGGCCAGCATGGACATCTCGGAGCACCGCAAACCGCAGGACGGCAAGATCGACTTTGCCCGCTTTGGTGGCCCCCCGGTGGAGCTGCGCGTGGTGACCGTGCCCACCTCGCGCGGGCTGGAGGATGTGGTGCTGCGCCTGCTGGCGGGCGCCAAGCCGCTGCCGCTGGAGAACATCGGCCTGAGCCAGTCCAACCTGCTGGCACTGCGCGCGGTGGTGCAGAAAAGCTATGGCCTGGTGCTGGTGTGCGGCCCCACGGGCTGCGGCAAGACGACCACGCTGCACTCGGTGGTGCGCGACATCAACACCGCTGGCCGCAAGATCTGGACAGCCGAAGACCCCATCGAGATCACGCAGGAAGGCCTGCGCCAAGTGCAGGTAAACCCGCGCATTGGCTGGACCTTTGCCGCCGCCATGCGCACCTTTTTGCGCGCCGACCCTGACGTGATCATGATCGGCGAGATGCGCGACGAAGAGACGGCGCGCATCGCCATCGAGGCCTCGCTGACCGGCCACCTGGTGCTGTCCACGCTGCACACCAACTCGGCGCCCGAAAGCATCGCGCGCCTGCTCGAAATCGGCCTAGACCCCTTCAATTTCTCGGACTCGCTGCTGGCCATCCTTGCGCAGCGCCTGGTGCGGCGCCTGTGCACCACCTGCCGCGAGCCGCGCGTGGCCGACGATGACATGCTGGCGGGGCTGGCATCGCAGTACCTCGAAAGCGGCACCCACAACACCGCCGAGGCACGCCACGCCCAGATCGCACTGTGGCGCCAGCAATATGGCGACACCCAGGGCGAGTTGCGGATGTGGCGCCCCGTGGGCTGCACCAAATGCGAAGGCCATGGCTACCACGGCCGTCTGGGGATTCACGAGCTCATGATGAGCGACGAAACCATTCGCCAGCACATCCGCCACCGGGCCCCCGCCTCGGACATCCGGCACTCGGCCCTCGCAGCGGGCATGCTCACCCTGCGCCAGGACGGCATCGACAAGGTGCTGCAGGGGCTGACCGACATGAGCGAAGTGGTGGCAGCGACCAACCTCTAGGGCCCTCCGCAAGAATCACCGCGCCGTGGGCTTCTGCGGTCTCGGGCGGTCTGCGGCGTGGCAAACACTCGCTACAGCTATTGCTGCGTCTTGCGCTGGCCGCCCCTCCCGATGCGCAGCACACGCGCCCTGTGCGAAACTCGTCGCTATCGCCTTCTGGCCCTGCCGCCACCGCGCGAACCCGCCGCCGCAACCATTGCAAGCGGCGCTGGCGCGTCGGGCTTCTGCCTTCCACCCCATGCTCCGCTACCTCACCGTCCCAGTTACCCCTTTCCAGCAGAACGCCTCGATCGTCTGGTGCGACGCCACACGGCAGGCCGCCGTGATCGACCCAGGCGGAGACCTGGACACGCTGCTGGCCGAGGTTGAAAGGCTGGGGCTGCAGCTCGCCCAGATCTGGCTCACCCACGCCCACATCGACCACGCCGGCGGAACGGGCGAACTGGCCCAGCGCCTGTCGCTACCCATCGTCGGCCCCCACCCGGGCGACCAGTTCTGGATCGACGGGCTGCCGCAGCAAAGCGCGATGTTCGGCTTTCCGCCCGCACAGCACTTCACCCCCACACGCTGGCTGCACGATGGCGACACCGTGCAGATCGGCAACGAGACCTTGAACGTGCGCCACTGCCCCGGCCACACGCCCGGACACGTGGTGTTCCACGCGCCGCAGATCGACCGCGCGTTTGTGGGCGACGTGCTGTTTGCGGGCAGCATTGGGCGCACGGACTTCCCCCAGGGCAACCACCAGCAGCTCATCGACAGCATCACGCAGCGGCTGTGGCCCATGGGCAACCAGACGGTGTTCATTCCGGGCCATGGACCGGAGAGCACCTTCGGGCGCGAGCGGCAGGGCAACCCCTACGTGGGCGGGACCTGAGCGCTGATCGCTATCACTCCTTTATTGATAGCACATTAGGCATATTGCACTAGCGCATCCGGCTGATTGGGGTTGAAATGGGTTGCAAGAGGCGGCTCCAGGCGTCTGTGGCGTGCTCTGCGCCGCCGGCGACGCAGCGGCGATCAAGCCCGGGGATACCGGCCAGTTCGCCGCACCCCCGACACCGCCGGGGGCTACGATGGTGTGGTTTGCCACCTCTGCGGGCCGCCCATGCCCTTGTGCCATGACCCCATCCAACGCGTCGCGCCCCCCGCTTGAACCCCAGCGTGGCTCCAGCCTCGCGGGCAAGGCTTACTGGGCCATGGTGCAGCGGGTGGCGCTGACAGCCGCCACCATCGATGCGGGCTACATCCTGCTGTTTCTCTGGCTGGGCTCGATGCCGCTGGCGGCCATCAATGTGCTGAGCATCGCCATGTACCTGGGCGCCCACTGGCTCATCCAGAAGCGCTACAACACCGCAGCGCTGGCACTGATCTGGCTGGAGGTGATCGGGCACTCGGCACTGGGCTCGCTGCTCATCGGCTGGGAGAGCGGCTTTCACTACTACCTGCTGATGTTCATCCCCGCCATCGTGATCGCCAACACACGCGGCTATGCCACGCCCATGGTGCTGGCCCTGCTGGCTTACTACCTGGGCCTGCACATGCTGAGCGACGCCGTAGGGCCGCTGGACCCGTTGCCTGCCCAGAGCGTGAAGATCGTGAACTGGGTGCACATCTGCGTGGTGTTTGCCATGTCGGCAGCGCTGTCGGCTTTCTACCGCCGCACCATCCTCATTGCCGAGGCGCGCCTGCGCAAGCAGGCCACGCGCGACCCGCTGACCGGCCTGGCCAACCGCAGCCACTTTGACGCACAGGCCACCGAGGCGCTGGAGCGCAGCCAGCGCAGCGGCATGCCCGTGACGCTGCTGCTGTGCGACGTGGACCACTTCAAGCGCGTGAACGACCAGTACGGCCACGCCGTGGGCGACCAGGTGCTGGTGGCCATGGGCCAGGTGCTGGCCGACAACCTGCGTGAGGGTGATGTGCTGGCGCGCTGGGGCGGTGAAGAGTTTTTGGCGCTGATGCCCGCCAGCCCGCTGGACGCCGCCAGCGCCACGGCCGAACGCATCCGCGCCGCCGTGGCCCGGGCGCCGCTGCCGGTGGGCACTGCGCCCATTGCGCTGACGCTGTCGTTTGGGGTGGCCCAGGTGCACGGGCCGGACGATCTGCAGGCCGCCATTGCCCGCGCAGACCAAGCGCTGTACGCTGCCAAGCACGCGGGGCGCAACCAGGTGCAGCTGGCGGGTGCAAACGCCACCGACACCGTGGCGGCCAGCGCTTAAATACACTGGCTCAGCGGTTCAACCGTTGCGGCGCGCGGCCTCGTACAGGCCCTGCACCTTGGGCACGTTCAGCTCCAGTTCGCGGATGCGCGCGGGGCCCGAAGGGTGGGTGGACAAAAACGCCAGCCCACCTTGTTTGCTGCCACTGGCATTGCCCATCTTCTGCCAAAGGCTCACAGCCGCTGAGGGCTGGAAACCAGCACGCGCGGCCAGCTCCAGCCCCACCAGATCGGCCTCGCTCTCGTCGGACCGGCTGAACTGTAGCGTAAGCAACTGCCCGCCCAAGCCCGCCGCCGCCTGCCCCAAGTCGCCCAGCCCCAGCAGCTGCGAGCCCAGGCGCAGCGCCAGGTTGGTGCCCTGCGTCTTGGCGATGCGCTCGCGTGCGTGTTCACGCAGCGCATGGGCCATCTCGTGGCCCATGACCATCGCAGTCTCGTCGTCGGTGAGTTTGAGCTGGTCGAGGATGCCGGTATAGAACGCAATCTTGCCGCCGGGCATGCAAAACGCATTGATCTGCGAGCTGCCGATCAGGTTGACCTCCCAGCGCCACTGGCGGGCGCGGTCGTTCCAGGGCGTGGCGTACGGGATCAGCCGCTTGGCGATGGCGTGCAGGCGCTGCAGCTGGGGGTGGTTGTCGGGCGCCAGCGCGCGCTTGGCGCGGGCCTGCTCCAGCATCTGGCGGTACTGCTGGGCGGCAGACTGCTCCAGCGTTTCGGCGGGCACCAGCTTGCGCAGGCTGGAGGACGAGCCCACGTCCACCTGCGCCAGCACCGGCGCAGCCGCGCTGGCACCCGCCGCCAGCAGAAACGCGCGGCGTGCGGACCAGGGGGACGACGGCGCGACGGAGGGAGCGGGGCAGAAAAGACACATACAAGGCAATCCCAGAAGGAATAATGAGCAGCGCTGGCACACAACACACCAGAACCTGCCGCGCAGATGGAGGCTGACAGGATGGCTACAAGGATGCGTCGGCGATGATAGACAAAACCCCCGCTCACCCATGTCAGACACCTCCACATCTTCCACCCCCAGCCTCGCTCCCGCTACCGCCGCGGACAAGCCCCCGCGCACCCCCTGGCTGCAGACCCTGCGCGTGTACTTGGAGCCCGCCAGCCTGCGCATGCTGACGCTGGGCTTCTCGGCCGGGCTGCCGCTGCTGCTGGTGCTGGGCACGCTGAGCTTTCGCCTGCGCGAGGCGGGCATCGACCGCAGCACCATCGGCTACTTGAGCTGGGTGGGCTTGGCCTACGGCTTCAAGTGGGTGTGGGCGCCGCTGGTGGACCGCATGCCCATCCCGGGGCTCACGCGGCTGCTGGGGCGGCGGCGCAGCTGGCTGCTGCTGGCGCAGCTGGTGGTGGTGGCGGGCCTGGTGGGCATGGCCCTGGCCGACCCGCGCCTCACCCTCGGGCCCATCGTGTGGTGCGCCCTGGCCGTGGCGTTCGGATCGGCCACACAGGACATTGCGCTCGACGCCTTCCGCATCGAATCGGCCGATGCCAACCACCAGGCCGCGCTGGCGGCGTCGTACCAGACGGGTTACCGGCTGGCGATGATCTGGGCAGGTGCCGGAGTGCTGTGGATTGCCGCGCGCTCCGAGGTCGCGCCCGCCGTTGGCCAGGCCTTTGCACAAGGTGCCGCCGCGTACCAGAACGGCGCTTGGCAGGCCGCGTACCTGGCCATGGCGGCGTCGATGGCGGTGGGCGTGGTCACCGTGCTGTTCTCGCGCGAGCCTGCGCCGGTGGCGCTGCCGCCGGCCAAGAACGCTGCCGAGTGGATTCAGGGCGCGCTGGTGGCCCCGTTTGCCGACTTTCTGCGCCGCTACGGCTGGCACGCGGCGCTGATCCTGGCGCTGATTGCCGTGTACCGCATCAGCGACGTGGTGATGGGCATCATGGCCAACCCGTTCTACGTGGACATGGGTTTCACCAAGGATGAAGTGGCCGCCGTGACCAAGATCTACGGCGTGATCATGACGCTGGCAGGCGCCTTCGTGGGCGGCGTGTTGTCCATGCGGTTTGGCGTGATGCGCATCCTGATGCTGGGCGCCATCCTGAGCGCCGCCAGCAACCTGCTGTTCGCCTGGCTGGCGGGCCACGGGCACGACGTGACGGCGCTGATTGCCGTGGTGTCTGCCGACAACCTGGCCAGCGGCATCGCCTCGGCCGCGTTCATCGCCTACCTGTCGAGCCTGACCAACGTGAGCTATTCGGCCACGCAGTACGCGCTGTTCAGCTCGATGATGTTGCTGCTGCCGAAGTTTGTGGCGGGCTTCTCGGGCGACTACGTGGATGCGTTTGGCTACGCCCAGTTCTTCACCTCCACGGCGCTGCTGGGGCTGCCGGTACTGGTACTGGTGTGGCTGGCGTCACGCATCCAGAAGGACGGAGGCGCCTGATGCATTTGCCTCGAATGCTATTGAATTAGCAGCAAACATTGAAGCCTTTCGCCACCCGGTTTACCGGAACTTTACGGGGGCTTCAACACGGGGAGACGGCTCGGTCGGACCATGGGGGCAGTTTTCGAGAGCCTGTTCACAGTCTCTCAGCCCACTACTACACTGCCCCCATGAGTTCCCAACTGCTGATGATCGAAGACGACGCCCGCCTCGCGCAGATGGTGGGCGAGTACCTGGGCCAGTCGGGCCTGCAGGTCACGCACCGTGCCGACGGCAAAAGCGGCCTGGCGCAGCTGCAAGGCCCCGATGCCGGGCCACTGCCCGATCTGGTGATCCTGGACCTGATGCTGCCCGACATGGATGGGCTGGAAGTGTGCCGCCGCATCCGTTCGCTGCAGGGCAACGCGGCACAGGTGCCAGTGCTCATGCTCACCGCCAAGGGCGACCCCATGGACCGCATCATCGGGCTGGAGCTGGGCGCCGACGACTACCTGCCCAAGCCTTTTGAGCCCCGCGAGCTGCTGGCCCGCATCCGCGCCATCCTGCGCCGGCGCACAGATGGCGGAGGCGCCGCAGCCGCCACCCAGGTGCTGCGCTTTGGCACGCTCGAGATTGACCGCGACGCGCGCACCGTGACCGTTGCCGGGCAGGCGGCGGACCTCACCTCGTACCAGTTCGACCTGCTGGTGGCGCTGGCCGAGCGCGCGGGCCGGGTGCTCACCCGCGACCAGATCATGGAAGCCGTGCGCGGCCGCGAGCTGGAGGCGTTTGACCGCTCCATCGACGTGCACATGGGCCGCATTCGCGCGGCCATCGAAGCCGACGCCAAGAACCCGCGCCGCATCCTCACGGTGCGTGGTGTCGGGTATGTGTTTGCCAAGCAGCAAGATTGATCGCTGACGCAGGCCCCCGCTGCCTGCGCTGACGCCCCACGCATGTCCCTGTCCAACCCCTTCTCCCGCCGCCTCTATCTGCGCATCTGGCTCGCCGTGGTCGGCGGCATGGCCGTTCTGACACTCACCGTGGGCTGGGCCTGGCGCATGGCCGAGGAGCAAAAGGCCCAGACCAACCAACCGTTTGTGCCGCCCTCGCGCGAGATGGCGGTGCGCGACCCTGGGGGCAACCTGGTGCTGCGCGGCATGGCCACGCGCCAGCCATCCGATCCGGGCGAGGTGGTGGAATTCCACATCGAGGCGGAAAACGGCCAGATCTTCACCCTGCAGATGGCCCCCCGCCAGCCCCGCATGGGCCGCAACGGCGGGCGGCCCGGTGGCCCGGGCCAGGACGAGGCTGCTTTCTGGACCCGGCCGCCCTTCGGCTTCCTGTGGCTGCTGGGCATCGTGGGCCTGGCGGTGGCGGTGGGCGTGTACCCCATCATCCGCCGCCTTACGCAGCGGCTGGAGGCCTTGCAGCGCAGCGTGAAGAAGTTTGGAGAGGGTGACCTGTCGGTGCGCGTGCCCGAGCAAGGCCAGGACGAGGTCGCCGACCTGGCGCGGCAATTCAACGCAGCGGCCGAGCGTGTGGAAACCCTGGTCAAGTCGCACAAGTCGCTGCTGGCCAATGCCTCGCACGAGCTGCGCTCGCCCCTGACCCGCATCCGCATGGGGCTGGAGTTGATGGGCGGCCAGCAGCCCTCGCCCGCTTTCCGCGAAGAGATCCTGCGCAACATCGCCGAGCTGGACCAGCTGGTGGACGAGATCCTGCTGGCCAGTCGTCTGGATGCACGCGAAGCCGACGTGGGCACGGTGGAACTGGTGGACCTGATTGGCCTGGCTGCCGAGGAATGTGCGCGAGTGGACGCCGACCTGGACGTGAGCGCCAGCCCTGATTCGCTGGAAGTTCGCGGCGTGGCCAAGCTGCTGCGCCGGGCCATCCGCAACCTGTTGGAAAATGCGCGCCGCTACAGCACGGGCGAGATCACCGTGGTGGTGCACCGCCGTCAGGGCCGCGCCGAGGTGCATGTGTGCGACCACGGCCCGGGCGTGCCGCCCAGCCAGCGCGAGCGCATCTTCGAGCCCTTCTACCGCCTGCCGGGCGCGAGCGAACGTGCGGGTGGCGTGGGGCTGGGGCTGGCGCTGGTGCGATCGATTGCCGGGCGCCATAACGGCACCGTGCACTGCCAAGACCGCTCCGATGGCGACAGCGGCGCATGTTTTGTGCTGGCGCTGCCGCTGGCACCGTCCACGCACTGATCGAGACGGGAACCGGCGTGCGAATCAGCGCGCCGCCGGGCGAGGGGCCAGGGGCCAGCGCCAGGCCATGGCGGCAAACAGCACCGCCCCTACCCCTAGCGCTGCGGCGGCCACGGCCAGCCCGTAGACAAAGCCTTGGCCCTGGGTGGCCGCGTGGTGCAGCATCCACGCCACCATGGGTGGGCCCACGATCTGGCCAATGCCGTAAGCAGCCGTGAGCAGCCCCGGAAAACTGTCACCCGCCGCAGGCCACACCCGCCGCGCCTCCTGCAGCGCATAGAAGGTGATGGCGGTGAACGGCAAGCCCAGCAGCAGGCTGCCCAGCGCAAACCCCGCAGGCCCCGGCCACACCAGACTGAGCGCAATGGCCCCGGCCTGCACCACGTAGGCCGCCATCAGCAGCCAGCGCCGGTCCCACGCGGCCGGGGTGCGGGTGGACAACGCTGCGCCCAACGCCACCCCGGCACCAAACAGCGGCCAGAACAGGTCAGGCCAGGGCGACCCGGCGGGCAAGGCAGCGCGCGCAATCACGGGCAAAAAGGTGGCGGTGACGATGTAGCCCAGCCCCGCAAGCCCATAGGCCAGCGCGAGCCCTGTGCGCGCCCAGAATCCGTGGCCGGGGGTGGAGCCGTCCACCACAGGCCCGGCGGCTGCGGCCGACGCCGGCATGGCCACCCCCTGCAGCACGGGCCAGATGGCGGCGCACAGCCCCACACTCAGCAGCCCAAACACCGCCCAGCCCGCTGCGGCGGGCCACTGCAGCGCCACCATTGCACTGGCCGACAGCCCCGTGAGCACGATGCCCAGCCCAGGGCCGCAAAAGATCAGGCCGCCCAATGCGGCCTGGCCCAGAGCCACCAGCCGCACCATGCACCACACCGAGACATTCAAGAACACCAGCGCACTGGCGACCCCAGCCGCAAACCGCAGTGCGGGCCAGGTGCCCGGCAGCGGCAGCGCCATGCCCAGCGTGAGCAGCACCGTGGCCGCCAGTCCCCAGCGCGCCAGCCGCGCTGCATGCCACCGCTGCCGCGCACGGGGCGCCACCCACGGCAGCGCCATGCAGGCCAGCGCTCCGATGAGATAGCCCAGGTAGTTGGCCGTGGCCAGCCAGCTGCCGCCCGCCAGCGTGACCACGCCGTCGTGCAGCATCATGGGCAGCAGCGGCGTGAAGGCAAACCGCCCGATGCCCATGGCCACGGCCAGCGCCGCCATGCCCGCCAGCGCCACGGCCAGCGGGCGTTCGGACAGGGGTGGGGCGGTGGGAGATTCCAGGGTATCGGGCTTGCGCATATGATTCTTTTTTGAGATATATTTTCTTTAAATCATCTCACAAAGAGAACAATCATGGACCTCACTGCTCTGGAGATCTTCCGCGCCGTAGCGCAGGAAGGCAGCGTGACCCGTGCCGCTGAGCGGCTGGGACGGGTGCAGTCCAACGTGACCACGCGCGTGCAGCAACTGGAGGAGCAGCTGGGCGCGACGCTGTTCCTGCGCGAGGGCAAGCGCATGGTGCCAACGCCTGCGGGCGAATCGCTGCGCGGCTATGCCGACCGCCTGCTGGCGCTGGCCGAAGAAGCACGCCAGTCCGTGCACCCCGGCGAGCCCGGTGGCCGGCTGCGTCTGGGCGCCATGGAAAGCACAGCCGCAGCGCGCCTGCCCCAGCCGCTGGCGCAGCTGCATGCGCAGTGGCCGGGGCTGGTGCTGGAGCTGTCCACCGCCCCCTCGCGCCAGTTGGTGGAGCAGGTGCTGGCCCACACCATCGACTGCGCACTGGTGGCCTGGCCGCCACCCGGCGTGGATGCCGATGCTCCGGTGGAGCGCACGCCCGTGTTTACCGAAACCCTGATGCTGGCGCTGCCCGCCAACCATCCTCCAGTGGCCGCACCGGCCGACCTGCAATTGGACACCCTGGCCGCCTTTGGCGGCGGCTGCACCTACCGCCGCATGGGCGAAGCTTTCATGCAGCAAAAAAGCGGCACACCGCCCCAGGTGCTGGAATTGGCGTCCTACCACGCCATCCTGGCCTGCGTGGCCGCCGGTCGCTGTGCCGGCGTGGTGCCCCAGGCCGTGATCGACCTCATGCGCGAGCCGCCCGCGCTGCGTCTGGTGCCCCTGGCCACCTGCGACACGGTGCTGGTGCACCGGCGCGGCTACCAGTCGCCCGCGCTGGACGCGCTGCGCGCCGCGCTGACCGCAGGCAAAGCGCCCCGTCCCGCTACATCGACCTGACCCCTTTCCCACAGATCGCACAAGGAGCCCGCCATGCCCGCCTTCACCACCCACCTGGGCCTTGCGTTGCCCATCATCCAGGGCCCGATGACCGGGTCGGACACGCCCGCGCTGGCCGCAGCCGTCTCCGAGGCTGGCGGCTTGGGCATGCTGGGCTGCGGCATGCGCTCGCCCGCCGCCATGGCCGAGGCCGCCGCCGAAGTGCGCCGCCGCACCCACCGGCCCTTCGGCATGAACCTGTTTGTGCAGGCCACGCCCACACCCGACGACGCCACGGTGCAAGCTGCGCTGCAGCGGCTGGCGCCGTTCTATGCCGAGTTCGGCCTCGTGCCCGAGCGGCCCGCGCAGTGGTGCGAGGACTTTGCCGCGCAGTTCGACGCCCTGGTGGCCGCACGCCCCGCGGTGGCCAGCTTCACCTTCGGCATCCTCACGGCGGCGCAGGTGGCCAGGCTGCAGGCCGTAGGCAGTTACGTGATCGGTACTGCCACCACGCTGGCCGAGGCGCAGGCCTGGGCCGCCGTGGGCGCGGATGCCGTGTGCGCCTCTGGCATGGAAGCCGGGGGGCACCGGGGCACCTTCCTCACCCCCACGCAGCCCGGCGCCACCGGGGCAGCGCCGTCATTGGCCGACTTTGCGGCCAGCATGGTGGGCACGCTGCCGCTGGTGGCGCAGTGCGTGCAGGCGCTGTCCATCCCGGTGATTGCTGCGGGCGGCATCATGGACGGGCGTGGCATTGCGGGCGCCCTGGCACTGGGCGCCCAGGCGGTGCAGATGGGCACGGCATTCCTCACCTGCCCCGAGTCGGCCATTGGCACCGCTTACCGCGAGGCCCTGACACGCGCCCAGGCCACCGACACGCGCACCACCCGCATCTTCTCGGGCCGGCCGGCGCGCGGCATCGTCAACCGCATGATGCAAGCCCTGCAATCCGACGAAGCGACCGTGCCGCCCTACCCCGTGCAGAACGCGCTGACCGGTGCGCTGCGCCGCGCGGCCGCCCAGGCGGGACAGGCGGAGTGCCTCTCGCTGTGGGCAGGCCAGGGGGTGGCCCAGGTGCGGCCCATGCCTGCGGCACAGTTGATGGCGTTGCTGGTCCAGGAGTGGCGGCAGGCCACCGCGCCGCGCGGCAACTCCACAGTCGGCCACTAACTACTATTATTTTTATAGCTGCAGAGGCACATTGAACTAGCGCTTGCGGCCAAAAACGCCCCAAAACCCGCGCAGTAGTCTCCCCGATATGAGCAGGGCGCTAAAAACTGGCGCGCTGTGAAACCCGTGCCACCTTGGAGCTGGCTTTGCCAGGCCACGGGTGGCGTCCCCTGGGGGGAAGGCGCCGAAGGCGACTCAGGGGGGCTTCACTGCCTCCAGGGCAGTTCGCGCGCGGGGCCCTGGATCATGGGCGGCTGGGCGTTGAGGGTTTCGCCCGCCAGCAACCGTTCGTACATGCGCAGGTAGTTGCGTGCCATGCGCTCGGCACCAAAGTGCTCCACCACATGCTGGTGGCAGGCGCGCGGGTCAAAGCGGTTGCCACGCACTGCCTCGGCCAGCACCGAGGCCTGGTCCGACAGCACGCCACAGTGCACAGGCACCAGCTCGGGCAAGGCGCCGTAGGGCGTAGAAAACACGGGGCAGCCGAAGTACAGGCTCTCGATCACGGCCAGCCCGAACGGCTCATGCCAGCGCACCGGAAAGATCAGCCCGCGCGAGGCGTTGAGCAGACCCGTCTTCTGCGAGCCGCCCACCATGCCGTGGAAGTGGATCTTGCGCGACAGCGTCCAGCGAAAGCCACGCTTGAAGTTGATGCGGTTGCCGCCCAGCACGTCCAGCTCCACCCCGGCCATCTTGGCCACCTTGATGGCGCCGCGCACGTTCTTCACCCCCCAGGCCGCCTTGCCCAGGAAGTGGTAGTGCGAGCGCGGGCGGTCAAAGTCCACCGGGCCATAACCGGCCCAGTCCAGCCCGTTGTAGACGAACTCGCTGGAGCCATAGCGCGCCGCGTGGTCGCGCGACAGGAACACCGTGTTGCGCGGCAGTGGCTTGGGCTTGCGGGCGTTGCCGTGCTCGGTCACCAGGTAGGGCTTGGACAGCTCGGAGCGCGGGTTGAACTGGAAATGCGTGATGTCCACGTCGGCCGGGATCTGGCCCTCCCACGGCTCGTCCGGCCGGATGGGTAGCACCTGGCCAAAGTCGCAGGTCGAGCCCTCGGGCACCAAGTAGCTCACGCGGTGGCCCTGCTGCACCAGCGTCTTGCCCAGGTCCCAGATCACGCGCTCGGTACCGCCGTAGCCATACACCGGGATGGGGGAGTTGTTGACCAGCAGGATGTGCATGGCAGAGGTCCTTCAGGAAAGGGAGGCGGCTTGTCCGGGCGTTTGCAGCCGCAGGCGCTCGCGGCCTTGCAGGATGGCCAGCACCAGCATGCCCATGAACAGGTAGAACATGGTGCCGCTGTTGTGCCCCAAAAACACCTGGGTGGTGCCAAAGCCCATATAGGACACGGGCAGCAGCACCCCGATCATGCGCAGGCACAGGCCCTCGGTATCCAGCGCACCCGCACCGCCCGGAAACACGCGCCGCCGCGTGGGCCAGAACAGCACCAGGGGCACGCCATAAAAAATCAGCAAAACCACGACACCGGGGATGCCACGCTTGGCAAAGATGTCCAGCAACTCGTTGTGGGCGTGGCTGAACTGCAAAACAATCGGGTGCGCCTCGCCGGCGGCCACCCTGCGCTGCTTCTCGGCCTCATAGCCATAGCGGCCCCAGCCGCTCCAGGGGCGGTCCAGGCCCATGCGCCAGGCCAGGCCCCAGTGCGCCAGGCGCTGGCCGACCGAACTGGCCGCGTCGCCCCGCGACTCGTACTGCGTGATCTCCTGCCGCGCCTCGTCCACCCGCAGGCGCACCTCGTTGGCCTTGAAGGCCATCAGGCCCACAGCCCCCACCACGACCAGCACGGCGCCGATGATTGCCCTGCGGGGTTGGCCAGAGCGCCCCTGGAGCCAGACGCACAACAGCAACGCCATGGGCAACACCACCCAGCCCCCGCGCGACTCGGACAGCAGCGACCCCTCCAGGCCCAGCAGAATGCCCACCGCCCAACCCGCGCGCTGCCAGGGCGTCCAGCGGTCCCACAGCACCAGCAGCGCCACCGAGCACATCAGCCCCAGCAACAGGCTGAGCCCGCCATACTGGATGGCGTTGGTAAACCCATTGGCACGCGGCAAGTGCTGCACCAGGGCCTGGTACATGCCGATCAGGCCCGCCCCGCAGGCGCCCACCGCGATACCGGCCCAAAGCCAGCGCACCCGCGGGGGATAGGCCAGCACGTACAGCAGGCACGGCAGCGCCAGCAGGTACTTGGCAGGCCGGTCCAGGTTGGACCAGCTGCCCTGGGCCGGGTCAAAGTCCAGCGCCCAGACCGTGCCCATCGCCACGATGGAGGCGAAAAGCAGCCAGGCATCGCGCCCCGGCCGGCGCCGCAGCCACACCCCGGCAGTGGCCAGGCTGCACAACAGCAACACCACCGCGCCCCACGAATAGCCCGAGCGCACCCACAGTGCCAGACCCGGCACCATGAAGGCCGCCACGCCCGACAAGCGCACAAAAATTTCGTCAATTTTGGTCAACGGCGCACGCTCTCACTCAGTTGCTGGTGGTCGTACTCCAGGGCGGCATACCGGAAGAACGCCTCCAGCGCCACAAACAGGCAATACAGAAAACCGGCCCCGCCACACAGAAAGCCCAGGCGGAACACATACAGGCGCAGAAACATGCTGGTGCCCGAGGCCACGCCTCGCACCACGCCACCCTTCTTGCCCGCCGCTGCCCGCTTGGCAGCCCCCAGCATCGCGTACTGCGTGAGCTTCTCCAGGCTGCCGCGCACGGTGGTGCGCGAGTAGTGCAGCAGCCGCGCCTCGATCAGGCGGCGTGGCACGGCGCCACCGCCCGGTGGTGGCAACAGCTCGGCCTGCTCGTGCACCACGCCCGTGAACTCCCGGACCATGGCGCGCACGAACAGGCGCTCGATCTGCGATTGCGAGCGGAAGTACTTGAGTTCGTGCCCGTAGGCCACCATGCGCCAGCGGATGGTCCACACGGCCTGCGCGCCAGAGCGCACGATGGCCTGAAGCTCCTGGGCGAACGCCGGTGTCATCACCTCGTCGGCATCCAGGAAGAAGATGTAGTCACCCCGCGCATGGGCCAGTAGCCGGTTGCGCTGCACGGCAAAACCCTTCCAGTCGGGGTAGCTGTGGACTTCCGCGCCCAGGCGCTGGGCGATGGCCACGGTGTCGTCCGTGCTGCCGCTGTCCACCACCAGCAACTGGTCGGCAAACGCGGCGCTCTGCAGGCAGGCTTCAATGCGGTGCGCCTCGTTGAGGGTCAGCACCGCCACGGTCAACGTGGGCGCCGCCGATGCGCCGCCGGTTGCAGCTGGCATCAATCAGTGGCCAGCGTGTACGTGCTCACCGGCCTTCAGGCGGTACACCGTGCCGCAGTACGGGCACTTGGCTTCACCCGTGCGGGCCACGTCCAGGTACACCTTGGGGTGGCTGTTCCACAGCTTCATGTCGGCTTTGGGGCTGGGGCAAAAAACACCGCCTTGGGCGTTCAGGTCTTTGGCCAGGAGTTCAACGGTAGCTTGGGACATGTTCTTCAGACCTTGCTAAGCCAGTGGGCGTATTGGGGATTGCGGCCGTTCACGATGTCGAAGAAGGCGCTCTGGATTTTTTCGGTGATCGGGCCGCGCGAACCGGCACCGATTTCGATGCGGTCAAGTTCGCGGATGGGCGTCACTTCAGCGGCCGTGCCGGTGAAGAAGGCCTCGTCGGCGATGTACACCTCGTCACGGGTGATGCGCTTTTGCACGATTTCCAGGCCCAAGTCCTTGGCGATATGGAACACCGTGTTGCGGGTGATGCCGTTCAGGGCACCGGCTGACAAGTCGGGCGTGTAGATCACGCCGTTTTTGATGACAAAGATGTTCTCGCCCGCGCCTTCGGACACGAAGCCGGAGCTGTCGAGCAGCAGGGCTTCGTCATACCCGTCGTCCAGCGCTTCCATGTTGGCCAGGATGGAGTTGGTGTAGTTGCTCACCGCCTTGGCCTGCGTCATGGTGATGTTGACGTGGTGGCGCGTGTAGCTGCTGGTTTTGACGCGGATGCCGCGCTTCATACCCTCTTCGCCCAGGTAGGCGCCCCAGGCCCAGGCTGCCACCATCAGGTGGATCTGGTTGCCCTTGGGAGACACGCCCAGCTTTTGCGATCCGATCCAGGTCAATGGGCGCAGATAGCACGATTCGAGCTTGTTTTCGCGCACCACAGCCTTCTGGGCCTCGTTCACTTCTTCCTTGGTGAACGGGATCTTCATGCGCAGGATCTTGGCGCTGTTGAACAGGCGGTCGGTGTGCTCTTCCAGGCGGAAGATCGCCGTGCCGTTGGCCGTGTTGTAAGCGCGCACGCCTTCAAAGGCGCCGCAGCCGTAATGCAGGGTGTGCGTCAGCACGTGGATCTTGGCGTCACGCCAATCGACCATCTGGCCGTCCATCCAGATCTTGCCGTCACGGTCGGCCATCGAGGGAACTACGGGGCTCATGGGTGTCCTTTGGTTGCTGTGGGTCGCAAAACCGGGATTTTACGGGGCCCCAGCCCACCGGGAACCGCCGCCCGAGGGTGCCGTGCAGCAAACCCGCCAGATCCAGGCGGGGTCTATGCCTCCTGAGCCGGGGTATCAGCGTCCGCCTGCGGCCGCACCAGCGCCCACTTCACGAGCTTGCCGTGGCGGAACTCGCAGGTCACGTGCGACTGGGTGCCATCGGTCCAGCGGTAGATCTCGGGGTCCTCGCCCTCGGGAGACAGCCGTTCACCCAGCGCCTGCGTCATGGCCACCACGTGCATCAGGTTCACGCCCTCGGCCAGTCGTGCGTTGAGCATCACGGCGCTGCCCACATAGCCGATGGGCCGTTTGGCGGCCTTCTTCATCACGTTCACCAGCCGCGTGAAGTGCAGCAGGGTCCACATGACCAACCCGCCGACGACCGCCGCCACACCGGCCCAGCCATAGGCATAAAACCCAAAGCCGACCAAGGCCAAGCCGCCCAGCGGCACCAAGATATTGCGCAAATTCATGGCTCGATTGTCTTACGGCGCCGCATTCGCAGCGCTGTGGGCATTGCGTAGATGGGGTTTACAAGCCCCGGACCACGTCCATCGCTTCTTCCACCCGCTCCACCGCGTGGATGGTGAGGCCCTCGATGGGCTTCTTCGGCGCGTTGGCCTTGGGCACCACGGCCACACTGAAACCGAGCTTGGCAGCTTCCTTCAGGCGCTCCTGGCCGCGAGGCGCGGGCCGCACCTCGCCCGCCAGGCCCACCTCGCCAAACGCCAAAAAGCCCCTGGGCAGCGCCTTGCCGCGCAAGCTGGACGTGATGGACAACATCACGGCCAAATCGGCCGCAGGCTCGCTGATGCGCACGCCGCCCACCGCGTTCACAAACACGTCCTGGTCCATGCAGGCCACACCCGCGTGGCGATGCAGCACGGCCAGCAGCATGGCCAAACGGTCCTTGTCCAGGCCCACACTCAGGCGCCGGGGGCTGGGGCCGCCGCTGTCCACCAGCGCCTGGATCTCGACCAGCAGGGGGCGCGTGCCCTCCAGCGTCACCATCACGCAGCTGCCGGGCACCGGCTCGCTGTGCTGGCTCAAAAAGATGGCGCTCGGGTTGCTCACGCCCTTGAGGCCCTTTTCGGTCATGGCGAACACGCCGATCTCGTTCACGGCGCCAAAGCGGTTCTTGATGGCGCGCACCAGGCGGAACTGGCTGTGGGTGTCGCCTTCGAAGTACAGCACCGTGTCCACCATGTGCTCCAGCACGCGCGGCCCCGCCAGCGCGCCTTCCTTGGTCACGTGCCCTACCAGAATCACGGCGATGCCCGTGCCCTTGGCCATGCGCGTGAGGTGCGCCGCGCATTCGCGCACCTGGGCGACCGAGCCCGGCGCGCTGGTGAGCTGGTCGGAATAGGTGGTCTGAATGGAGTCGATGACGACCACGGCGGGCTGCGTGGCGTCCACCGTCGCCAGGATCTTTTCGAGCTGAATTTCGGCCAGCAGCTGCACCTGGCTGCCCTCGATGCCCAGGCGGCGTGACCGAAGCGCCACCTGCGCGCCGCTTTCCTCACCCGTCACATACAGGGTGGGCAGACCCGCGCGCTGCAGCGCATCCATGGCCTGCAGCAACAGGGTGGATTTGCCAATGCCCGGGTCCCCGCCGATCAGCACCACGCCGCCCTCCACAATGCCGCCGCCCAGCACGCGGTCCAGCTCGTCGATGCCGCTGGGGGTGCGGGCCACATCCTGCGCTTCGATGGCCGCCAGCGGAAGGACGGGTTGCGCATTAGCCAGGCCCGCGTAGCCCTGCGGCGCGCTCAGGCGGTTCTTGCCCGGCCCGGCCTCGGCCACCTGCTCGATCAGCGTGTTCCAGGCGCCGCAGGACGGGCATTTGCCCAGCCAGCGCGGGCTGGTGCCGCCGCACTCGGTGCAGGTGAACGTGGTTTTTTCTTTGGCCATGGCAGGTAACGGGTGGGAGCCCCAAGGGGGGCAGCCGACTATAGCGGCCATGCCGACACCGATCCGCCACAGCCCGTACGATGGCGGGCTTGGCACCGCACGGAGTTGACATTGCAGACACCCACCAACCGCTTCAAACAAGCCATGGCCCAGGGCCAGGCGCAAATCGGCCTCTGGCTCGGGCTGGCCAACGGCTACAGCGCCGAAATCCTTGCGGGCACCGGCTACGACTGGCTGCTGGTCGATGGCGAACACGCACCCAACGACCTGCGCTCCATCCTGCACCAGCTGCAGGCCATCGCCAGCGCCACCAGCGCCCTTCCCCCCGGCGCGCAGGCGCCCCACCCCATCGCCCGGGTGCCGGTGGGTGACACGGCCCTCATCAAACAGTACCTGGACATCGGCGCACAAACCCTGCTAGTGCCCATGGTGGATACGCCCGAGCAGGCCCAGCAACTGGTGCGCGCCACGCGCTATGCGCCAGAAGGCGTGCGCGGCATGGGCAGCGCGCTGGCCCGCTCGTCGCGCTGGCAGGCTTACCCGCAATACGTGCACGAGGCCAACCAGCAGATCTGCCTGCTAGTGCAGGCCGAGACCGTGGAAGCCATGGCCAACCTCGATGCCATCGCCGCCACGCCAGGGGTGGACGGCGTGTTCATCGGCCCGGCCGACCTGTCGGCATCCATGGGCCACCCCGGCAATCCGGGGCACCCGGATGTGCAGGCCGCTATCCACGACGGCATTGCGCGCATCCTGCGCGCGGGCAAGGCGCCGGGCATCCTGGCCACCACCGAATCGCAGGCGCGCCAGTGGCTGGCGGCCGGTGCGCTGTTTGTGGCCGTGGGCGTAGACACCATGTTGCTGGTGAGTGCTGCGCAGGATCTGCTCGCACGCTACCGCAGCGCGGCCGACGCCGCCCCCTCCCGGCCCGCAGGCTACTGAACTTTTCTTCTTTCAGACCCAAGGACAGACATCCATGAAAGCATGTATTTACGGCGCGGGCGCCATCGGCGGCTGGCTGGGCGTGGCCCTGGCGCAGGCAGGCCACACCCTCAGCATGGTGGCGCGGGGCGACACACTGCGCGCGCTGCAGGCCGAAGGGCTGCGCATGCGGCGCGCCGACGGCACGCTGGTGCAGGTGGCCGTCACGGCCCACAACGACCCGGCAGCCCTGGGCGTACAAGACCTGGTGGTGGTCGCCGTCAAGGCGCCGGGCCTGCCTGACGTGGCGCGTGCCATGGCCCCGCTGATCGGCCCCAACACCATCGTGCTCACCGCCATGAACGGCGTGCCGTGGTGGTTCCTCGACGGCTTTGGCGGCGCGGCACAGGGGCGTGCCCTTGAATCCGTGGACGCAGGCGGCGTGATCGCCAGCGCTATCCCGACGAACCATGTGGTGGGCAGCGTGGTGCACACCAGCTGCTCACTGGAGGCGCCTGGCCTCGTCAAACAACATTTCGGCAACCGCCTCATCGTGGGCGAGCCCGATGGCAGCCGCAGCGAGCGCTTGCAAGCACTGGCCGACACGCTGCAACGCGGTGGCATCGATGTAGAGGTGAGCACCACCATCCAGAAAGACATCTGGTTCAAGCTGTGGGGCAACCTCACGGTCAACCCCATCAGTGCCCTCACCGGTGCCACCACCGACCGCATCCTGGACGACGACCTGGTGCGCGGCTTTGTTAGCGCGGTGATGCTGGAAGCCAAGGCCATTGGCGAAAAGCTGGGCCTGCCGATCGACCAGCAGCCCGAGGACCGCCACGCCGTCACGCGCAAGCTGGGCGCGTTCAAGACCTCGATGCTGCAGGACGTGGAAGCGAACAAGCCCCTGGAGATCGACGCCCTGGTGGGCGCCGTGCGCGAGCTGGGGCAGATCACCCACACCCCCACGCCCCACACCGACGCCTTGCTGGGCCTGGTGCGGCTGATGGCGCGCACACGCGGCCTGTACTGAGTCATTTCAAGAAATATCGGCTGCAGGCGCCTGTGGAATATGCGCAAGCAGCTATTTAATTCATAGCAAACCTACCATGACCCAACTCACGCTGTACTACACCCCCGGCACCTGCGCGCAGGCCGTTCGCATCGCTCTGGAAGAAGCGGGCGCCCCCTACGACCTGGTGCGCGTGGACTTCTCGGCCGGCCAGCAACGCACGCCCGAATACCTGGCAGTGAACCCCAAGGGCCGCGTGCCCGCGCTGGCCACACCGCACGGCATGCTGACCGAAACGACCGCGCTGCTGGCCTATGTGGCGCAGAGTTTTCCCGAAGCGCGCCTGGCGCCCGCCGACGCGCATGGCTTTGCGCGCCTGCAAGAGTTCCACAGCTACCTCGCGTCCACCGTGCACATCGCCCACGCCCACCGCCCCCGCGCCAGCCGCTGGGCCGACGAGCCCGAGGCGCAAGCGGCCATGCAGCGCAAGGTGCCGCAGAACATGACGGAGTGTTTCAACCTCATCGAAGGCCACTACCTGCCGAACGCGGACCAGGGCCCGTGGGTGATGGGCGAGCAATACACAGTGGCCGACGGCTACTTGTTCACCATCGGCACCTGGCTGCACAGCGACGGCGTGGACATTGCCCAGTTTCCGAAGGTGTTTGCACACACGCAGCGCATGCTGCAGCGCCCGGCGGTGCAGCGCGCAATGGCCTGATACGCCCCGTCAGCAGACGCTAAAAAGCCCCGGTGCTTCGAGTCAGAAGCACCGGGGCTTTTTGCTGGCAACGGGGATCAGTTCACCTTCAGGTACCGCCAGTCAATGCGGTTGTCCGCGCGGTGGATGATCTCCACCTTCTTCGTACCCGCCCACGGAATCACCTGGTTGTACAGCGGAATGTGCGACACCAGCTCGTGCTCCTTGATCAGCGCCTGCTCGATCAGCTGGTTGCGCGTGGTGGCATCGGTTTCCTTCTTCACGCGCTCGATCAGTGCGTCCATTTGCGGGTCGGAGAAGCGGCCCAGGTTGAAGTTGCCGTCCCCGCCCGCGCCGGGCGAGCGCACCAGCGACTGCAGACTGTAGAACGCATCGAACGTGGGCACGCCCCAGCCCAACAGGTAGATGCTGGCCTCGTTGCGCTGGATCATCGGGAAATACGTGGCAAACGGCAGCGAGCGCAGTTTGGCCTTGACGCCCACCTTGGCCCAGTGCGAGGTGATGGCCTGGCACAGCTGCTCGTCGTTGATGTAGCGGCCCGCGCTGCACGCAAAGTCCACTTCAAACCCATTGGGGTAGCCCGCATCGGCCAGTAGCTTTTGCGCGGCCTTGGCGTCGTAGGGGTAGCGCACGTCGGCCTTCTTGGTCCAGCCGTTCACCTGATTGGCGATCAGCGTGCCCGTGGGCTGGGCCAGGCCGCGCAGCACCACGCGCTGGATGGACTGGATGTCGATGGCCTGGTACAGCGCCTTGCGCACGCGCAGGTCCTTCAGCGGGTTCTTGCCCTTCACGTCCGAGCCGGGCAGCTCGTCGCGGAACTGGTCCAGCCCCAGGAAGATGGTGCGGTACTCCGGCCCCTCCAGCACCTGCAGGTTGGGCGTCTGTTTGATGCGCGCCAGGTCCTGCAGGCTGGGGTCGATCACAAAATCCACCTCACCCGACAGCAGCGCCGCTGTGCGCGTGGCGTCGGCCTTGATGGGGGTGTAGACGATCTCGGTCAGGTTGGTGGGGTACTTGCCCTTGCCCCACCAGTGGGGGTTGGGCTCCAGCACCACGCGCTGGTCAGGCGTCCACTGCTTGAGCTGGTAGGGGCCAGTGCCCAGCGCATTGCGGTGGGCAAAGTTTTCGTCCTTGGTCTTGATGTCCTTGGGCTCGACCGACTTGTTCTTCTCGGCCCAGGCCTTGCTCATGATGCGCAGCTCGGTCAGCTGGTTCACCAGCACCGGGTTGGGCAGGTCGGAGTGGATGTCGATGGTGTATGCATCGACTTTTTCCACACGGTCAATGCCCTGGGTGTAGACGGCGAAGTTGGAGCTTTTGGCCTTGGCGCGCTCCAGCGAGAACTTGGCGTCGTCGGCCGTGAACTCGCTGCCGTCGCTGAACTTCACGCCCTTGCGCAAGGTCAGGCGCAGCTGGGTGGGCTTGATCAGCTTCCACTCGGTGGCGAGCGAGGGCTCGGGCTTGAAGGTCTTGCTGTTGTATTCCACCAGCGTGTCGTACACCGCGCCGTGCATGGTGTTGTTCACGCCCACGTTCTGGGTGTGGATGTCCCAGGTGGAAATGTCCACCGAGCGGGACCAGCGGAATGTGGCGGACTGTGCGGCCAGGGGCAGGGCCGCAACAACGGCGGCGGCCAGGAGAAGGTGTTTGAAGCGCATGGACGGGAGGATAGGCAAAAAAGCCAAAAAATGCTGAATGGCCAGACTATCCCCCAAGCGGCGCTTTTAGAAAACGAACTTATTCTTCTTAGCTTAGAGCCATCACCCCTGCCAGCACCAGCATGGTGGTGGCCGTCACCCCGTCCAGCACCCGCCACGCCGCCGGGGTGGCAAACAATGGCGCCAGCCAGCGGGCGCCCAGGCCGATCAACAAGAACCACAGCGCGCTGGCCAGCGAGCCACCCGCCGCAAACAGCGCACGCCCCCAGGCCGGGTACGGCGTGGCCATGGTGCCCAGCAGCACCACGGTGTCCAGGTAGACATGCGGGTTGAGCCAGGTGAGCGCCACCACCGTGGCCAGCGTGGTGCGCAGGCTGGTGCCGGGGCCGCTGGTGGCCACCAGCAACTGGCCGGGGCGCAAGGCGCGCGCGGCGGTCTGTGCGGCGTAGACCAGCAAAAACAACGCGCCCGCCCAGCGCATGAGCTGCGCCCATTCGGGCCGGGCCAGTAGCACGCCGCCCATGCCCCACACGCCCACCTGCAGCAGTAGCGCGTCCGACAGCGCACACACCATCACCACGGGCATCACATGCTCGCGCCGCAGACCCTGGCGCAGCACAAATGCGTTTTGCGCGCCAATGGCCATGATGAGCATGGCAGTGGAAGTGAAACCGTGAACGAAGGCAGTGGAGACCATGGGCAGGGATTCTGGCCAAGGGCCTGCGTTGACGCCAGCTATACTTTTTAACGATCCGTCAGAATGGCTAACCACCCATGCAACTCGACTCCGCCCAGCTCAACGCCTTTGCCACGGTGATCGATGAAGGCAGCTTCGAGCGGGCGGCGGCCGTGCTGCATGTCACGCGCTCGGCGGTGTCGCAGCGCATCAAGCTGCTGGAAGAGCGCGTGGGCCAGGTGCTGGTACGCCGCGCCACGCCCTGCACGCCCACCGAGGCCGGGCAGGCGCTGTACCGCCATGCGCGCGAGGTGGCATTGAGCGAGGCCGATGCGCTGGCCACCATTGGCGGCGGGCAGCACAGCACCACGCGGCTGGCGATTGGTGTGAATGCCGACTCGCTCGCCACCTGGTTCCCCCACGCCATGGCGCAGGCGGCCGAGGGGCAGGCCATCACCTTCGACATCCATGTGGAAGACCAGGACCATTCGGCCAACCTGCTGCGCGAGGGCCGCGTGATGGCCGCCGTGACGGCCGACCCGCAGCCCGTGCAGGGCTGCCAGGTGCTGCCGCTGGGCACGCTGCGCTACCGCGCGCTCGCAAGCCCTGCGTTCATGGAGCGCCACTTTGCGCAGGGCGTGAACGCCACCACCCTGGCGCAGGCACCCATGCTGGTGTTCAACCGCAAGGATGCGCTGCAGGCGCGTTTTGTGGGCCGCATCACGCGCCGCAAGCTCGCACCGCCCGTGCACTGGCTGCCCGAGGCACATGCGTTCGTCAAAGCCACCCGCGCCAGCCTGGGCTGGGGCATGACGCCTGACCCGCTGGTGGAGGACGACCTGAAGACCGGCGCCCTGGTTGAACTGATTGCAAACAAGCCGGTGGACGTGCCGCTGTACTGGCAGTGCTGGCGCCTGAATGTGCAGGCGCTGCAGCACATGACGCAGGCGGTGCAGAAGGCGGCGGCGCTGACGCTGCTTCGCTGAAAGAAAGGCGGCGAGTGCCGACTACGCAGCGCTCACCAGGTCTTCGTGGTGGTCCGCCGCCCCGCGCTTCCAGTAGGCGGAGATGCGCAGCCGTTTCGGGTCCACACCCGGCTTGGCCAGCACGGCGCGCCGTACGGCGGCCATGTCGCTGTGTTCGCCTGCAGCCCAGACAAAGCCCGCACCGGGCGGCAACGCCAACGCCTCCACAGCGGCAGGCAGCGCGCTCACCCATTGCAGATCCACCTGCGCCGCGCTGGTCAACACCCGCTGGTCGGCCGGGTTGCCCAGCTGGATGCGCACGGTGGCCACCGCGCAGGCGGGCAGCTCGGCCAAGCGGCGGGCAATGGCGGGCAGCGCGGTTTCGTCGCCCAGCAGCCAGTGCCAGTCAAACGCTGTGGGCACCACCATGCTGCCGCGCGGCCCGGCAATGCCCACCCATTGGCCCACGGTGGCGCTGGCGGCCCAGTCGGTGGCGGGGCCTGCGTCGTGCAGGGCCACTTCGATGTCCAGCTCGCCCGCAGTGGCGTCAAAACGCGCGGGGGTGTAGTCGCGCAGCGTGGGGCGGGGGCCGTCGAACACGGGGCGGCCGTCCTGCAGCGTGGGCAAGGTGGGGCGGTCTTGCCCGGGCGAGGGAAGGGTGAGCTTGAGGTGGTCGTCGAACCCGGCGCTCACAAACCCCGCCAGCTCGGGGCCGGCCAGGGTCAGTCGCACAAAGCCGGGGCTGACCTGGGTGCGGCGCACCACCTGGAGATGGCGGCCCTGCAGGGGATGGCGAATGCGCTCGATAGCGAGGGAGGGGGCCGCGGCGGCCAGGGGCAAGGAAGCGTTCATGGCGTAAAATGTTGATTTAATCAACCAAATCATCCGCCATTCAGTTGACTTTGTCAACCGATAGCCACGCCATGCCCCCACGCGCCCGCCCCGATGTGTTTGAAGCCCTGCACGACCTGATGCACGCCTACCGGGCGCGCATGGTGCGCGCGATGACCTCCGTGCATCCGGACCTGACCTTCAATGAAGTGCGCGCGCTGAACTTCATTGGCCGCCACCCCGGCGCCACGCAGAAAGAGCTGGTGCGCCACAGCGGCGCCGACAAGGCCCAGGTGGCGCGCATGCTGGGCCTGTTGCAGGACAAGGGGTGGCTGGAACGCCAGCCGCACGCCGAAGACCGGCGCAGCCTGTGCCTCACGCTGAGCGCCGAGGGCCAGGCGCTGTACCAGGCGCTGCAGGCCGCGCGGAAAACCCTGTCGGCCCAGGTGCTGGCGGGCTGCGACGACGCCACCCAGGCACAGCTGCTGGCCCTGCTGGCGCGGGTGCGGACCAACCTGGACGCGCTGCCACCCCTGGAGACTGGCGAGGACTGCAGCCACGGCAAGGGCCGGTCCTCCCGGTAGGAGCCCCTCGGAGGCGCTTCCGACGATTTTTGAAGGGATTTTTGCCCCAAGCGCTAGTGCAATATGCCCTGACAGCTATCAAATAGAGAGCAAATCAGCGCCCCTGGATCACGCGCAGCGCCTCGGGCAACGACTGCACATGGGGCAGGAAGTGGTCGATGGTGGCGCCCAGCAGCACGGCGCAGACCAGCGCGCCCAGCAGCGGCTTCCAGGTCAGGCGCACGGCGGCGCTGAGCCAGCCCTCGCGCTCCACCCCCACGGCGGCGCGGGCCGTGGCCACCGAGAAGGCAATCTCCACCGCCACCGTGAGCAGCACATCCCAGCCAAAAAACAGCATGGCCAGCGAGCCCGCCCCCAGGATCAGTGCCGCGCCAATGAGAAAGATGGCCACCACGGGCACGACCACCACAGCGCCCTCGTCGGCGCTGCCCAGCGCATCGGCCGCGCCCCCGGCAATATCGCCCAGCACGCCGGAGTCGCTGCCGGAGCCCCCGCTGGACAGGCCCTGCGTCCACCCGCCCCCAAAGTCCCCCGATGCGCCGCCGCCGCCAAAGTTGCCACCGCCAGTGCGGGGCAAGGGCACCTGGCCTCCCCCGGAGGGGCCATTGCCACTGGGCCAGGAGATGTCGGGCAATTCCACACTGCTGCCGTCGCCCGCCGACCCGTCCCGACGCACCAGCCGTGCCGCCCAGGCGCGCAGCACCAGCAGATAACCGACATAGCCCACCGACAGCGTGACCAGGTACCGCAGCGCCAGCGAATCCACGCCCAGCACCATTTGCACGTGCGAGGTGGCCCACATCAGCAGCAGCGTGAAGCTGCCGATCAGCAGCCCATGCCAGCGCAGGCTGTAGCGCTGCTGCAGGCTGCGCGCCACCGCGCCGTGGTGCGGCATGCGCACCGAGCGCCAGGTGGAACTGCTTTTTTTCTTGGGGCTGGAGGAGTTGCTGCGGGGTGTGGCCATGGAAGGAGCGCGCTGCGCGGTGGCAAACAGACGGCGCCATTTCACACCAGTTTCAGGCCACCCCTCGCTCAGCCCGCACCCCGCAGCGTGAACTTCTGCGCGAACCGCAAGGGCACAGAGGGAGGACGTCAGGCCACGCCGTCCACCACCACCGGCACGCGCTGGGCCAGTGCACACATCAGCTCGTAGCCCACGGTGCCTGCCGCCTGCGCCACCTCGTCGATGGGCAACACCACGCCATTGCTGGCGCGGCCCCAGAGCGTGACCTCGCTGCCAAAGCCCACCTCCACACCCGCCTGCTGCAGGGGCGTGAGGTCCACAGTCACCATGTCCATGCTCACCCGCCCCACCAGGCGCGTGCGCACGCCGTTCACCAGCACCGGCGTGCCGGTGTCGCAGTGGCGGGGGTAGCCGTCGGCGTAGCCACAGGCGGCGATGCCAATGGTGAGCGGGCCGTCGGCCGTGAAGCCCGAGCCATAGCCCACCGTGTCGCCCGCCTGCAGTTGCTGGGTGGCGATGAGGCGCGTGGACAGCGTCATGGTGGGTTGCAACCCCCAGTGGCCGGCATGGTGCTCGGGGAAGTCCGGCGCGCTGCCATAGACCACGATGCCAGCGCGCACCCAGTCGGCGCGCACACCCGCATCCTGCGCGTGGCGCAGCGTGGCGGCACTGTTGCTCAGACTGCGCTCGCCAGGCAGGTCCTGCGCGGCGGCGTTGAAGGCCGCCATCTGGTGCGCAATGCCGCGCGGGCCATCGGCGTCGCTGAAGTGGGTCATGAACGAAATCTCGTCCACCTGCGGCAGCGCATTGAGCCGGGCCCACGCCGCGCGGTAGCGCTCGGGGGTGAAGCCCAGGCGGTTCATGCCCGAATTCATCTTGAGGAACACCCGGTGCGGCACCTGCGTCTTGTGCGCAGCCAGCATGTCGATCTGCTCGTCGCAGTGCACCGCATGCCACAGGCCCAGGCGAGAGCACAGCTCCAGGTCGCGCGGCTCGAACACGCCTTCGAGCAGCAGGATGGGCCCGCGCCAGCCCAGGTGGCGCACGCGCTCGGCCTCGGCCAGGTCCAGCAGCGCAAAACCGTCGGCGCCGCGCAGGCCCTCGTACACCCGCTCGATGCCGTGGCCATAGGCATTGGCCTTGACCACCGCCCACACCTTGGCGTCAGGCACCGACTGGCGCACGCGCGCGAGGTTGTGGTGCAGGGCCGTGGTGTGGATGGTGGCAGCAATGGGACGGGGCATGGGACAGACCTGATGGAGCGAGGGATTTACCGGGGGACCAGCGCCGGATTCTGGCACTGTGGCCGTTTATCCGCGTGATATAACCGCCTGTCCCTCGCTACGATTCTTCACATTTACCAGGGCATCAGCCCAACTGATGCTCTCACCAGCCATTCGATGAAGCGCGGTTTTTACACCATCATGTCGGCGCAGTTTTTCAGCTCGCTGGCCGACAACGCACTCTTCGTAGCCGCTGTGGAACTCCTGCGCACCGGAGGCGCCCCCGAGTGGCAGCGCGCAGCCCTGGTGCCCATGTTCGCATTGTTCTATGTGGTGCTGGCGCCCTTCGTCGGCGCCTTTGCCGATGCGCTGCCCAAGGGCAAGGTCATGTTTGTCAGCAACGCCATCAAGGTGGCGGGCTGCCTGATGATGCTGTTTGGCTCGCACCCGCTCATGGCCTACGCCGTGGTGGGGCTGGGTGCTGCGGCCTACTCGCCCGCCAAGTACGGCATCCTGACCGAACTGCTGCCCGCGTCCCAGCTCGTCAAGGCCAACGGCTGGATCGAGGGCCTGACCATTGCATCGATCATCCTGGGCGTGCTGCTGGGCGGCCAGCTGGTGGGGCAGCAGCTGTCGGGCATGCTGCTGGGCTTTGACTTCCCCGTGATCGACACCGGCGTGGACACCCCCGCCGAGGCCGCCATCGCAGCGCTGATCGCTGTCTATGCGCTGGCTGCCTGGTTCAACACCCGCATCCCGCACACCGGGGTGGAGATGCGCCCCCTGCGCGCCGACCCGTCGCGCAGCGTGGTGGCCAACGCGCTCAACCTGCTGCCTGACTTCTGGGCCTGCAACAGCCGCCTGTGGCGCGACAAGCTGGGCCAGATCTCGCTGGCTACCACCACCCTGTTCTGGGGCGCCGGTGGCAACCTCAAGTTCATCGTGCTGGCCTGGGCCGCCGTGGCCCTGGGCTACAACACCACCCAGGCCTCGGCCCTGACCGGCGTGGTGGCCATCGGCACCGCCGTGGGTGCCGTGGTGGCATCGATGCGCATGCGCCTGGACATGGCCACCCGCGTGATCCCGCTGGGCATTGCGATGGGCTTGCTGCTGATCCTGATGGTGTTCATCAGCAACATCTGGCTGGCCATTCCGTTCCTCATCGTGCTGGGTGGCCTGGGCGGCTACCTGGTGGTGCCCATGAACGCCCTGCTGCAGCACCGGGGCCACAACCTCATGGGCGCAGGCCGGTCGATTGCCGTGCAGAACTTCAACGAGCAGGCCTGCATCCTGGGCCTGGGGGCGTTCTACAGCCTGTCGCTCAAGCTGGGCCTGTCGGTGTTTGGTGCCATCACCACCTTCGGGCTGGTGGTGGCGGGCATCATGTGGGTCATCCGCCGCTGGCACCAGCGCAACTGCGTGAACCACCGCGACGAAGTGAACCACCTGCTGGACATCGCGCGGCACGATACGCACCATTGACTCCTGATTGCGAAGCCCCCCTGTGCGGCTTCGCCGCTTCCCCCGAGGGGGACGCACCCGGTGGCCTGGAGCTATTGAAGGCTCCCCCTGAGCCGCTGCGCGTCTTCCCCCTCTCTCGCTGCGCGGGAGGGGGACGCACCCAGTGGCCTGGCAAAGCCAGCTCCACGGGTGCACGGGCCTTGAAGCGTTCCAGTTTTAACGGCTGTGCAGCATGGAACTATTTGCTACATAATTTATAGCTATTGGCGCATATTCCACTAGCGCTACCGCCTGTTTTTGCCTTCAATGCACTCTCCACTGCCCTTCGCCGCCCTGCTGTTCAACGCCTTTGTCTGGGGCCTGGCGTGGTGGCCGTTCCAGCACATGCACCAGGCGGGGTTGCACCCTTTGTGGGCCACGGCGTCGATGTACGCCGTGGTGCTGCTGGCACTGCTGGCGTGGCGCCCCGGCATCCTGCAGCAGGTGCGCGCGCATCCCCAGTTGTGGCTGCTGGCGCTGGCCTCGGGGCTGAACAACGTGGCTTTCAACTGGGCCGTGACCATTGGCGACGTGGTGCGCGTGATCCTGCTTTTCTACCTGATGCCCGCCTGGGCCGTGTTGCTGGCCTGGCGCATTCTGGGAGAACGCCCCACACCGGCGGCGCTGCTGCGCCTGGCGCTGGCCTTTGCGGGCGTGGTGCTGGTGCTGCTGCCGGTGGGTGCCCCGGCGTCGCGCCTGCTGCAGAACCTGTCGCTGGCCGACGCTTTGGCACTACTGGGCGGCTTCATGTTCGCACTGACCAACGTCACGCTGCGCCGCCTGCACACCGTGCCGGGCCCTGCCCGCATGTTCTCGATGTTTGGCGGCTGCATGCTCATGGCGCTGACCGTGGCCAGCATCGGCTTGCAAGTGGGCGTGGTGGAGCCCTTCCCCGCCGTCAACAGCACCTGGGTCGTCACCGGCCTGCTGCTGGCGGGCGTGCTGATGCTGGGCAACTGGGCACTGCAATTTGGCGCGGCCCGACTGGCGGCCGGCACCACCGCGCTGGTGATGCTGTCGGAGGTGATGTTTGCCAGCGTGTCATCGGCCCTGCTGGGCGCGGCCACGCTGAACACGCGCACCGTGCTGGGCGGCGCGCTGATCCTGCTGGCATCGCTGCTGGCGGCGCTGCAGTTCCGCCGACCGGGCGCCGCGGGCCCTCATTGATGGATTGACCCGCAGGCGCACAGGCCTCTGCAGCTGGGGCTACGATGGCCCGTCATCCACACCCGGAGTACCCGCATGCCCACCAGCATCTACGACTTTGAAGCCCAGCAGATGAACGGCCAGACCGTGCCCTTGTCGCAATACAAGGACAAAGTGCTGCTCATCGTGAACACCGCCAGCGCCTGCGGCTTCACGCCCCAGTTCGGCGGGCTCGAAGAGCTGCACAAGGAATATGCCGACCAAGGCCTGGTGGTGCTGGGCTTCCCCTGCAACCAGTTCGGCGCCCAGGACCCCGGCAGCAACGACGAGATCGCCAGCTTCTGCCAGCTCAACTACGGCGTGAGCTTTCCCATGATGGCCAAGATCGACGTGAACGGCGCCAACGCATCGCCCCTGTACCAGTGGCTCACCGCCGAGGCCCCGGGCCTGCTGGGCAGCAAGGCCATCAAGTGGAACTTCACCAAGTTCCTGGTCGGCAAGGACGGCCGCGTGATCCGCCGCTACGCGCCGCAGGACGCGCCGAAGAAGCTGGCGGGGGATATTGAGGCGGCGCTGGCAAGTTGAGAGGGCACACCCTGTAGCGCCGCGTCACCACCAGAATGATGCGGCCCCGGGGATCTGCGGCATTTCTACCCCTCTGGGCTCAACGGCCGTTTTCGGCCAGTAGCAGCCTGTGGAAGCGAATGGAAGCAGGCGCTCAACGTTCGAGGTAAGGGACCTGCCGCAGGCAGGTCCCCTTGACCGAGGGGTTAGGCCTCAGTCTTCGCGCGCACGTAAGCTATAAACTTCTCACGCTGCGGCGCGTCGGCGAAGGCGCGACTTGGAATTATGCAGGCCGCGTGCGCGGCAGTGTAGACAGCCACGAAGCCTGGGCAACTGACGGTGGAGACAATGCCAGGCCACTTGTAATGCGATACACAGAACGCAGTAGCGTCTGAAAACGTGTCGTCCGACACCTCTACGACGTGCTCGGTGAGCAGCGCGCGATTCTTCTTGGAGTGGAGAACCACAAAGTTGTACACGAGTTGAAGCGCCCACATTGCCGAGTATGCAATGACCCAAGCGAGGACTCCTCGGCGGACATCGCTTCCGATCGACTCGGATACCGCGATGAGGGCGGCCACAGCAACGAAGAACAGCTGGTTCGGGATCAGTAGGAACTGATGAACTGCGTTGAAGGCAAAGTAGTCTCGAAAGCGCAGTGAGTACTGGATTCGCATGAGCATGTTCTCTGAGGCCTAACGTGATGTATCCCGCAAAACCTGCGGATAAACTGGACTGTGCGGGATATTCTGGACACTGATTTCTCCTGAGAGTGGCTTGCAGCATAGGTTTGCAAGGGACGACCTGCTCAAACGTCCAAGTATAAAAATTCCGTGAAACCCCGCATGCGTCAACTCGGCAAACTATAGACTGCCGCAGGCAGACAACGAAATTTCCAACAGCCGCGTGCAGTAAGTCAAAGGCAGCTTCCGGGCGGTGCTCTGAACGGCCGCTCAGGGCCCATTGCCGTCTTCGGCCCCCCACTCCTTGCACTCCATCTCTTCAGGAATTCCCATCTGCCCCCGGCGCAGTCCCCCACTCCACCGGCCGCCCCTCCATCTCCCCCTCCACTTTGCGCAGCAAGTCCGCCAGGGTCTTGCCGGGCTCTTGGCGGAACTGTTCTTCCAGCACGGTGATGGCCGCAATGCGGTCGATGCGAAAGCCGCGAAAGTCGTTGCGCAGTTCGCACCAGGCGGACAGCGTCCAGACCTTGCCCCAGTAGAAGCAGCCCAGCGGGCGCAGGCGGCGCAGGCTGGGGCGGCCGTTGACGTCGGCGTAGTCCACCTGCACCACGTGGCGGCTGTGCACGGCCTCGCGCAGGGCCTGCAGATGGGACTGCACACGGGGGTCCAGCCCCACCGAGGGCGCATAGAGCGCCTGGGCCTCCGCCGCCACGCGCGCGGCGGGGGGCAGCACGGACAGGATCTTGCCCAGGGCGCCTTCCACCTCGCGGGCAAGCCCCGCATCAAGCCATGCCTGGGCCAGGCGGGCGGCGGCGACCAGAGCATTGGCCTCGCCCTGGCTGAACATCAGCGGCGGCAGGTCAAAGCCTGCGCCCAGACGGTAGCCCACACCGGCCTCGCCCTCAATGGGCACGCCCTGGTGCTGGAGGTCCGCCACGTCGCGGTAGATGGTGCGGGCCGAGACTTCGAGCCGCTCGGCCAGGAAAGCAGCGGTGGACAGGCGCCGCCCCCGGATGAGCTGGACGATCTGGAACAGGCGGTCGGCGCGGCGCATGGGCTGGGAATATGAATGTTTTTAGGCTTTTGCGCCTGTTCATCAAGCGTTAATAGCTACATTATTTATAGCACAACACCCACATGGATAGCCACCTTGTCAGGCCCTTCATAGGCCTCGAAGTCGGTACCAAAGCGGCGCTGCACCTGCGGATTGTCGGCAAAGTAATGCCAGATACGCATCCAGGTGTCGATCACCATCTGCGGCATCTCGCCCTCGCCGGTGAACACCAGGTAGTCGCACGCTTCGATGTCCACGCGGTGCGCGCCCGGCACGGCCTGCGCGAGATTCGGTTCGGCCACGGCCACACCGGCCGTGACGTCGAAGGCGCCGTGTTCGTCGGACTCGTAGGCGCTGTACACGCCAAAGATGCGGCCGTCGTCGCCCCGGCTGGGCAGCAGGCGCTCCCAGCTCTGGCTGAAAAAGCGGTTCCACAGCCCCCCAAGGCGCGCGATGGCAGGGTTCATTTCTTCGCTGTTGCGTGTGCGCACGCTGATGCCCGCGACGCTGAAAGCAGGGATCTGGATGCAGGTGGGCGCGGGAAAGGTGATGGTGGCGGTCATGGCAGGTCCTCTCTCTGGGTCGGTCGATGGAATCGGTGCGCCGGCCCGTGGGCGCAACGCGAGAGAGGCATGGTGCGTGCCTACTGCTGACAGCATGATGTCAGTAGCCTGCGCGCAACCCCGGTGACCCGGGGGTGCGCGCAGTGGCGGGATGGGCACGGGATACACCGACAGCCGGTGGTACAGGTCGGCGCGAAACGCGCCGTCGCGCACCTGCTCGCGCAGGTTCAGTGTGGGGAAGGCCACGACCCAGGACAGCGCCCAGGCACTCAGCCACAGGCGCAGGAAGTCCAGCGAGAAGCCGGCCACGCGCACCGTGCTGATCAGCGACACGATGAAGGTCATGAGCAGCGACAGCAGCAGCGGCATCACCCAGGCCGCCGAGCGTGCGGGCAGCTTGGGCAGCCCGAAAAAGGTCTTGCGGGAAGACGGGGCGAGCGAAGAAGGTTGGTTCATTGAAGTTCCAGAAAGCACACCGGTCAAGCAAGGTGCCGCCCCCTCCCTGCAACATCTGCGGGCTGGGGGCCACCACCCCGGCAGGGCCGGCGTTGGTAGGCACGTTGATTGACGTAAACGCTTACGGCAACCCATGAACCGGGTCGCAAGGGGATTCTATCCAGGCCGAGCCGGCCTTAGCCCCCCTGGTCTGAAGGCGCTGCGGCCGCCGTGGACTGAGCCCGCGCGGCTGCCAGGCGGCGTGCACGCTCCAGCTGCTGGCCCACGGTGCGGGGCACCAGGCCGTACATGTCGGCAAAGGCCTCCAGCGTCTGGCCGCTGGCTTCAAAAGCACGCAGCAGGGCCTCGTCCTTGGCGTTGCGGGCCGACCATTCGGCAAAGGCTTCTTCCAGGATGGCATTGGCGGCGTCGTCGCGGCTCAACACCCGCTCAGTGTAGGCCTCGCGCGTGAAGCCCGAGGCCTCGAACGCGGCCATCATGCGGTTGCGCAGCTTGGGCAGCAGGTCTTCGGTGGCGCGCGCCTTCTTGCGGCGATACACCTCCAGCAGCGCGTGGTGCACATGCTCGGGGGCCATGTCTTCCACGGGCTGGCATTGCAGGTCGTGGCGCTTGTCGCCCGCCGCCACGCTTTGCAGATAGCGCGTGGAGCGGGTGTGGATGCCCAGCGCCACCTTGAGTGCTTCGCGCTCGAACAATTCTGGGTGGGCCGCCAGGAGGTCCTGGAAGATGCCGCGCTTGAGCGGGCGGAACACGGCGCCAAACAGAGAGGGGTAGAGCCCGGCCAGCTGCTCCAGCGCGGGGTGCACGCGTTGTGGTGCGCGCGGTGCGCCGGCAGCAGGCGCAGCAGCGTCTGCCGCACCTTCGGCGTTTGCACGGCCCTGCGGCGCCTGGCGCCCATCAGGTTTGCGGCGGCCGCGGCCGCCCCGGCGCGAGCCGTCCTGGCGCCGCTGGGGCGCACCGGCTTCGGCCGACGCAGCAGGTTCAGAGGCCGCCACGGCGACCGCAGCAGCCTCGGTCGGCACGGGCGCGGCCTGGGGTGCTGCAGGCACGACAGGTGCGGTATGGGGTTGTTCTTGTGCGGACACGGAGTCGGTCATGGCAGTGCGGTTCGGGGGCGAATAGGAGACGACAAAACCCTCGATCATGCCAGCGTTGGGTCGGCGGGCACCAAACAGGCCTGATTCTGGCGCGCGCCGGGAGGGTCCGGCGCCTCGCCCAGCGCGCCATCAACCCACGCGCAGCGCCTCGTCCAGCACCTCCACCCAATGTCGCACGGGCGTACCCGTGCCGCTTTGCAGGTGGGTGATGCAGCCGATGTTGGCCGACAGGATCATGTCGGGCGGCTGGTTGCCAAACGCCTCGCCAAGCACGCCGAGCTTGCGGTCGCGCAGCTGGTAGGACAGGTCCGGGTTGAGCACCGAGTACGTACCGGCCGAGCCGCAGCACAGGTGCGCATCGTTGCGCGCGGTGTGCAGCTTGAAGCCCAGCTGATTCAGGTGCGCCTCCACACCGCCACGCAGCTTTTGCCCATGCTGCAGGGTGCAAGGAGGGTGGTAGGCGTACAGGGTGTCCGGCTGGTTCACACGGCCCTGCAGCTTGTCGGCCAGCTCGGGCAGCACGGCAGGCAGCAGCTCCGACAGGTCGCGCGTGAGGGCGCTGATGCGTTCGGCCTTGGCTGCGTACTGCGGGTCGTCCTTCAGGATGTGGCCGTATTCCTTGACGGTGACGCCGCAGCCCGAGGCGTTCATGACGATGGCCTCGACACCCCCCGCCTCCACCAGCGGCCACCAGGCGTCGATGTTGGCGCGCATCTCGGCCATGCCGCCTGCCTGGTCGTTGAGGTGAAACTTGACGGCGCCACAGCAGCCGGCCTTGGATGCGATCACGGTCTGGATGCCCACCGCGTCGAGCACGCGCGCGGTGGCGGTGTTGATGTTGGGCATCATGGCCGGCTGCACGCAGCCCGCCAGCATGAGCACCTTGCGCGCATGCTGGCGCGTGGGCCATGCACCGGCATCCCGGGGCGCGGGCACCTTGGCCCTCAGCGCCTCGGGCAGCAGGCCGCGCACCATTTGCCCGGTCTTCATGGCGGGGGCAAACAGCGACGATGGCAGGCCCTCCTTCAGGGCCCAGCGCAGGGCCTTTTCGCCCACGGGGCGCGGCACTTTTTCATCGACGATCTTGCGGCCGATGTCCACCAGGTGGCCGTACTGCACGCCGCTGGGGCAGGTGCTTTCGCAGTTGCGGCAGGTGAGGCACCGGTCCAGGTGCATCTGGGTCTTGCGGGTGGGTGCCTCCCCTTCGAGCACCTGCTTGATGAGGTAGATGCGGCCGCGCGGGCCGTCCAGCTCGTCGCCCAGCAGTTGGTAGGTGGGGCAGGTGGCGGTGCAGAAGCCGCAGTGCACACATTTGCGCAGGATGGATTCGGCCTCCAGGCCATCGGCGCGGGCGCGGTATTCAGGAGAGAGCTGGGTTTGCATGGAGAGCAGCCTGGGCGAAGAGACAGAAATTTCGGCGTGGGTTCGTCAGCGCGCGGCCGGTGGGTCCGCTGGCGGGCCCAGGCTGGGGTCGCCCGGCGCGGCAGGCGCCGAGGGCTTGCGCAACGGGTGGCGCAGCCGCGCGCGGTCGGCCCACAGTGGGGGCAGCGACAGGGCCAGTAGCACCAGCGCCAGCGGCACCACAAACACAAACCCCACGTGCTTGAAGCCCGCCGCACCCGCGATGCCACCTACCAGAAACATGGCGACCAGCCCGGCAAACATACGCAGCCGGGCCTGGTTGGCGCGCACCTGCGACTCGGGTGCGGTGCCGGTGCGGTTCCAGTACAGCATCTTGCCCATCTCGATGCCCAGGTCGGTCACCACGCCGGTCATGTGGGTGGTGCGGATCTGGGACGAAGACATCTTGGTCACCGTGGCGTTTTGCAGCCCCATGATGAAGGACAGCAGCAGCACCGTGAGGGGCACCGCAAACGGCGTGGGCCAGCTGAGGGTGATGGCGCCCACCAAGCCGAACAGCAGCATGAGCACAGATTCCAGCAGCAGCGGCAGGGCGTAGGTGCTGCGCAGCTTGCGCTGGCGCGCCCAGTTGACCATGATGGCCGTGGTGCCCGCCCCCGACATAAAGGCCCACAGCGCGCCCACGGCGCCCAGCACCAGCTTCATCTGCCCCAGCACCAGGTTGTCGGCCAGCGAGGACAAAAAGCCCGTCATGTGCGAGGTGTAGAGGTGCACCACCAGAAAGCCCCCCGCATTGACCGCCCCGGCGTTGAACGCCAGCAGCAAGCCCAGCACCTGGTTGCTCGCAACCGTGCGGTGGTGTCCGGTGAGGTGAAAAAGGCGTCGCATGGGGAGGGAAGCGTGGATGGCAATGATGGCTGTCGCCTTGCCTACCAGGCCTGCGCCATGCGGCCGGGGTTGAAGATGCCCGCCGGGTCAAAGCTGTGCTTGAGGCGGGCATGGATTTGCTCCAGCGCCTTGGATTGCAATTCAAAAGTGCCGCTAGTGCCCGATTTATTTGCCTCTGCAGCTACAAAAACAGAAGCATTCCCACCCACTGCCCGGGCGGCTTCGCGCAGGGCGTCGCCTGCAGCTTCGGGCGCCTGCACCCAGCGCAGAGCGCCATGCCATTCCACTAGCGGCTGCGCGCCGCCGGGCAGGGCCAGCACCGGGGCCGTGGCGGGCACCGACAAGCGCCACAGCGCATGGCCGGGCAGCGCGGCGCGGGCTGCGAACCAAGGCAAGGTCTGCTCGCGGCAGGCGGTCCAGTCGGCGGCGACGGTGGCGTTGTCCATGCGGGTGCCACCCATGGTTTTGCACGCGGCCTCCACCGCTGCCACGGCGCCGCGCAGGCGCACATACAGGGTGCCTGCGCCTTGGTCGTGCACCCAGCAGCTGGCGTTGAGGGGCAGCGGCTGGCCGCCCCAGGCGTGCAGCTTGCGCAACGCATCGGCCTGGTTGATGCCTTCAAACCGGAGCGTGGCCTCGCCGGGCGCCACGGGCAGCACCTTGAGGCTCACCTCCGTCAACAGCCCCAGCGTGCCCCAGGCACCGGCCATGAGGCGCGACACGTCGTACCCCGCCACGTTCTTCATGACCTGGCCGCCAAACGTCAGCAGCTCGGCCTTGCCGTTGAGCAGCGTCACGCCCAGCAGGTAGTCACGCACGGCCCCCACGCTGGCGCGGGCCGGGCCCGACAGGCCAGCGGCCACCATGCCGCCCACGGTGGCGGCATCTGCAGGGGTCTTGGCGAAATGCGGGGGTTCAAACGGCAGGCACTGGCCTTGTTCGGCCAGCGTGGCCTCCAGCTCGGCCAGCGGGGTGCCGGCCCGCACGGTGACGACCAGCTCGCTGGGCTCGTAGCTCACGATGCCGCGCAGCACCCGGGTGTCCAGCACCTCGCCGTGCAGCGCCAGGCCATGGAAGTCCTTGGTGCCCCCGCCACGGATGCGCAATGGGGTCTGGTCAGCGGCGGCGGCGCGCACGCGCTCAGTGATCGGGGCGAGGGAAAAGTCCATCCGTGCATCGTAGCGGCAGCGGTCGGCCACACGGCTTGGGAGGTGCGTGAATTTTTTGAACAGCGGGTGTGCAAAGGACTGGCGCACGCCCCAGGCGGCCTCTGCACCACCGCTCACACCTGTAGCCGCCCCGGCAGCACGCCGCCCACCGGTACGAAAAAAGCCCGCCGGTGGTCGGCGGGCTGAAATAACCAGAGGAGTAACGCGCTTGTTCTTATGGCAACGCTGCGGTGCCACCAGACACCGCAGCGCGTAGGGCGCAGAGCGATCAGCGGTTGTACGCCGTTTCGCCGTGCGAGGTGATGTCCAGGCCTTCGCGTTCGTCTTCTTCCGAGACACGCAGGCCCACCGTCAGGTCAACCACCTTGTAAGCCACGAAGGACACCACGCCCGACCACACGATGGTCAGCAGCACGGCCTTGGCCTGTGTCCACACCTGGGCAGCGATGGAGTAGTCAGCAGCCGTCACACCGGTCGCCGTCACCCAGTCCGCCACGAAGCCGGGGCCACCCAGGCTGGGGGAGTTGAACACGCCGGTCAGCAGCGCACCCACGATACCGCCGATGCCGTGCACGCCGAACACGTCGAGCGAGTCGTCTGCACCCAGCAGCTTCTTGAGGCCGTTGACACCCCACAGGCAGGCAAAACCACCCACCAGACCGATGACCAGCGCACCGCCGATACCGACGTTGCCGGCAGCCGGCGTAATGGCCACCAGGCCCGCCACAGCACCCGACGCTGCACCCAGCATCGAAGCCTTGCCGCGCATCAGCGCTTCACCCATGCACCATGCCAGCACGGCAGCAGCGGTAGCCACCAGCGTGTTGATGAAGGCCAGGGCTGCAAAACCGTTGGCTTCCAGGGCAGAGCCGGCGTTGAAGCCGAACCAGCCCACCCACAGCAGCGAGGCACCGACCATGGTCAGCGTCAGGCTGTGAGGCGCCATGGCTTCCTTGCCGTAACCAATGCGCTTGCCCACCATGAACGCACCCACCAGGCCCGCCACAGCGGCGTTGATGTGCACCACGGTACCGCCAGCGAAGTCCAGAGCACCCCACTGCCAGATCTGGCCGGCCTTGCTGGTCATGGCGTCGGCCACTTCCTTGGAGGCGTAGGCATCAGGACCCATCCAGAACCACACCATGTGGGCGATCGGCAGGTAGCTGAACGTGAACCACAGGACCATGAACAGCATGACGGCGCTGAACTTGATGCGCTCTGCGAACGCACCGACGATCAGGGCGCAGGTGATGCCCGCGAACGTGGCCTGGAAGGCGGCAAACACCACTTCCGGAATCACGACACCCTTGCTGAACGTGGCAGCGTTGGCAAACGTACCTGCGGCGTTGTCCCAGATGCCCTTCATGAACAGCCGGTCGAAACCACCGATGAAGGCACCGCCTTCGGTGAAGGCCAGGCTGTAGCCGTAGATGAACCACAGGACCACGATCAGCGAGAACGTGACCATCACCTGCATCAGCACGGACAGCATGTTCTTGCTGCGCACCAGGCCGCCGTAGAACAGCGCCAGGCCGGGCAGGACCATCAGGATCACGAGGATGGTGGAGGTCATCATCCACGCGGTGTCACCCTTGTTGGGGACAGGAGCAGGCGCTTCTGCGGCGGGCGCTGCAGGCGCAGCGGCGGCAGCAGCAGCCGGTGCAGCCGCAGCGGCAGCAGGGGCTTCAGCCGCTGGTGCAGTCGCAGCGGGTGCCGAGGCCTCTGCCGTGGCGGGCGCCTGGGCGAGGACAGCCGATCCGCCGGATAGCAGACTCAGCCCCAGAATGAAGGAAGCAAGCAGTTTTTTCATGGCGTTTCTCTTCTTGGATGGGATGCGGCCTCGCCCTTACAGGGCTTCCTTGCCGGTTTCGCCAGTGCGGATGCGCACCACCTGCTCCAGGTGGGTCACGAAAATCTTGCCGTCACCGATCTTGCCGGTGCGCGCTGCGGTCTCGATGGACTCGATCACGCGGTCCACCAGGTCGTCGGCCACGGCGGCCTCGATCTTGACCTTGGGAAGAAAGTCCACCACGTACTCTGCACCGCGGTACAGCTCGGTGTGGCCCTTTTGGCGGCCAAAGCCCTTGACTTCGGTCACCGTGATGCCTTGCACGCCGATGTCGGAGAGCGCTTCGCGCACTTCGTCGAGCTTGAAGGGCTTGATGATGGCTGTCACCATTTTCATTTTCAGTTCCTCCGGAATGGGCGCCGCCGGCGCCCATTGAGACTTACAGGGTTTTGGTGAGCGTGACGATCACGCGCGACTTGTTGACCGAGCCGTAGAAGGCCTTCTTGGTGGCACCAACCACGGCAGCGCCGAGGGACACGCCGCCGCCGAAGTCGTACGAACCGCCCAGGCTGTAGTCCATGAAGTTGGGGGCCGTGATGTCACCACCAAAGCGGGTGAAGCCGACCGACGCCTTCAGCGTGGTGCTGGGGGCCACTTCCTGGGCAAACGCCAGGTTCAGGTAGCCGGTGTTGCGGCCCTTCATGCCAGGACCTGCGTAGGCAAAGTAGTCCTTGGACAGGGTGTGCGAGTACTTGGCCGTCACGGGGCCGAAGGTGGCAGCGCCATAGACTTCGGTGGTGTTGCCCGCGCTGTTGCCGGGGTAGATGTAGGTCAGCAGGCCCACGTCCAGGTCCACGTCACCGGCCTTGAACTTGTAGCCGCCGTAGATGTCGGATTCGAGCGAGTTGCCGGACAGCCAGTTGACGCTGGAGTTCCAGTTGCCCACGTAGAAGCCGGTTTCGCCGAAGGTGTAGTCAAAGCCGCCTTGCAGTGCGGGCTTGACGGCCTTGACCTTGGACGTGTCCTGGTCCTGGCCACGGAACTTGTAGTTCGTGGTCAGGCTGACGTTGGCGGTGAGCTGGGCGCTGGCCAGCATGGGAAGGGTTGCAACAAGGGCAACGCCCAGGGTCTTGATGATGGCGCGGGTCATGTTTCCTCCGGTTGGACAAAGTAGGGACAAGCGCTTTAAGCACGGACCGTGCCACACCAAGGTGCACGGCGCGCTGCACGGTTGCGTTGCGTTACAACAATTCCCAGTACAGTGGCGGTGACCGCGTCCGGCATGTTGCACCCAACTGGTGCAGACACCCAACGGGCCGCGCTAAAAAACCACAAAACGCACCCATCTGGGGAGAAATCGCTTCATGAGTCTTGCTTTGGTGCAAAGCCGCGCCCTTCTGGGGCTGCAGGCGCCTGCAGTCACCGTCGAAGTGCATCTGGCCAACGGTTTGCCCAGCTTCACGCTGGTCGGGCTGGCCGAGGTGGAGGTGAAAGAAGCCCGCGAGCGCGTGCGCTCCGCGCTGCAGAACGCGGGCCTGGAGTTCCCGTCGAACAAGCGCATCACCGTCAACCTTGCCCCCGCCGACCTGCCCAAGGATTCGGGCCGCTTCGATCTGCCGATTGCGCTGGGCATCCTCGCCGCCAGCGGTCAGGTGGACGCCAGCCGCCTGGCAGGCTACGAGTTTGCAGGCGAGCTGTCGCTGTCCGGCGAGCTGCGCCCCGTGCGCGGCGCGCTGGCCACCAGCCTGGCGCTGCAGACGCAGCAGATCGACGCCCAGCTGGTGCTGCCGCCCGGCAGCGCCGAAGAGGCCGCCCTGGTGCCCGCCGCGCGCGTGGTGCGTGCGCGCCACCTGCTGGATGTGGTGCGGGCCTTGTTGCCACCCGGCAGCACGGCCGGTGGCGATGCCGATGTGGCCAACGACGGCTGGACCCGCCTGCAGGCCACCGCGCTCACCGCCAGCACTACCGGGCCCGACATGGCCGACGTGAAGGGCCAGGCGGGCGCCAAGCGCGCGCTGGAGATTGCAGCGGCTGGCGGCCACAGCGTGCTGATGGCCGGGCCACCCGGCTCGGGCAAGTCGATGCTGGCGCAGCGTTTTGCCGGGCTGCTGCCCGCGATGACGGTGGACGAAGCGCTGGAGAGCGCCGCCATTGCCAGTCTGGCGGGGCGCTTTCGGCCCGAGGCTTTCGGCGTGCGCCCCACCGGCCAGCCCCACCACACGGCCAGCGCGGTGGCGCTGGTGGGCGGTGGCTCGCCACCCCGGCCGGGCGAGATCTCGCTGGCCCACCAGGGCGTGCTCTTCCTCGACGAGCTGCCGGAATTCCCGCGCGCCGCATTGGAGGCTCTGCGCGAGCCGCTGGAGACCGGCCACATCACCATCGCCCGGGCGGCGCAACGCGCGGAGTTTCCGGCCCGGTTCCAGATGATCGCGGCGATGAATCCGTGCCCCTGCGGCTTTCTGGGCTCCACGCAGCGCGCCTGCCGCTGCACGCCTGACCAGGTGCACCGTTACCAGGCCAAGCTCAGCGGCCCGCTGCTGGACCGCATCGACCTGCATGTGGAGGTGCCCGCCCTGCCCGCCGAGCAGCTGGTGCAAGCGGCTGCGGGCGAGTCCACTGCCAGCATCCGCGCCCGGGTGGAGCAGGCCCGCGCCAAGGCGCTGGCGCGCCAGGGCAGCACCAACCAGGCGCTGCAGGGGCAGGCCATCGACGCCCACCTGCACCTGGACGATGCGGCCGCCAAGTTCCTCAACACCGCTGCCGCGCGCCTGGGCTGGTCGGCACGCAGCACGCACCGGGCGCTGAAGGTGGCGCGCACCATCGCCGACCTGGCGGGCGCGCCCACCACCGAGGTCAGCCATGTCGCCGAGGCCGTGCAATACCGCCGCGTACTGCGCAGCCCGGTGTGAGTAGCGCTGGCGGCCCTTGAGGCACATCAGCACCTTGACGGAGACAGATATCAAATTGATAGCGCCTGGCGCATGTATCACTAGCGCCTGCGGCTGATTTTGATCAAAAAGAGGGTGCGCAGCACCCAGCGGGCGCTGCGCACCGGCCGCAGGGGCCCGGGCGCCCGGCACAATCTCCCCCCATGTCCAGCGTCCGCTCCCCCAAGAAATCCCCGTCGGTCCCCGCCCCCACAGACACCGCAGCCCCCGCCAACGAGCCCGTGGACACCGGCTTTTTGCGCACGCTGGTGGGCTACAACACGCGGCGCGCGGCGCTGTCCATCATTGCCGTGTTCATGGAACGCATGGCCGTGTACGACCTGAAGGTGGTGGATTTCTCGGTGCTGTCACTGGTGGCGCACAACCCGGGCATCACCTCGCGCCAGCTGTGCGCCACGCTCAGCGTGCTGCCGCCCAACATGGTGGGCTTGATTGCGGCGCTGGAACGGCGCGGCCTGATCGAGCGGCGCCCACACCCGAGCGATGGGCGCGCCATGGGCGTGCACCTGACGCCCGCCGGGGTGGAACTGACGGCGCAGGCCGAGCAGACGGCCGCGCAACTGGAAGAAGACGCCACCAACCGCCTGACGGCGGCCGAGCGCAAGACGCTGATCCGGCTGCTGCAAAAAGTCTACGACTGATCCAGCGGCCGCTCAGCCGGCCACAAGAGGCCTGGATGCGTATCAGGCGGCCGGCGCTGCCGGGGCCTTGTCCAGCCCCAGCAAGCGCACGGCGTTGCCTTTCAGGATGCCGGGCATCACCTCGGGCTTGAAGCCCGCTTCCTGGAAGTCCTTCATCCAGCGCTCGGGGGTGATCAGCGGGTAGTCGCTGCCAAACAGCACGCGGTCCTTCAGCAGCGTGTTGGCGTACTGCACCAGCTGCTTCGGAAAATACTTGGGACTCCAGCCCGACAGGTCGATCCACACATTGGGCTTGTGCGTGGCGACCGACAGCGCCTCGTCCTGCCACGGAAAGCTGGGGTGGGCCATCACGATCTGCATGTCGGGGAAGTCAATCGCCACGTCGTCCAGGTGCATGGGGTTGCTGTACTCCAGCCGCAGGCCGCCGCCGCAGCGCATGCCGCTGCCAATGCCGCTATGGCCGGTATGGAAGATGGCGGGCATGCCGTACTCGGCGATCACCTCATAGATAGGCCAGGCCATCTTGTCGTAGGGGTGGTAGGCCTGCACCGTGGGGTGGAACTTGAAGCCCTTGATGCCGAACTCCTCGATCAGGCGGCGGGCTTCGCGCGCGCCCATCTTGCCCTTGTGGGGGTCGATGCTGGCGAAGGCCGTCATCATGTCGCTGTTGGCCTTGGCGGCCTCGGCGATCTCTTCATTGGGGATGCGGCGGCGGCCCATCTTGGACTCGGCGTCCACGGTGAACATCACCAGGCCAATCTTCTGCTCGCGGTAGTAGGCCACCGTCTCGGCAATGGTGGGGCGGCGGCCGTTCTTGAAGTACTTGTCGGCGGCGCGGTCGTACTCCTCGCCGTAGTTGTCAAACGGGTTCCAGCAGCTCACCTCGGCGTGGGTGTGGATGTCGATGGCGATCAGATTGGCGTGGTCCATGCGTGTCTCCTGGGTTGGCGCCCGCCGGTGCAGCGTCAAACCCCCAGCATGCGCCACGGCGCGTGACGCAGATCAAGGGTAAACACCAATAAAAAACGGGCTTGGCTTGCTTGAATTGGTTATGAACTATAACCACAATTCAACCAACACGAAAGCCTCTATGACCCATCCAGACATCCATTTCGAGCTGCGCGGCGACCACCAGGAAGTGGCCGTGATCCGCCTGACCCGTGCGGCCAAGCGCAACGCGCTGAACGACGGCCTGATCCTCGCGCTGCGCGACCTGTTCGAGAAAATGCCCAGCACCGTGCGCGCGGCCGTCATCGATGGCGACGGCCCCCATTTCTGCGCCGGTCTGGACCTGTCGGAGCTGAAAGAACGCGACGCCGGCCAGGGCCTGCACCACTCGCGCATGTGGCACGCCGCGCTGGAGCGTGTGCAGTACGGCCCCGTGCCGGTCATCGCTGCGCTGCATGGCGCCGTGGTGGGCGGCGGGTTGGAGCTGGCCAGCGCCTGCCATATCCGCGTGGCCGACGAGTCCACCTTCTACGCGCTGCCCGAAGGCTCGCGCGGCATCTTCGTGGGCGGCGGCGGCGCTGTGCGCATCCCCAAGCTCATCGGCGCTGCGCGCATGACGGACATGATGCTCACCGGCCGCGTCTACAGCGCGCAGGACGGCGAGAAGGTCGGCTTTGCCCAGTACCTCGTGCCCGAAGGCCAGGCCTTTGACAAGGCCTTCGAACTGGCCGTGCGCGTGGCGCAGAACGCGCCGCTGACCAACTACGCGCTGATGCACGCCCTGCCCCGCATTGCCGAGCAGCCCGCCGACCAGGGCTTCTTCACCGAAGCCATGATGGCCGCCATCGCCCAGAGCGCCCCTGAAGCCAAGTCCCGCCTCGCCGACTTCCTGGAAGGCCGCGCCGCCAAGGTCCGCAAGGACTGAGCCCGCCCCCAGTCACCCCTTGCCCCTGCTGGAACCCCCTATGAGCGACCTCTCCACCCCCCTCGCCCCGGCCCGCTACCGCCCCGTGACCTTCGGCGTGACCCGCGTCAGCCTGCGTGACGGTGCACCGGGCGTGCGTTACCTGCAGGCGGACCTGCCCCTGGGCGCCTTTGCCCGCCGCGTGACGGACTACCTGGTGCACTGGGCGGAGACCACGCCCGACCACAGCTTTCTGGCACGCCGCGAGCAGCTGCCCGGTGGCAAGACGGGTGACTGGCAGCATGTGAGCTACGCCCAGGCGCTGGATGCCGCGCGCAGCATCGGCCAGGCCCTACTGGATCGGGGCCTGAACGCAGAGCGCCCGGTGGTGGTGCTGAGCGAGAACACTGTCGAGCACGCCCTGCTGGCACTGGGCTGCATCTACGCCGGTGTGCCATACTGCCCCGTGTCGCCCGCCTACGCCACCGTGAGCCAGGACTACGACAAGCTGCGCCACGTCATCGACACCCTCACCCCCGGCTTGGTGTTTGCCGCCGACGGCGCACGCTACGGCAAGGCCATCGCAGCCACCGTGGCGGCCGATGTCGAAGTGATCCTGGCCCAGGGCGCGCTGGAGGGCCGCAAGGCGGGCACCTTCCAGAGCCTGCGCCACACCACCGCCACCCCGGCGGTGGACGCGGCCATGCACGCCACCGGCCCCGGCACCATCGTGAAGTTCCTGTTCACCAGCGGCTCCACCAAGATGCCCAAACCGGTCATCAACACCCAGCGCATGTGGTGCGCCAACCTGCAGCAGATCTCGCTGTCGCTGCCGGTGCTGGCCGAGGCATCGCCCGTGCTGGTGGACTGGCTGCCGTGGAACCACACCTTCGGCAGCAACCACAACTTCGGCCTCACGATGATGCATGGCGGCACGCTGTACATCGACGACGGCAAACCGACGGCCGCACTGATTGGCGAGACCCTGCGCAACCTGCGCGAGATCGCACCCACGGTGTACTTCAACGTGCCCACCGGCTTTGAAATGATTGCCGAGGCCATGAAGACCGACGCCCAGCTGCGCGCCAACCTGCTGTCGCGCGTGCGCCTGTTCTTCTACTCGGGCGCCGGCCTGGCCCAGCCCGTGTGGGACAGCCTGCACGCCACGCAAGAGGCCGCCATTGGCGAGCGCATCGTGATGTGCACGGGCCTGGGGATGACGGAATCCGCCCCCTCGGCCATGTTCTGCAATAGCCCCGACGTGCGCTCCGGCCACATCGGCGCGCCCGTGCCCGGCATGGTGCTCAAGCTGGTGGAGGTGGACGGCAAGACCGAGGTGCGCTACCGCGGCCCCAACGTCACGCCCGGCTACTGGCGCTCCGACGCCGCCACGCGCGACGCGTTTGACGACGAAGGCTACCTGTGCACCGGCGACGCCGTGAAGTGGATCGACGAGAACAACATCCACCGTGGCCTGGCGTTTGACGGCCGCATTGCCGAGGACTTCAAGCTCTCCACCGGCACCTTCGTGAGCGTGGGCCCCATGCGCGCCAAGATCATCGTGGCGGGCGCCCCCTACATCCAGGACGTGGTGCTCACCGGCCTGAACATGAAGGAAGTCGGCGCCCTGCTGTTCCCCTCCCCCGCCTGCCGCGAAGTCGCCGGCCTGGGCCCGGACGCCCCCGGGGCCGATGTGGTGGCCCACCCCGCCGTGCGCCAGCGCATCGAAGCCGTGCTGGACGGGCTGGCCCGCGAAGCCACGGGCAGCGCCAGCCGCGTGGCCCGTGCGCTGCTGATGGCCGAGCCGCCTTCCATCGACCTGGGCGAGATCACCGACAAGGGCTCCGTCAACCAGCGCGCCGTGCTCAAGCACCGCGATGCGCTGGTCACGGCCTTGCACGACGACACGGCACCGGGCATCCTCAAGCCCGGCGCCTGAAACCCCACCCCGAACAGGACAGACCCACCATGCAGATTCAAGGACAAGCCGCCCTCGTGACCGGCGGCGCATCGGGCCTTGGCGAGGCCACCGCACGCGAACTGGCCCGCCTGGGCGCCAAGGTGGCCGTGCTCGACCGCAATGCCGAGCTGGCCGAAAAAGTTGCCGCTGAAATTGGCGGCGTAGCCTGCCCCTGCGACATCACCGACGCCGCCAGCGTGACCGCTGCGCTGGAGAAGGCTGCCGCCGCTCATGGCCCCGCCCGCATCCTCATGAACGTGGCCGGCATCGGCAGCGCCAAGCGCGTGGTGCAGCGCGACGGCAGCGCAGCACCGCTCGAAGACTTCGTGCGCGTGATCAACATCAACCTCATCGGCAGCTACAACGTGAGCCGCCTGTTTGCCGCCGCCTGCAGCAAGCTGCCCACGCTGGACAACGGCGAGCGCGGCGTGATGATGTTCACCGCATCGGTGGCCGCCTTTGACGGCCAGGTGGGCCAGCAAGCCTACAGCGCCTCCAAGGCGGGCCTGGCCGGCATGACGCTGCCCATGGCGCGCGACCTGGCGCAGCACGCCATCCGCGTGTGCACCGTGGCGCCCGGCCTGTTTGCCACGCCGCTGATGAAGGAGCTGCCCGAGGCCGTGCAACAGTCGCTGGCGGCCAGCATCCCCTTCCCGCCACGCCTGGGCAAACCCGAAGAGTTTGCCGAGCTGGCTTGCCATATCGTGACCAACGGCCACCTGAACGGCGAAGTCATTCGCCTGGACGGAGCCCTGCGCATGGCGCCCCGGTAAACAACGAGCGCACCACTTCAACCAACAAATAACAAGAGGGCGCGCAAGCGCCCCAGCTTGACCCCCGAGATTTCCGTCAGACACACACCAGGAGACATCAGCATGACCACCACCCGCCGTCAATTTGTTCAGGCCCTTGGCGCCAGCGCCGCGCTGGGCGCCTTCCACCCCTTTGCCGCCCATGCCCAGGTGGACCAGGTGAAGGTGTACTTCGGCTTCCCCGCCGGCAGCTCGGGCGACACCGTGGCCCGCCGCGTGGCCGAGAAGTGGGCCGGCAGCGCGTTCAGCAAGAACCCTGGCGTGGTGGAAAACAAGCCCGGCGCGGGCGGCCGCATTGCGCTGGAGACGCTCAAGGCAGCGCCCGCTGACGGCTCGGTGCTGGCCGTGGCGCAGGTGTCGGCCCTGGCCAACTACCCGCACATCTACAGCAAGATGAACTACACCGACAAGGACTTCGCGCCTGTGTCGATCGCGGCCATCATGCACCACGGCCTGGCCGTGGGCCCCATGGTGCCCGCCAGCGTCAAGACGGTGAAGGACTTCCTGGCCTGGGCCAAGGCCAACCCCAAGGACGCCAGCTACGGCTCGCCCGGTGCAGGCTCCACGCCCCACTTCCTGGGCGCGCTGCTGGGCATCAACAGCGGTGTGGACCTGCGCCACGTGCCCTACCGTGGTTCCATCCCCGGCGTGACGGACGTGGTGGGCGGCCAGGTGGCGGCCATGGTCACGCCACACGGTGACTTCATCGCCAACTACAAGGCGGGCAAGCTGCGCATCCTGGCCACCTCGGGCCCCAAGCGTTCGCAGTACGTGCCCGATGTGCCCACGTTTGCCGAACAAGGCTTCCCTGAGCTGACCACCGAAGAATGGTTCGGCTTCTACGCCCCGGCCGCCACGCCCAAGCCGGTGATCGCTGCTGCCAACGCGGCCATCAACGCTGCGCTGAAGGAAAAGTCGGTCATCGACAGCCTGGCCATCGTGGGCCTGATGCCCCACGGCTCCACCCCTGAAGAACAGGCCCGCTGGCAAAAGGCCGAGTACGACAGCTGGGGTCCGCTGATCAAGAAGATCGGCTTCACCGCAGAGTCCTGATCCCTCCTGCGCCGCAGCTCCGGACCGACCCCAGTCCGGGCTGCCGCATGGCAAAAAATACAAGAAATCAGCCGCTAGCGCCCATCCAAAAAGCGCAGACAGCTACCAATAAGAGAGCAACTCATGCAAGCCCGCCAGACCCTTGCCGACATCCAGCACCTGCTGACCACCGTGCTGAAGGCGCCCACGCGCTGGCAGGGCCTGGCGCCGTTTGCGGATACCGATGGCGACCTGGCGGCCCAGGTGCTCGACGAGGCGGCCAAGTTTGTGGACAGCGCCATCGCCCCGCTGCAGCGCAGCGGCGATGAAGAAGGCTGCCGCTTTGACAGCGGGCAGGTGCACACCCCCGCAGGTTTTCGCGATGCGTACCAGGCCTTCTGGCAAGCAGGCTGGCCGTCGCTGTCTTGCGCGCCCGACGATGGCGGCCAGGGCCTGCCAGCAGTGCTGGAATGTGTGCTGTTTGAATGGCTGGCCGGTGCCAACCACGGCTGGACCATGGCCCCCGGCCTGCTGCACGGCGCGTACGAATGCATCAAGCACCACGCCAGCGACGAACTCAAGGCGCAGTACCTGGAGAAGGTCGCCACCGGCGAATGGCTGGCCACCATGTGCCTGACCGAAGCCCACGCAGGCAGCGACCTGGGAATGGTGCGCACACGCGGCGTACCCCAGCCCGACGGCAGCGCGCGGGTGAACGGCAGCAAGATTTTTATTTCTGGCGGCGAACACGACCTGACGGACAACATCGTGCACCTGGTGCTGGCGCGCCTACCCGATGCACCGGCGGGGCCCAAGGGCCTGTCGCTGTTCCTGGTGCCCAAAGTGCTTCAGGATGGAACACGCAACGCCGTGGTCTGCGAACGCATCGAAGAAAAAATGGGCCTGCACGGCAGCCCCACCTGCGTGATGCGCTTTGACGACGCCACCGGCTGGCTGGTGGGCGAGCCGAACAAGGGCCTGAACGCCATGTTCGTGATGATGAACGCCGCACGCCTGCACGTGGGCCTGCAAGGCATCGGCCTGCTGGAGGCCGCGTGGCAAAAGGCCAGCGCCTACGCCGCCGAGCGCCGCCAGATGCGCGCCCCCGGCGCCAAGGACACCAGCCTCATTCAAGACCACCCCGCCATCCGCCGCATCCTGCACACGCAGCGCGCGTGGATCGACGGCGGCCGCGTGCTGGCCTACCACACGGCCCTGCAGCTCGATGGGGCCAAACACAGCACCGACGCGGGCGAACGCGCCGCCGCGCAGCGCTGGTGCGCGCTGGTCACGCCCGTGCTCAAGGCCGCGCTCACCGACCAGGCCTTCCACGGCGCCAGCGCCTGCCTGCAGGTGTTTGGCGGCCACGGCTATGTGCGTGAATGGGGCATCGAGCAGATCGTGCGCGACGCGCGTGTGGCCATGATCTACGAGGGCACCAACGAGATCCAGGCCATCGACCTGCTGGTGCGCAAGGTGCTGGCCGATGGCGGCCAGGGCCTGGCAACGCTGCTGACCACACTGCCCGGCGCAGCCCCCAGCGCCGCCGCCAGCGCACGCCGCCATGCCCTGGTGGAGATCACCCAGACCCTGGCGATTGCCGCCCAGTCTGACCCCGAACTGCCCTACTGGGTGGCCGACGACTACCTGCGCGCCGTGGCGCTGGTGCTACTGGAATGGGCCTGGGCCCAGATCGGCGCCGCCCGCCCCCACCGCGCGGAGCAGCAATCTACGGCCGCCACAGACCGCTGGACCCCACCCGCCCAGGCCTTCGCCCAGTGGGTGCTGCCCGAATTCGACCTGCGCACCACCATCCTGCGCCAGCGCATTGCCCAGGCGTTTGAATTCAGGCCCCAGGAGGCTACAAGCGCATGATTTACATGCGCCTGCAGCTCCTGATTCAGTAGCAAAACACCTTCCATCGATCTCCCTCCCACAGCGTGTTGAGGCCGCGCTGAGGGCTTTCCTGCGCCTCGAAAAACCACTGGAGACAACACCATGCGCTTGAAGATGAGAAGAAACCGGATGCGTGCCCACCAACCCCTGGCGCTCTCGGCCGCAGCCGCTGCCTTGCTCATGGGCTGTGGCGGCTCGTCCGATGCCGCCCTGCCCCAGCTCTCCGCCGCCACACCGGCCACCCTGCAGTCCTGCGCCACGCTGGCCAGCAGCCTGGCGTTGCCCGACACGCGCATCACCTCGGCCGAACAAGTGCCCGCGGGCCCCATCACCGTGCAGGGCGTGACCACCCAGGCGCCCGCGCACTGCCTCGTCAAAGGCAAGATGAAAGAGCGCACCGGCCCCGTGGACGGCGCCAGCTACGCCATCGGTTTTGAAATGCGCCTGCCCGTGGCGTGGAACGGCCGCTTTCTGCACCAGGCCAACGGCGGCCTGGACGGTAGCGTGGTCACCGCGCTGGGCTCGGTCAGCGGTGGCGCCCCCGTGGCACCAGCCCTGGTGCAAGGCTTTGCGGTGCTCAGCTCTGACGCAGGCCACAGCGCACCCACGCCCTTCTTTGGCGTGGACCCGCAGGCCCGGCTGGACTACGGCTACCAGGCCGTGGGCACCCTCACCCCCATGGCCAAGAACCTCATCAAGAGCGCCTACGGCAAGGCGCCCGACCGCTCGTACCTGGCCGGCTGCTCCAACGGCGGCCGCCACGCCATGGTGGGCGCGTCGCGCTATGCCGAGCAGTACGACGGCATCCTGGCAGGCAACCCCGGCTTTCACCTGCCCAAGGCCGCCACCACGCAGCTGTGGAAGGCCCAGCAATACGCCAAGGTATCCACCAAGGACGCCAGCGGCCTGCCCGACCTGACCACCGCCGTGAGCCCGGCCGAGTTCAAGCTCATCAGCAGCAAGATCGTCGCCAAGTGCGACGCGCTGGACGGCGCCACCGACGGCCAGGTCAACGACGTGGCCGCCTGCCAGGCCGCCTTCAACCTGCAGACCGACGTGCCCACCTGCACCGGCGCCCGCGACGGCAGCTGCATCACCAGCGAGCAAAAGGGCGTGCTGGCCAGCATCTTTGCGGGCCCCAAGAACAGCAAGGGCGAAGCGCTGTACACCGGCACCTGGTTTGACCCCGGCATCGCGGGCGCCAACTTCGCGTCCTGGCACTTCGGCTCGCCCGCCACGCGTGACGCAGGTGCAGTGGCCTTCATCTTCACCTCGCCCCCATCCACCGTGGCCGCTTTTGGCGCCACCACGGGCCTGCAGTACGCGCTGAACTTCAGCATGGAGACGGACTACCCCAAGATGTTCGCCACCAACACCACGTACACCGAGTCGCCCTGGTCTTACATGACCCCGCCCAATGAGACGGACATGAGCGCGCTCAAGAACCGGGGCGCCAAGATGATCGTCTTCCACGGCGTGGCCGACGGCGTGTTCTCGCCCATGGACACCGCCAACTGGATGGACCGCCTGCAGGCCAACCACAGCGGCAAGGCCGATGCGTTTGCGCGCCTGTTCCTGGTGCCGGGCATGAACCACTGCTCCGGCGGCCAGGCCACCGACCAGTTCGACATGCTGGCCCCGCTGGTGGCCTGGGTGGAACAAGGCAAGGCGCCAGAGAGCGTGACGGCCAAGGCACGCGGCGCGGGGGCCAACCTAGTGAATGCCGAGTTGCCTGCCAGCTGGTCGGCCAACCGCACGCGGCCGCTGTGTGTGTACCCGAAGGTGGCGCGCTACAACGGGACGGGGGATGTGGAGAGTGCGAGCAGTTTTAGCTGCAAGTGATGTTTGCTTGAAACAGCAAAGCCCGGCATTTGCCGGGCTTTTTCTTTGCATGAGGGTTTGACCGGAAGACCTGTTTGTTGAGGTCGTAGGCGTTCATCGTTACCGGCACGCGTTGCTTACCAGTGATAAGCAGTCCGGTTGATTCACTGACAACTGTGCAGTGATCTCGAACATTCGGCGCTCGCCTTCGCTTCGGATGAACGCTGTGAGGCTCATTGCAGTCATCCGTTGATCAATTGGCACGTCACAGACAGGCAATGCTCGACGCAGAAAGCCCGGGCGACCAGCCGTCGTCAGCTCAATGCAAACTCTTCGATGCTGGCGTCGTTGTGTTCTCCCACTGGCGTCACACCCTCAGCTTCCAGTTCGAGACAGATCTCGGTGAACGCGGTGAAGCGCTTGACATCGCTTTCAGGAGGACCGGCTACGGCAAAAAGCACGTTGGTCGGTAGCAAGCCGTGCACTCTCAGACGCCGGAGCTTCTGCAACCATGTGCCACCGTGGTCATAGATTCCCATCGGCTCGTCTTGAGCCAAGTTGAATGGCTTGATCACCTTAGCGACTTGACCACCTCGCAGCTGAATCAAAGGGAATCGAGCATAAATATCCTCGTCGCCTACCTTGCCTGCCTTGAAGGGTTCCGGTAGATCGAGCCCATCGAGTAGCGTCCTGACACGCCGCTCAATTGTCTGTTCCACGTATTCTTGGGTCACGAATGCTCGATCCACGTGGTGATCAAATTGGCGCTTGAGCTCGGCCTCAGGGTCTTCAGTGATTACGGCTCGTGCGGCGCTGAAGCGCATGAGCGACTCACGAGGATGAATCAGGCTATCAAAAACCTTCCTCACATAGTCTGCGCGGTTGTTCTCGGGCGCTGCTTGGACAACGCCCGCAATGCGCATCAACTCAAGGCGCATGACCTGGATCGCGTTGAGATAAACATGCCTGGGTAAGGCATCGAAGAAGTCGGTGACACGCTTGTACTTGCGCGTTTGAAGCTGGAACCCAAAATACCCTGTGTTCGGACAAACAATCACCACTCCCACGTTGGCAAACTCACCCGTTTCTCGGTGGGGCACGAGTTGGAGCACGGCATAGCGGCAAGCGAACTTGTTCATTCCGTCCTCCAAAAGTCAAGGGTTGTACAACGCGATAGCGTTCGAAGCGACGCGTCGAGATCGAAACGCGTAGGTAAGTCGAATTCTGGATTTTCCCACATCCACTCCGGCGGCGCGGTTAGACGAGCTTTCTCCGCATAATGGAGTACGTCCGCTAAGCGTTGCATGAACGCGTCTCGTGTCACCAGATCCTCCACAACGGCAGGCCACTGCTCTGCGAAGACATGATCTTGCAGGAATTGCTGGGTATCGAAGTCCCGAGAAAACGCTTGGTTGTGGTCGATAACGACGACGCTGAGCTGGTCCGCATCCCACAACAAGTTCGGGTTGCCTGTCGCACGATCCGGGTTTTTAACCCACCAGTCGAACACTAGGATGTCCTGTTTGGCTTGGAGGCTCACGTCCTTGGCCTTGCTCAGTTCGAGCCAAGACGCGTGAGGGTGTTGACGGGAGCCGAAGGCGGGAAGACAGCCAATGTTGCGCAGCTCAGGCGGCAACTCATCGACCAGCATTTCGTCCACCTGTACCAGACTGAATGGCGGAATGGCCAAGCCGAATGCCGAGGCTATATGAGCGCTGATCCACTCTGCCCACAAGCTAGAGCGGTTGGTCTGCAGCCCTTTAACGTAGTAAAGATTGCCGTCCTCAGCCCGGCAGAGGTAGGGCAACGACATACCCTGTTCTGCTTGGCCAATCACTTCGACAATTTGTAGTATGGGTGCCAGTGACGGCTGCATATCGCGCTCCCCCGGATCTTGGGTACTGGCATTCTTCGTTGCCCAGGGGCGCTGCTCTGCCTCGACGCTATCGTGATGATTTCATCGTTGCCCGTGTCCCGCTTTCCATGCTCAAGCACCGTCTTTTTATGTTCGGAGACACAAGTTTAGACGAGGTCAATCCATCTCCGGTCATAAACGCTGATGGGTGGCGACGAAATGGCTTCGCGGACAATGGGGCGAGCGCCACGAGCAGCAGCACAGCGCTGACGAACGCACAAAATGATGCAGGTACACCGCATCGACTACTACCTCTGGAAGGCGGATCTGCGGAGCTCTGGAGTCCAGACCGTTCTGCGCCTGACGGGCTTGCTCAAGCAGGCCCAGCAGGATAGCGGCGGCGTGTGCGGCTAACCGTCACAGCGGTCGCACAGGTTGCATGACGTGGGTAACTCAGATCAGCCTGAAGCCGCCACCCCCTCCAAATACCTGCTTTGCAGCATCTCTCAGTTTACATCCGCATGTGTCTCAACTCACTCTGTCGGTGTGCGTTCAACCGGCCCTTGCGCTCTGCTAGCTTCGCTTTTCGCCTTCTTCCCTTCGTCGTAATGCCACTTGATGGCAAAGAACATGCCGGTGCCAAACACGGCCACTTTGAACACAATGAAGACTATCGGGACCCAATCCATTTTTGAGATTTTCCTGGCTGTTGATTGCCACTATCTGTCGTAAAGCGCGCGGCCTCAAAACGCTGCGTCAGCAGCTTCATCGTGTTCAAGCCATCGCCGAATCTCACACCGGCACACTGGGCAAATGATCTGAAAACTTGGTGCGATGCTATCGGGCCTGCTGTGCTGGCGTAAGCATCAGTTCTGCTTAAATTTGCCGTAGCAGATGAGGATTGCCGTGCAAGGCATCTGCATGGAAAACGGCTTTTCGTGCGGCTGTATTTGGTCGCAGTGCGCAGGCCGCAGGGCGCGCCGCGTGAGCAGACGGATCGCCACTTGCACACAGTGCCGACCGGGTACATTCAAGAAGGCCTGCATGAGGGAACCCCATGCAGGCCTTTGATTGGGTGGCGTGCTGCTACCGGATGCTCAGAACGGCAACCCCACATAGTTCTCCGCCAGCGACCCCAGCGCCTTCTCCGACGAGAACAGGTACGCCAGGTCCGTGTCCTGCAACTTCTGGTCGTAGGCCAGCGACTCGGGGAAGGTGTGCAGCATGGTCGTCATCCACCACGAGAAGCGCTGGGCCTTCCACACGCGGGCCAGGGCCTTTTCGGAGTATTTGTCGAGGCCGGTGCTGTCGCCATCCTTGTAGTGCGCGACCATGGCGTGGTACAGGTAGTAGATGTCGGATGCAGCACTGTTCAGGCCCCGTGCGCCGGTGGGCGGCACGATGTGGGCGGCGTCGCCCGCGAGGAACAGGTTGCCATAGCGCATGGGCTCGGCCACGAAGGAGCGTAGGGGGGCGATGGACTTTTCGATGGAGGGGCCGGTGATCAGGCGCTCGGCCACTTCGGCGGGCAAGCGGCGTTTGAGCTCGGCCCAGAAGGCTTCGTCGGACCAGTCTTCCACGGTGTCCGTCAGCGGCACCTGGATGTAGTAGCGGCTCAGCACCTGCGAGCGCAGCGAGCACAGCGCAAAGCCGCGTTCGTGCTTGGCGTAGATCAGCTCGGGCGATACGGGCTTGGTGCGCGAGAGCACGCCCAGCCAGCCGAAGGGATACACCTTCTCGTATTCCTTGAGCACGTCGCGCGGAATGGACTTGCGGCTTACGCCGTGGAAACCGTCGGCGCCGATGACAAAGTCGCAGTCGATGCGCACCACCTCGTCGCCGTTGCGGTAGGTCACATACGGGTTGGCGCTTTTCAGGTCGTGTGGCTGCACGTCTTCGGCGTTGTGGATGACGACGCCCTTCATGCGGTCGCGCGCTTCGTACAGGTCGCGCGTCAGCTCGGTCTGGCCGTAGACCACGACGGAGCTGCCGCCGCTGTACTTGTGCAAATCGACCCGGTCCATTTGGCCGTCGTGGGCGATGATGAAGCCGTCGTGGATCTCGCCTTCACGGTCCATGCGCTCGCCGCACTGGGCCTCGCGCATGAGTGCGGCAAAGCCGTGTTCCAGCACGCCTGCTCGGATGCGGCCCAGCACGTATTCGCGGCTTTGGCGCTCCAGCACGATGGTGTCGATGCCCTTGAGGTGCAAGAGCTGCGAGAGCATGAGGCCCGAGGGGCCTCCGCCGATGATGCAAACCTGGGTTTTCATGGTGTCTCCTTTGTGGCGAGCGGCTCACAAAACTCCCCTGGCGTTGTTGTCCTGCCTTGCCGTACTGCTTGTACTGTTTGCGGCAGAACGCCTAGCCAGGGCCGCTGCGCTGAGTTGTGTGAGCCGCTCTGTGGGGTTGATGACATGGGTCAAAACGACCGCCCAAAGATACGTGGCACAGTCGCCGCGTTGAATGGACGGATGGAGCCAGAACATGCACTTTTCGAACATCGATGGCATCCGCTCTTACAGCCTGTTTGGCGAGTCGCAGCACCTGCCCGATGTGCTGCACTGCGAGACGATTGCCGAGCGGTCGGCGCTGCACGACTGGGAGCTGGCACCGCACCGGCACACGCGGCTGCACCAGGTGCTGCTGATCACGTCGGGCGGGGGCGTGGCGCACCTGGATGGCGAGCGGATTGGGCTGTTTGCCGGTGCGCTCATCAACGTGCCGCAGGGGCATGTGCACGCATTCCGCTTTACGCAGCACACACAAGGCTGGGTGGCCACGCTGGCCGATGAATTGATGGACGAGATTTTTGTGCGCGTGGGCGATGTGCGGCGCGACCTGGCGCGGCCCGCCGTGGCGCCTGCGCCGCCGGAGCTGCACCAGGCCATGGGCCAGGTCTGGCAGGAGTTCTCGGGCCGCGCCAAGGCGCGTGCGCTGGTGCTGCGGGGCCTGAGCGCCACGCTGCTGGGCTGGGTGGCCCGCGCGATGGAAGAGCACAGCCCGGGCGACGCGGCAGCGCCAGAGTCCAGCCTGGTGCAGCGGCTGGAGGTGCTGATCGAGGCGCATTTTCTGGAGCACTGGCAGGTGGCGGACTACGCGCGCGCGCTGGCCGTATCGCCCACGCACCTGAGCCGTGTGGCGCGGGCCACCACGGGTGTGTCGGCCCAGCGGCTGATTGAGGCGCGGCTGATGCGCGAGGCGCGGCGCAACCTGGCCTACACGCACCTGGGCGTGGCCACCATTGCCTACACGCTTGGGTATGCCGACCCGGCGTACTTCACCCGCGCCTTCACGCGCGACGCGGGGCTGTCGCCACGTGCGTTTCGGGCGCAGGTGGCGGCGTCTCGCCCTCGGCCTGCTGACTGACCGCCTGGCTTAAGGTGATGCGTTGCAGTCACCCCTTTTTCCCCGCACCGTAGCGAACAAGGCCGCTGATGCCTCTGGCAGCGCCGGTTTTTCGCTTACTCGGGTTTACTTTAATTTACTTGTATTTACAAAACGGTACATTTGCGAAACTTTTGCTTCTGTAGCCGGATATGGCCCACCTCACCCTTGCGCAACCCCTGCATCGCGCTTGGCGGCACGCCACCGCCCCCTCTCCCTATTGGCCCGGCATGGAAGAGGTTCTGGGTGCGCAACGCGCCGAGCGCCCCGGCGAAGGTTTGAAATATGGCCTGCGGATGTGGTTTTCCAAACAAAGCCGCCGGCGGTTTGCACGCCAGCTGGCCACCCTGCCCGAGTGGGCGACCATGTTCCGCGCCGAACCCACGCTGTACTTCATTCCATGGCGTGCATTCCTGGACGAGCGCTGGGGCGTGGGAAAGCGCCTCACCGCTTGTGGAACCGATCTGGCTGCGGCCCATGCCGTCTTCGGGCCCGATCGCTGCGAACGCTTGCGCCATGGTGAGCGCATTGCGCTGTGCCAGACTAACGACTTTGCCATTCACCTGGGCAGAAACCGCATCTGTTGCCACGAAGGCCTTTGGGCGCTCACGCTGGTGGACGCGCAGGGCGTTGCGCTGTTCAACCTGAGCTTCGGGTTTCTGGCAAACCGCCATGTGCTGGTCGCATCGCTCCAAGGGCTGCAAAAATCCCACGAGGACACACAGGATCGGATTCGTATGCTGACCAAGCGCACCCATGGCTTGCGGCCGGCCACGCTGCTGCTCCATGTTTTCGTGATGCTGTGCCAGCTTTGGGGCATAGAACACATACAGGGCATCGACCCCGACTACCAGATCAAGCAACGCAACCGAGCCCCTGGCAAGGGGTTCACGTTTGACTACCGCGCCTTATGGCAAGAAGCAGGCGGTCTGCGCCAGGGGCATGGCTACTGGGACCTGCCCCGCACACTGCCCGAGCGCGCAGCCGCGGATATTCCCACCCAAAAGCGGGCCATGTATGCGCGGCGCTATGCCCAGCGCCAGCAGTTGGCTGAGCAGCTTGCGCGGCAGTGGGCGATGACCGGCTCCCCGCCTGCGGTGTATTGACAACCCGCTCCGCGCCGCCAAAACGCTGAGGGCAACGCACAGGACGGCAGCACCTCAACACCGCCTCGGCAAAGCATCGCTACAGGCCATGCTGCGCAAAGGCTCTGCCGCCTGAGCTTCTGTCTGATGTCGTGCTGCCCGGCGTGCGCCTGTTCGCAAGGGGCCGGCGGCCCTCCTGACATTCGCGCCACTGCGCGCTGCTGACACGCCGCTGTCAGTAGCCCCTGCGCACCATCGAGGCTTCTTTCTTCCCCACACAAGGAGCCCCCATGAAAAACGCCATCGCCTGGTTTGAGATCCCCACCACCCAGCTGGACCGCGCCCAGGCCTTTTACGAAGCCGTGCTGGGCCAGCCCATGCGCCGCGAGAACATGGGCCCGAGCGAGGGCGCCGTGTTTGCCTACGACCCCGAAGCCGATGGCGCGGGCGGCGCGCTGATGATGGGCCCCACGGCGCCGAGGGTATCGGACAGCGGCACACTGGTGTACTTGGACGCCTCGCCCTCGCTCGACGCCGCGCTGGAGCGCGCGGTGGCCCAGGGCGGCCGCGTAGCGCTGCCGCGCCAGGCGCTGCCGCCGGGCATGGGGTTCTTTGCGCACATCCATGACCTGGATGGCAACCGTGTCGGGCTGCATGCGCCCGATTGAGTCCTGGCACCGATTCCTCTCACCGAAAGGAGACCCCATGGAAGCACAGGAACTGCACCGAGGCCGGCTGATCGACCACATCCAGCTCGTGGTGCGCGACCTCGCCGCCAGCCGCAGGTTCTACGCGGCCGTGTTCGACGCACTGAACGTGCCCATGGGCGGCACGGCCGAGGACTACTTCTGGGCGGATGAGCTGTTTGTCTCCACAGCCAACAGCGTGGCCGCGCAAGGGCACCTGACAGGCCGCACGCACCTGGCGTTCCAGGGGCAGGACCGGGCGATGGTGGATGCGTTCTACCGCGCTGCGCTGGCCCACGGCGGCACCGACAACGGGGCGCCGGGCGAGCGCGCCTACCACCCCGGCTACTACGCGGCCTTTGTGCTGGACCCGGATGGGAACAACATCGAAGCCGTGTTCCATGGCGACGCGCAGCGCAGTGCGGCGTCGGTGAAGATCACGTTCTGAGGGGTGGGTCAGCCCGCCTCCGGCCGGGCCAGGCCGCGCAGCGGGATGGGCGTGGAGAACACGATGGATGTGCGCGTTTCGCCATAGCCATTGATGTCGCCCAAGAAGCGCTCCAGATCGGGCAGGTCGCGCGCCACGACCTGCATCACATACGAGTCGTTGCCGCTGACATGGTGGCACTCAAGCACCTGGGGCGACTGGCGCAGCTTGTCGATCAGCGCCTTCTTGCCGGGCTGCGGCACGTTGATGCCCACCACCGCGCGCACGCCGTAGCCGACCTTGGCGGGGTCGATATCGGCATGCACGCCGCGCACCACGCCCGCCTCTTGCAGGCGGCGCAGACGCTCGAGCGTGGCGGGCACCGACAGGCCCACGGCCTCGGCCAGTTCCTTGAGCGAAGCGCGGCCATCGGCCTGCAGCGCGCTGATCAGGCGCCAGGCTTTGTCATCGACTTCCATAAAAGCCTTTATCAATTGGCACAGAAAAAAACGAAACCCAATGCGGGATCCGCCGAACTTTCTGCATTCTCCACCGCCCGCCGCCGCCCTAGCATCGGTGCATGGACTTCACTTCAATCACCGTGTTTCTGCAAGCCGCCGTCATCGGCATGCTCATCGCGGCCCCTGTGGGCCCCATTGGCCTGCTGACCATGCAACGCACCCTGGAGCGGGGCCTTGCGGCCGGGCTGGCCACCGGCCTGGGCGCCGCCGCGGCCGATGCGGTGTATGGCGCCGTGGGCGCCTTCAGCGTGCGCTGGCTCATCGACGGGCTGACGCAGGCCAAAACGCCGCTGGCACTGGGCGGCGGCGCACTGCTGCTGGTGCTGGCGTGGCGCACCTGGCACGCGCCCGTGGCCCACACCGCCGCCCCGGCGCGCGACGCACGGGGCCTGCTGGGCCTGGCGGCGGGCACGTTTGCGCTGACGCTGGCCAACCCGGCCACCATCGTGTCGTTCATTGCGGTGTTTGGCTCGCTGGGCGGCGGCCGGCCCAGCCTGCCGTCGCCGCTGTGGATGGTGGCGGGCGTGCTGGTGGGCTCTGCCGCTTGGTGGCTGCTGCTGACCAGTGCGATCGCCTACCAGCGCCAGCGTTTTACACCCGCCTGGCGCCTGCGCATCAACCGGGCGTCGGCCCTGCTGCTGGGCGGGTTTGCGCTGTGGCAGTGGGGGCAGCTGGTCTGAGGCGTTGCGCTGCGCTGCGCACAGGGATGCTGCAAAGGTACTGACACTGCGGTGTCAGCAGCAGGCCCGCACCATCGGTGGCTTCTTTGACCAGGAGCTTTTCTCATGACCGACGCCCTGCTGCAACACCCCCTTTGGCCGGATGCCGAGCCTGCGCGCAGCGACATGCCACTGCCGGCAGCGACCCCTGCAGCCGCCCCGCGCCGCAACTGGATCGCGGTGGCCTGCGCCCAGCACGCCCGCCGGGGCTGCGCCACGCCAGGCGCGGGCTACATGCAGGTATGCCACGGCAAGGTGGCGCCCCTGCAGCGCATACGCCCCGGCGACCGTGTTGCGTACTACGCGCCCACCGTCACGATGGGCGGCAAGGACCGGCTGCAGGCGTTTGTTTCCATCGGCATCGTGTTGCCGGGCGCCCCCTATGCGTTTGACATGGGCGGCGGGTTTGTGCCCTCGCGGCGGGATGTGGCCTATGTGCCTGCGCGTGAGGCAGCGATTGCACCGCTGCTGGACGACTTCGAGTTTGTGGACGACCGCCACCGCTGGGGCAGCAAGTTCCGCTTTGGGCTGTTTGCCGTCAGCGACCACGACATGCGCCTGATTGCGCAGGCGATGCAGGCCGAGCTGCAATCACTACATTTTTAATAGCGCCTCAGGCAATGGGCACTAGCGCATCCGGCCCAAAAGACTTCAAACGGATCGCGAACAGCCCCGTGGGGCCTTCGAACAGCCCGCAGGCCGGCGTCAGCACACCGCCATCAGCGTGTCCACCACCCGGCGTTGGGCGGCGGTCAGGGCGGTATAGCCTTCACGCAGCAGTCGCAGCACGATCGCGTGGATTTCAATTTCGCTAGCGGGCATGGTCTTCTCCTTGAACGGCAACAGTGGGCGGCCTGCCGCGCAGGCTGGCCGATGACATGGGCGCCTGCCACTACAAAAAGAGGCGGGCACCCGGGCCTGCCCCGCCATGGACCAAGCCCCGATGCAACTGTGCCGAGGTGGCAGCGCAGGCGGTAGCGCGATAAACGGGGAAGTTCGCGGCTTTTTTCGCGCGCCGCTCTGCAACCAAGGGGCTTATGGAGAGGTGGCCCCGGGCACGTAGGCGTCGATGACCGGCGGCTCGCTGTCCCCCGCAGCGGTGCGGGCCAGCTTGAACCAGGTCCAGGTCTCCACATCGGGCGCGTCGTAGCTGCCGTAGGACTGCCCACCCCACGAAAAGTACGAGCCCTTGTTGCCGGTAGTGAGGGTGCGCTTGCCCACAGCCAGGCCGCCGTCCTTGAGCAGCGCCAGCCTGAAGCCCTGCAGCACGCCAGAGGCCCCCGGCTCGTTGCCGGACGGCGCGGTCTGCGGAGCCAGGTCGAGCATGCCGGAGCTGCAGCGGGCCTGCGCGCCGCTGTAGGTGACCAGGCTCCACTGCCGGGTGAGCGAAGTGCGCACGTTGCGCGCGCGGTTGATGGTGCGCGTGCGCAGCGTGGTTTCGCCGCGCTGCTGCTGCACCCAGACCTGCATCTCGGCCGAGCCGGTAAAAAACGGCAGGCTGCCCCGCACGCCCGCGGGCGCCACCGGCGGCCAGGCGTACACCCCCTGCAGGGACGGGCAGCCGAACCAGCTGCTCTGTACGGGGCCAAACGCCGCAGGCGGCTTGGGCGACCCCTGCACGTCCGGCCCGCAGGCCGTGAGGGCCAGGCAACACAGGACCAGCGTTGCGGCCCCGCCAATGCGCTGCACGCGCCGGTGTGGGGTGCGCAGGGCGCTGTGCGATGGCAAGGGAGCGGCAGCGGTCATGGTGTCTGGGCGGTGGTGCAGCCTGATTGTCGGGCTGAACACGGGGCCTACGGATGATCCATTTGCTCCACTTTTGATAGCTGCTTGCGCATATTCCACTAGCGCATCAGCACCAAAAAGCTTCAAAACGTGCTGACGATCCCCCAGATATGGCCTGGAGGGTCGTCGGCACCGTCTAAGAGCGGCTAACAAAACTCAGCGAAGCGGTTCTGGCTAGGCGCTGTGTCGGAGGCAGTACGAGCAGTACGACAAGACACAGCAACAACGCCAGAAGAGTTTTGTTAGCCGCTCTAAGGATGCGCAGGCCCCGCCCGCACGCGGGCCAATGCCCCGGGCACATCGCGCCACGCCGGGCGGTCGGGGGCGTAGCGCTGGCGCATGTAGCCCGCCAGCTCGGTGATCTGCGCGTCGCTGAGCACGTGGCCGAAGCCGGGCATGAAGCCGATGTCCCGCGCGGCGGGCTCGCGGATGCCGTGCACGATGACCTGCAGCAGGTTGTCGGGCCGGTCGCTGTGCAGGTTGCTGTTGAGCGCCAGGGGCACGTTCACGCCCAGCAGCTTCGGGCCGTCGCCATCGTGGTGGCAGGCGGCGCAGGCACCCTCGAACAGACGCTGGGCCTGGCCGGGCTGCGGCGCGAGCGCTGCGGCCTGGGCCACGGCGGTCTGGGCGCGCTGCTGCGGGTCAGACACAGGCTGGGCGGCTGGCTGGGTAGCAGCGTCTGTCGCGGTGAACGAGGCCAGGTAGCCCGCCATGGCGCGAATGTCGTCATCGGGCAAGTGGGCGAGCTCGCGCACCACGGGCGCCATGGGGCCGGAGGCGCTGCCGTGCTGCGGGCTGTGGCCGTGGCGCAGGTAGCCATACAGCGCATCGGCCGTCCAGGGCACGGGCGCCTTCGACAGGCCGGTGAGCGCAGGCGCCTCCCAGCCATCAATCATGGCGCCCGAGAGGAACGCAGCGCCACCCAACTCGGCCCCCAGCGCATTGCGCGGCGTGTGGCAGGCACCGCAGTGGCCCACGCCCTGCACCAGGTAGGCGCCCCGGTTCCATTCGGGGGGGCGGTTTGGGTCCGGCTTGAACGGCGTGGCGTCGTGGAACAGCGCGTTCCAGCCCGCCATGAGGGGGCGCACGCTGAACGGGAAGGTCAACTGGGTCTTGGGCACCTCGGCCCGCACGGCGGGCTGCGCCATCAGGTAGGCGTACAGCGCGGTCAGGTCGTCGTCGCTCATCTTGGCGAACGAGGTGTAGGGGAACGCGGGGTACAGGTGCTTGCCGCCCTGCGAGATGCCCTCGCGCATGGCGCGCTGGAAAGCGCTGAAGGACCACTGGCCGATGCCGGTTTCCGCGTCGGGCGTGAGGTTGGTGGTGTAGACCTTGCCAAAGGGCGTTTCCATGGCGCGGCCGCCCGTGTTGGGCGTGCCGCCCGGGGCGGTGTGGCACACCGCGCAGTCACCGGCAGCGGCCAGCAGGCGGCCGCGCTCGATGGTGGCGGCGTTGTAGACCGACGCACCCGCCGTCTGCACCACGGGCGCGATGGAGGGGCGCCAGCCCAGCAGCGCGGCACCCATGGCGATGCCACCAGCGACCAAAGCCAAGGCACGTGCCCAGGGGCTGCGTTTTGCGGGCCAGGTGGCGCTGGCGGGCACGGTGGGTGCGGGCAGCTCCAGCGTGGGCAAAACCTCGGCCTGCTCGGTGGGTGGGGGGCTGCCTGCAGCCGCCTCGCCTGCGCCACCGGGCAAGGGGTTGAGCCCTGCGCGCACCACCTCGGGCGTGAACGGCGGTGCGCGGAAACGCACGCCGGTCGCATCAAAAATCGCGTTGGCAATCGCTGCTGTGCCCGGCACGGACGACGACTCGCCCGAGCCCAGCGGCGCCTCGTCCTGCCGGGGCATGTGCATGACCTCGATGACCGGCACTTCGCGGAAGCTCAGGATGGGGTAGCTGCCCCATTCGCGGTTGTCCACGGCCTGCTTGACGGGCTCAAAAGTCACCTGCTCCTTGAGCGCGCGGCTGGTGGTCTGCAGCACGTTGCCGTGCACCTGCTGCTCCACGCCGGCGGGGTTCACCATCAGGCCCGCGTCGTGCCCCACGACCACGCGGCGCACATGCACCTCGCCGGTCTTCTTGTTGACCTCCACATCGGCCACCCAGGCGGCCCAGGCCGCGCCAAAGCCGGGCCATTTGCTGTGGATGTAGCGGGCGTAGGCAAAGCCTTGGCCCTGCACCCAATCGCCATCCAACGGGCGTTGCTGCGGGCCGGTGCGGCGAATCCAGCCCGCCCTTTCGGCCGTGGCCTGCACCAGTTCGGCGGCGCGCGGGTCGTTCAGCAGTTGCAGCCGGAACTGCACCGGGTCCACACCCGCTGCCGTGGCCAGTTCGTCCACATACGACTCGTGCGCAAACGAGTTGGGCAGTGCCGACACGCCGCGCAGCCACGATGCACGCACGATGGGCGGCATGTCGTTGACGGCCACGCGCAGGTTGTCGTACTGGTAGGGCGGGCGCGCGGTGCGGTCGCCCATCTCGTAGGCCTGGGCCACGGGTTCGATGGTGCGCGTGAGCAGCAGGGCCAGCGTGGGCGCGCCGTTGGAGGGGTAGGACGTTTCAAAGTCGTACGCCGCCACGGTGCCATCGGCCTTGAGCCCGCCGCGCACCTGCATGAGCTGCGCCGTGCCCTTGGGCTCCCACAAATGCTCCTGCTCGCGCGTGAGCTGCACGCGCACCGGGGCGCCCACGGCGCGTGACAGCAGCGCGGCATCGGCCGCCACATCGTCGGCCCCGTTGCGGCCATAGCAGCCTGCGGCCTCCATGCGGATGAGGTCAATGTCCACATCGGGCAGGCCCATCAGGCGGGCCAGGTCGGCGCGCAGCACGTGCGGGTTCTGAGAGCCCGCCCACACGGTCATGCGCGGGCGGCCCGTGCTGTCATCACTGCGCCATTCGGCCACCGCACACGACGGGCCGATGGAGCCGTGCATCTGATACGGCCACACATAGGTGCGTGGCATGGGCTGGCCGTCGACAGACAGCGCGGCCAGGGCGCCCTCGACATCGCCCTCGTCCACCAGGCGGCGCTGGGTGGCGGGGTTGGCGCGGATGGCCTGCTCCAGCGCCTCGGCGCTGTCCTGGCGCGGAAAGCCGGGCCAGTCCTTCCAGCGTACTTTCAGCTCGCGCAGGGCTTGCTCGGCCTGTTCCTCGCGCTCGGCCACGATGCCTACAAAGTCGCGGATCACCACCACGGCACGGATGCCGGGGATGTGAGCGATGGACTGCTGGTCCACCGATTCGAGAGTGTTGCCGATGAAGTCTCCATGGTCGGCCCCCGCATACGGCGGGCGGACCACGCGGCCGTGCAGCATGCCTGGCACGCGCATGTCGTGCACAAACACCAGCTCGCCGCTGACCTTGGCGGGGATGTCCACGCGCGGCACGGACTGGCCGACCACGGTGTAGTCGGCCGCCGTCTTGGTGGGTGTGGCGTCGGCCAGCTCCAGCGTGGTGTGTGCGCCTGCCAGCAGCGCGCCGTAGGCGAGTTGGCGCGACGGGTCTGCCGTGACCTGCACCACACCGGCACGCACCTGCAATTGATCCACCGGCACGCCCAGCCGCTCTGCGGCCTGCGCCACCAGCCAGTGGCGGGCCTGTGCGGCGGCAATGCGCAGGGGCTTGGCGTGGATCTGGATAGATGCACTCGCGATGGTGGCGCCCTGGTTGGGCGCGCGCGTGGTGTCGCCCAGCACCATGTTCACCTGCGCCAGCGGCACATCGAGTTCTTCGGCCACGATCTGCGCGAGTGCGGTGCGGATGCCGGTGCCCAGGTCCACATGGCCGTTGAGTGCGGTCACGCTGCCGTCGTCCCACACGGCGATCAGGATCTCCACCCCTTCGGCCGGGTTGCCCGCCACCAACGCGGGCTGGCCCTTGACGGGTGGCGGGGCAGGCGGCGGGTTGCGCACCACCAGCAGCACGCCCTGGGCGGCATGGAAGTCGGCGCGGGTGAGCGGGCTGTGGGCGCGCAGGGGCGCTGCGTTGTGAGGTGTGGCGCTCATGCCTGGGCCTCGCGCATCAGCACCGCCGCGCTCAGTACGGCGCGGATGATTTCGACATGCGTGCCGCAGCGGCACAGGTTGCCCGACAGTTCGCGGCGCACTGCCGCTTCATCGGGGTCAGGGTTTCGCTCCAGCAGGGCCACAGCCATCATCACCATGCCATTGAGGCAGTAACCGCACTGCGCGGCCTGCTCATCCACAAAGGCTTGCTGCACCGGGTGAAGTCCTTCGGTGCTGCGGCAGCGCCCGGGCAGCCCCTCCAGCGTGGTCACCTCGCGGCCTGCCACGCCCTGCGCCGGGATCACGCAGGCCCGCGCGGCAATGCCATCCACCAGCACCGTGCAGGCACCACACTGCCCCAGGCCGCAGCCGTACTTGGGGCCGTTGAGGGCCAAGTCGTTGCGCAGCACGTGCAGCAGCGTGGCGCTGGCCAAGGTGCTCTGCGGCAGGACCAACGGCTGGCCGTTGACAACGACCGGGGAGGGTGAAGCGTGCGCGTGCATGTCTCGGTGGGTTGTTCTCAGTCAGCGTCGCAGCGACCCGCTGCGCGTGTACATCTCCAGGTCCACAAAGTTGGAGCCATTGTGGTTGTTAGGGCCATACACCAGCGGAAAGTCCCCGATTTTGGTAGTGCCCATGTCTTCCATGGCCTTGATGAAGCCTTCGCGCGTGAGCGCTTTGCCTGCGCGTTTGACACCTTCCACAAACACGCGTGCGACGATGTAGCCCTCCAGCATGGTGTAGCTGTCGATCTTCTCGCCCGCGTCCGCGCGGTCCTTGCGGTAGTCGGCCACGATGGCCAGACGGCTGGCCTGCGGCGAGGGCACGATGCTGGCCGTGACCAGCCCTTCGATGCCGCCGTTCAGGCGCTGGGCAGACCCCGGTGCGTCGGTGATGCCCACCGAGATGGTGTACAGCGGCGACGCGGCGCCCGCAGCCCGGTAGTCGCGCAAGAACACCTCCACCATCTTGCCCGCCATGATCATCACCACCGCGCCCGGCTGGGCCTTGGTGAGCTGCGCGACCTGGGGCTTGGCGTCGGTGGCGGCGATCTCCATGGGCACGGAATCCACCACCTTCACCTTCAGGCCCTGGGCGATCTGCAGGCAGGTGTCGAGGTTGGATTTGCCGAACGCGCTGTTCTGATAGATGACGGCGATGTTGTTGATGCCCAGCGTGGCCAGATGGCCCACGATCTTGCGCAGCTCGGTCTCGTAGCTGGCACGCACATGGAACAGGTAGCGGTTGTGCGTGGTACGGAACGACGTGGTGCCCACCAGCGGCGCGAACATGGGCACGCCCGCCTTTTCGGCCAGGGGCATGGCGGCGATGAGATTGCCGGTGGCCACGTAGCCGATCAGGGCAAAGACCTTGTCTTCGTCAATGAGCTTGGCGGTGTTTTCGGCCGTCTTCTTGGGCTCGTACGCATCGTCGTGCGACACCAGCTCCAGCGTGCGCCCCTGCACGCCGCCAGTCTTGTTCACCTTGTCAAATGCCAGCGCAATGCCGGCCTTGTAGTCCACCCCGAAATCCTTGGCCGGGCCGGTGAACACGGCCGACTGGCCTACCTTGATGCGGGTGTCTGTCACCCCGGTCTCGGCGGCTGCCGTGCCTGCGGCCCCCAGAGCAGCGGCGGCCAGTGTTGTCAGCACCGCACGGCGGTCGATGCCCCCCTCCTCCATCCCACGACATTTCATGAAACGCTCCTTACATCAAGTGCGCAAGTTTCCCTGCAAGCGGAGCGGCAGCGCAACCATTTCTGCGGGGTGTTGTGAATCCGTCAAACCCCGGCGCCGAAGCACCGGGGCAGTGCGCCATCAGGCGACTTCGATATCGCTGGACTGGATGCGTTTGACGCCCTTGGCCTTCATGTTTTTCCAGGCCGCATCGAGCGACCCGTTGAGGTCAATGGCGCGGGTGGCGTCTTCGACCACATAGGTTTCGAAGCCCAGGCGTTTGGCGTCGAGCGCCGTCCAGGCTACACAGAAGTCGGTGGCGAGGCCCGTGACAAACACGGTCTTGATGCCACGCTGCTTGAGGTAACCCGCCAGGCCAGTGGAGGTCTTGCGGTCGGCCTCTTCAAAGGCCGAGTAGCTGTCCACATGCTGGTGAAAGCCCTTGCGCAGGATCACCTGGGCCTTGGGCACCTGGAGGTCCTTGTGCAGGGCGGCGTCGTCGGTGCCCTGCACGCAATGATCGGGCCACAGCACCTGCTGGCCGTAACTGAGTTGGGTGGTTTCAAACGGCTTCTTGCCTGCATGGGTGCTGGCGAACGAGGCGTGACCCTGGGTATGCCAGTCCTGCGTGACCACCACGTTTTCAAACGCTGCGGCGATGCGGTTGATGACGGGCACCACCTCATCCCCCTTGGCCACGGGCAGCGTCCCGCCGGGGACAAAACAGTTCTGCACATCCACCACGATGAGCGCCGCTCGCTCACCGGGTTTGATCTTGCCTGCCGCCCAGCTGGCAGGGAGGCCGGCCCCGACTACGGTGAGCGCGGCCGATTGAAGAAGAAAGCGACGACGTTGCGCAGTTTGCATGGTGAACACTCCGGTTGGGAACGCACTGACACATCGGCCACGGCCCGGTAGGGCCAGGGCCGGGGAACTTCTGCTTCACACGCTGAGGTAGGCGCGCCGCACCTCTTCGTTGGCGGCCAGCTCTTCCATGCTGGCTTGGTAGCGGATCTGGCCCTTTTCGAGCACATAGGCGCGGTCGGACACCAGCTCGGCAAAGTGCATGTTCTGCTCGGACAGCAGGATGCTCACGCCCTGCTCCTTCAGCTCCAGGATCATGTGCGCCATCTGCTCCACGATGACAGGGGCCACACCTTCAGAGGGCTCGTCCAGCAGCACCAAGTAGGGGTTGCCCATGAGCGTGCGGGCCACCGTGAGCATCTGCTGCTCGCCACCGCTCATGCGGCCGCCGGGGCGCTGGGGCATCTCGCCCAGGTTGGGGAAGAGCTTGAACAGGCGCTCGGGCGTCCACACCGGGGCAGCCGTGCCGTCGGGCCAGGTGCGGGCGGGCTGGCGGCCCACTTCCAGGTTCTCCATCACCGTGAGGTCGGTGAACACGCGGCGGTCTTCGGGCACAAAGCCCAGGCCCAGGCGCGCGGCGTCGTGCGGGTCGGTTTTGGAGAGGTCGCGGCCCATGAACTGGATGCTGCCCTTGCGCTTGGCCAGCATGCCCATCAGCGTCTTGAGCGTGGTGGACTTGCCTGCGCCGTTGCGGCCCATCAGGGCCACGACTTCGCCACGGCGCACGTCCAGGTCCACGTCGTACAGGATTTGCGCGGCGCCGTACCAGGCCTGCAGGCCCTTGGCCTGGAGCAGCAGTTCTTTGGGGTTGTGGGTCGTCATGGTCATGCGGCCTCTACAGCAGCGGCTGCCGCTTTCTTCTCGAAGGTCTTACCAGTGCCGAAGTACACCTCCTGCACCTTGGGGTGGTCGCGCAGCTCCAGCGGCTTGCCCTCGGCAATCAAACGTCCGCGCGCCAGCACGATCATGCGGTCGGCATAGGCAAACACCACGTCCATGCTGTGCTCGGTGAAGAGCACGGCCATATGGCGGTCGATCACCAGTTGTTTGGTCAGCGCCATGAGTTCGTTGCGCTCCTTGGGCGCCATGCCGGCGGTGGGCTCGTCCATGAGCAGCAGCTTGGGCGAGTTGGCCATGGCAATCGCCAGCTCCACACGCTTCACATCGCCATAGGCCAGCACGCTGCAGGGCCGGTCGGCCTGCGACTTCATGCCCACCTGGTCCAGCAGCGCCAGGGCTTCGTCGCGTTTGTGGTCGGCAGCCCTGCGCCACATCGAGAACAGCAGACCGTCGTTGGAGATCAGTGCCATCTGCACGTTCTCCACCACCGTCAGCGATGCAAAGGTTTCGGCGATCTGGAAGGTGCGGCCCACTCCCATGCGCCAGATGTCGCGCGGCTTGCGGCCCACCAGCTCCTGACCGTTGAGCTGGATGGAGCCTGCATCGGCGGGCAGCTGGCCGTTGACCATGTTGAAGGTGGTGGACTTGCCGGCGCCATTGGGGCCGATGAGTGCCAGCAGCTCACCCGCAGCGAGTTCGAAGTGGATGCCATCCACCGCCTTCACGCCGCCGAACGATTTGCCCAAACCGGAGACTTTGAGGAGGCTCATGCCGTGCCCTCCTTGGTGTTCTTGGCGTTGCGCATGTTGTCAAAAATCTGCTTGATGGTGCCCGCGATGCCCTGCGGAAACAGCAGCACCAGGATGAGGATGATGGCGCCCAGCATGGCGCGCCAGTAGTCGGTGTTACGCGCCACGGTGTCGTGCAGCCAGGTGAAGGTGACCGCGCCCACCACGGGGCCCGCCAACGTCTGGATACCGCCCAGCAGCACCATCACCAACCCATCCACCGATTTGCCCACGGCCAGCGACTCTGGCGAAATACTGCCCTTGGAGAACGCATACAGCGCCCCTGCCAGCCCTGCCGCCGTGCCCGCCACCACAAACGCCACCCACTGCATGCGCTTGACGTCGATGCCGATGGCGTCGGCCCGCAGCACAGAGTCGCGCCCCGCGCGCAGCGCATAGCCAAACGGCGAGAACAGCACGCGACGCAGCCACCACACCCCTGCCCCCACCAGCACCAACGTGAGCCAGTAATACATGCGCTTGTCTGCCAGCCAGGCCGCAGGCCACACGCCTGTGAGGCCGTTGCTGCCCCCCGTGAAACTGTCCCACTGGTAGGTGATGGCCCAGGTGATCTGGGCGAAGGCCAGCGTCAGCATGGCGAGGTACACACCCGACAGCCGCACCGCAAACCAGCCATAGACAAACGCCCCGGCGGCGGCCACCAGCGGCGCCACCACCAGTGCGATCTCCATGGGTAGCCCGAGCGAGCGCACCAGCAGGGCCGCACCATAGGCGCCCAGCCCGAAGTAGGCGGCATGGCCGAAGGAGTGCATGCCCGCAGGCCCCATGATGAAGTGAAGGCTGGCCGCAAACAGCGCTGCGATGAGCAGGTCGATCAGCAGCACCGTGGTGTACGGCGACTGCGCGGTGAGCACCGGGGCTGCTGCCAGCAGCAGGCCCAGCACCGCGGCCGCCACCAGATAGGCCTTGCCAGGCCGACGCAGCGGCTCCTCCTGCATGCCCACATAGCGGCTGGGTGCCTGCGGCCGGCCGAACAGGCCCCACGGGCGCCAGACCAGCACCACCGCCATCACCAGAAAATCCACCACCAGGGTCAGCTTGGAAAATGAAACACTCAGGCCGAACACGTCGACCACACCCAGCCAGATGCAGATGGCCTTGATCTCGGAGATCAGCAGGGCCGCGGCGTACGCGCCCGGGATGGAGCCCATGCCCCCCACCACCACCACCACGAAGGCGGCACCGATGGTGTGCAGGTCCATCTCCAGCGTGGCGGGCTCGCGCGGCAGCTGCAGTGCGCCACCCAGCCCGGCCAGCATCGCGCCCAGCGCGAACACGGCCGTGAACAACCAGGCCTGGTTGACGCCCAGGGCGCTCACCATCTCGCGGTCTTGCGTGGCGGCACGCACCAGCGTACCAAACCGGGTGCGCGTGAGCAGCAGCCAGACGGCGCCCAGCACCAGCGGACCGACCACGATGAGGAACAGGTCATAGCTGGGGAACTGCCGCCCCAGCAAGCTGACGGAACCCGAAAGGCCCGGCGCGCGCGGGCCCAGCAGTTCGTCAGGGCCCCAAAGCCACAGCACGGCGTCCTTGATGACCAGCACCAGGGCAAACGTGGCCAGCAGCTGGAACAGCTCGGGCGCCTTGTAGATGCGGCGCAGCAGCACCACCTCGATCAGCGCTCCGAGCACGCCGACGATCAGCGCGGCCAGCGGCAGGGCCACCCAGAAGCCCAGGGCACCGCTCAGGCGCTCGACCAGCGAGTACGCGACGTAAATGCCCACCATGAAGAACGAGCCATGGGCAAAGTTCACGATGCGGGTCACGCCAAAGATCAGCGACAGACCCGCCGCCACGAGGAACAGCGACGACGCACTCGCCAGCCCGTTGATGAGCTGGACGATGAAACCCGAAAAACTCATGTTCGATACACCCTGTAGGGCCTGGTCACACTGTTTTTGCCAGCGCGAAGGCCATGAAAGAAGCCGGCCGTGCTCCAGCCAACACCAGCCAGCACCCGCAGAACCGGGCGGTGCCGGACTGCAGGTAGCGTCTGCAGGGACCGAGGCGCGGCAGGCGCCTCAGACCTCAGAGGGAATCAATCAGCGCTTCGCGACTTCTTCACGTCGGCTGCGGACGGCTGGTACTTGGCATCGGCGCCATCCAGGTAGACGTAATCCACCATCACGCCCTTGCCGCCTTCGTTCTTGGTGCGACCGACAAACGCGCCCATGGTGGCCTGGTGGTCTTCAGGACGGTAGGTGATCTTGCCGAACGGGGTGTCTACCTGCAGCCCCTTGAAGGCTGCGACCAGCTTGTCGGTGTCGGTGCTCTTGGCTTTGGCAATACCAGCCGCAGCCGACTTGATCATGCTGTAGCCCACCACCGAGCCCAGACGCGGGTAGTCCTTGAACTTGGCCTGGTACGCCTGCTCGAACGCCTTGTGTGCGGGGGTGCTGATGCCGTACCAGGGATAGCCGGTCACCAGCCAGCCGTTGGGAGCCTCGTCTTTCAAGGGGTCCATGTATTCGGGCTCGCCCGTCAACACGCTGACCACCTCAATGCCCTTGAAGAGGCCGCGCGTGTTGCCTTCGCGCACGAATTTCGACAGGTCCGCGCCAAACAGCACGTTGAAGACGGCGTCGGGCTTGGCATCCGACAGCGCTTGCACCACGCTGCCAGCATCCACCCGGCCCAGTGGCGTGGCTTGTTCGGCCACAAACTCCACGTCGGGCTGGGCGGCCTTGAGCAGTTGCTTGAACGCCGCCACCGCAGACTGCCCGTATTCGTAGTTGGGGTAGACCACAGCCCAGCGCTTTTTCTTCATCTTGGCGGCCTCGGGCACCAGCATGGCGGCCTGCATGTAGGTACCAGGACGCAGGCGGAAGGTGTACTGGTTGCCTCCTTGCCAGGTCATCTTGTCGGTCAGCGGCTCGCCAGCCAGGAAGAAAAACTTCTTCTGCTTGGCGAAGTCGGCCACCGCCAAGCCGGTGTTCGACAGGAAGGTGCCCGCCAGCACATCGACCTTCTCGCGCGACACCAGCTCTTCAGCCACGCGAACGGCGTCGCCGGGGTTGGCGTTGTCGTCGCGCGTAATCAGTTCGATCTTCTTGCCATTGACGCCGCCCGCAGCGTTGATCTCATCGACCGCCAGCTCCATGCCTTTCTTGTAGGGCTCCAGGAAAGCAGGTTGTGCCTTGTAGCTGTTGACCTCGCCAATCTTGATCACGCCTTGGGCAAAAACAGGGGCCAGGGTGAGGGCCAATGCAGCCGCAGCCGTGGCACGCATGAGGTTTCGTCGCATCGTCATGGGGAGACTCCTGAAGGATGGTTGGAGAGAGATCGAACGGGGGTAAGACAGGACAGGTGAGTGTTGTGCGCGCGCCGGACTCAGCGCAGGCCGTCAACGCCTTTTATTTCAGAGGCCGTGAGGCCACCGACACGTGGCAACGGCCGCCCGCTGTCCGTCACGACAACGGCCACCACGATTTCATTGGCCCGCGGGGCATCGGCCACACGGGCTTCCATGGCGTCGAAATGGCTGCGCACGTAGGCGGCGTCCTTGTGGCCCAGGGGAACGTCGATGGCCGTGCCCAGGCCTCCCATCTTCTTGCTGGATGGGACCAGAGCGGCGCCCTTCTCGACCGCCACACGCAGGGGTGCGCCCAGCTTGGGGTGCAGGATGGCAGCGGCATGTTCCAGCTCGCCCGCCTCGCCCACGATGGCGGCCTTGCCGTAGCTCTGGGCTTGGCTGGGTTCAATGCCCAGGGCCTGCACGCAGCGAGCGCCCAGAAGACCGCCCAGCTCCTCGCCGATGGCGATGAGTTCGTCGAGGTTTTCCACATAACGTCCGGCAAAGGGGTTCTCGATCACGGCCATGGCCAGCGCCTTGCGCACCGGGGGCTGAACGTCACGCCCCATTTCCACGCGGACTTCGTCGGTCTGGACGATGATCTTTCGAATCTTGGCTGGCATTTTTGGCTCCTTGGGGTCTTGTCTTGTTCGATGGTGTGCTTGTGGGCGTACCGCTCAGCGCAGGCCGTTCCACTGGCTGATGTCTGCCGCCTTGAGCCCACCGACACGGGCATGGATGCGCGGTCCCGTGGACATGGCAAGTATGAACACGATCTCATCGGCGGAGGGCGCGCCCGGAACACGCACTTCGATCGCGTCGAAATGGCTGCGCACATAACTGGCGTTGATATGGGTCAGCGGCACATCCAGCGCCGCGCCTGGGCCTCCCACTTTCTTGGTGGAGGGCACGATGGACAACGCGTTGGCGGGCTGCCCCGTCTTCTCTTCGGCTTGGCCCTTGGCGTAGGCGTTGCGGTCGCCCTTCCAGCCCAGCAGTTCGCGCATGGCGTAGCCACCGGGCACATGCCACAGCGCGCCATGCTCCAGCTCGCCGGCCGCGCCCACGATGGCACCCTTGCCATAGGTCTCGATGCGCTCGGCAGGCACCGCCATGGCCTTCAGGAGGCGCTGGGCCATGTCCAGCCCCACGTCCTGCAGCGCGTCCATCATGGGGAGGATGTCGGGCTCGTACCGGCCCGCAAACGGGTTGGTCAGCACCGCTCCGATGGCGCCGCGCAGCAGCGGCACGTCGGCCACCGGCCCGAATTCGTGCCGGATTTCCTCAAGATGGGTGAAAACGCGTCGTATCTGGATCATTCTGGAGACCTGTGCAATTCGTTAAGCAAATACTGAACCAACTTCCGATTCCATCACTACACCCCGCGGCAACGCCGCTCCCGTCAGGGCTTGGGGCACCGAGGTCGCCATAAACTGGCCCTGGCATGCCAGCAGTGCAAACCACAGCAGGCCGCTGGACTGCAATTCTTGCGCTTTTTGCAGCCCCTGGTGCAAGGCCCGGCTCACCAGCTCTTTGGGCAAGGCGGGGACATCCACGGTGACAGGGATGACACCCAGGTCACTGTCGTCCCGCACCTGGTATGCGGGCCTGCGCACAATCCGCACATCGGCCACATTCACCGCGTTCGCCACGATGGTTGCCGCCGCATCGGCCTGCGCCGCCGTGCGCGCCAGCACCGTCACGCTGTCCGCAATGCCGAGCGACTGGCTGCGCCCGCGCCAGCCACTGGTGGCCACACCGCGCACCGGCATGGCGCTGTCGATGCGGATCTGTCCATCCAGCACCAAACCGTTGCGCAACTGCGCAGCATTCAGTGCGGCGATGTCAGCGTACACCCCCACCGTGACCGACTGGCCCGGCGCCAGGTGCAGCGCAATGTCGCCGCCGTTGTTAACCCAGGCGCGGTCTATGCCCGGCTGTTCGTAGCAGGCCAGGATCTCCTGCGCCACCGCGCCCGCCACCGCCGCCATCGATGTGACGAAACCTGCGCGATAAGGGCTACAGGCGGCCCACATGCGGCGCGCCACCACGCCCTGCAACGCGCAACGCTCGCTCACCGGTGCCCGCAGGCCGGAGAGTTCGTTCACCAACTCCTGCAGCAGCCCTTCAAAGCGCTGCCAGGCGCGCTCGTGCGTCAGGGCCACGGCGTCGCGCGCCCCTTCGGCTTGGAGGACGAGGTCCATCGGGCCATGCTGGAAATGCCAGCGGCCGTCGGACAGGAGCTTGCGGCAGGCGTTCACGGTGCGACCCACTCAACCCAGTAGAGGCGGGCGACCCAGCGGCCACGGATTGGCAGCGGGCAAGGTTTGCCACACGCGCGCCTGCGGTGCACCGTCGTTGTGCCACGCGCCGCGCTCCAGCACGTCACGCAGGCTGCGGATCTGTTCGGTGTGCCCGCCCAGCGCTTCGTAGTCCGCGCGGCGCATGCTGAACTCGATGGGCGCCACGATGGCGGGCGTGGGCACGGTGCCAAAGCTGTTGTCGGGCATGCGCAGCACGTCGGCCATCACGGTGATACCGCCGCCCGGCCACACATAGGCCGGGGCACCGCCACAGGTCACATTGACCAGCGCGTTCTTGATGGAGCGCGTGAGCAGCACCGGGTTCTCGGTGACGCCTGCGCGCAGGCTGCCGCCTGCACCGCCGAGGAACAGCACGGACGCGAGCGAGGGCTCGCAGTTTTCGCCGATGCGGTCCACGATGCGGCGCACTTCGGCGGGCATCTCGGCCTCGACCGGATGGAGTTGCGCGTCCAGCACGTACCAGGAGGCATGCTCCCCGGTGGTGGAGGTCATCAACAGGCGCAGCCCCGGCCATGCCACGGATTCGTCCCAGCCCTCGATGATGGACAGCGGGTCGGCAATGTCGGTGCCGCCCCAGCCCGTGCCCGGGTTGGCCACCTGAAAGTAGCGGCCCGGCGTGGACTTGCGCCCGCGCATCTGGATGCCCGATGGCTTCATGTCCAGGCAGCGGCCCGCCTGGTGTTCGGTGAGCACGCCGGTGATGTGGTCATCCACCACCACCACTTCGTCCGCATGGCCAAAGAACTGGCGTGCAAAGATGCCAATGGCCGCAGAGCCGCAGCCCACGCGCATGCGCTGCTCGGCCACGCCATTGACGATGGGCGCACGCCCGGCCTGGATGATGAGCTGCGAGCCGCCATCGATGGTGAACTCCACCGCCTGCTTGTTGCCCAAGGCCTGCATCATCTCGGCGGTGATGCGGCCTTCTTTCTTGGTACCTCCCGTGAGGTGGTGCACACCACCCAGCGACAGCATCTGCGAGCCGTATTCGGCCGTGGTCACATGCCCCACCACCTCGCCCTTGCAGCGCACGTTGGCCTGTTCGGAGCCGAGGAAGCGGTCGGTGTCGATCTTCACCTTGAAGCTGCAGTAGCTGAAGATGCCCTCGGTGACCACGGTGACCATGTCCACGCCATCGGTTTGGGAGCCCACGATGAAGGGCGCAGGTTTGTAGTCAGGGTAGGTGGTGGACGATCCCACGCCTGTCACAAACACTTCTTCCGACAGCAATAGATCGCCGTTCCATGCGGGTTCAGGAGCCACTGCGGTCCCAGCATCTTCTGCAGCCTCGGCGCGGCCCGCAAACGGCACCAGCGTGGCCTCGCCGGATTCCAGCGTCTTGCGCAGCAACACCACCGGGTCCAGCCGCACCAGCACGCCCGCATGGTTGGCATAGCGGTCGCATGCACCGGCCCGGCCCTCGGAAATCTGGCACAGCACCGGGCACGCATTGCACTCGACCTTGGCAGCATTCATGCGGTCGTTGCGCGGTCGGGCGCGCTCCAGCACCTGCGGCAGATCTGGCGCATCCATGCCCGGCAGCCCATCGGTCTTGGTGTGTTCAGTCATCTTGACGGCCCATTCATTGCTCTTGTCGCAAGTGCTTGTATGCGCATTGCATTTTGTGTAGCATTCACTTAACTTAAATGTTGTGAACGCTACATTTGATGTCAATGTAGCGGAATCAATAAGACTCTGCAATGGTGTTTTCGCACCCCCAAAAACGGTGCATGAGGAGCCCCAAAATGACGCACGCAAAGACGAATGTCCGCATTTGGTGCCGACACCCAAACCAGGCTGTCCGGCGGCCTTCAACCACGCCGAGAAAGGTGTGTTTGCGAGATGCGGAACAATGGAGGGTTGCGAGCCACAAGCCATCCGGCCCGGAAACCTTGTTCTAAGGCGTTTCCAGGCCAGCACTTCAGCTGCTTTTTCGTATTTGCTTCCAACTTTTCCATCTAACGCACCATGAGCGCCTTTCTTGACGAACGCGTCCTGACGGTCCACCACTGGACCGACCGCCTTTTCTCCTTCACCACCACGCGCGACACCGCGCTGCGCTTTTCCAACGGGCATTTCACGATGATTGGCCTGCGCGGCGAGAACGGCAAACCCCTGCTGCGCGCCTACAGCATCGTGAGCCCCAACTACGAAGAGCACCTGGAGTTCCTGTCCATCAAGGTGCCCGACGGCCCGCTGACCTCGCGCCTGCAGCACATCAAGGTGGGCGACACCATCGTGGTGGGCAAGAAGCCCACGGGAACCCTGCTGATCGACTACCTGCTGCCTGCCAAACGCCTGTACATGCTCTCCACCGGCACGGGCGTGGCCCCGTTCCTGAGCCTGATCCGCGACCCCGAGACCTACGAGAAGTTCGAGGAAGTCATCCTGGTGCACGGTGTGCGCGAGGTGAAGGAACTGGCCTACCACGACTACATCACCCAGGAACTGCCGCAGCACGAGTTTCTGGGCGAGATGGTCACCAAGCAACTCAAGTACTACCCCACGGTGACGCGCGAGGAGTTCAAACACCAGGGCCGTGTGACCACCGTGATCGAAAACGGCCAGCTCGCCCGCGACCTGGGCCTGCCCGCACTCAACCCCGCCGAAGACCGCGTGATGATCTGCGGCAGCCCCGAGATGCTGCGCGACCTCAAGCACATGATGGAAGCGCGCGGTTTCAATGAGGGCAACACCACGAAGCCCGGTGACTTCGTGATCGAGCGCGCGTTCGCAGAGCAGTGATCCCCCGGCAGGCCCCTCCCCCGGGGCCCGCGTCATCCACCAGGACCCGCCATGTCTGCCACTCCCACCAAGACCCGGACCGCGTCCCCCCGCTCCGCATCAACCCGCAAGACGGGCGTGCGTGAACAGGCCGCACAGACCACGCGCGACAACATCCTGAAAGCGGCGACCAAGGTGTTCGCCCGCTACGGCTACGAAGGCGGCAGCGTGGAGAAGATCTCCAAGGCAGCCAAGTCCTTCGACCGGATGATCTATTACTACTTCGGCAGCAAGGAAGGCCTGTTCATCGAGGTGCTGGAAGAAACCTACCGGCGCATGAACGATGCGGAATCCAAACTGGATCTGGACACCGCCAAACCGGTCGAGGCACTGCAGGCCGTGATCCGCTTTGTGGTGGGCTACTACCGCAAGAACCCCGAGTTCATCACGCTGCTCAACACCGAGAACCTGCACAAGGGCAAGCACATCTCCAAGTCGATGCGCGCCCGCGAATACTCGTCGCCCGCCATCGAGGTGATCCGCCGCGTGCTCGAAAGCGGCCAGGCGCAGGGACTGTTCCGCAAAGACGTGTCGGCGCGCGACGTATACCTGCTGATCGCCGCCACGGGCTACTTCTACATGTCCAACAGGCACACGCTGTCGGCCTTTCTGGGCGAAGACCTGGAGACGCCCGATGCATTGGCGCACTGGGAATCCTTCGTCATCGACAGCGTGCTGCGCACCGTGGCGCCCGGCCCCAGCCTGCCCAAGGGCAAGGCAACAGCAACGGCCTGAATCGACAAGAGATTTTTCCCTGCGGAGCGCCGCATGGCGCCCCGCTCACCACCCCACGAGGAGAATCCATGGCAGAAGCAGCAGCCGGCGGCAAGTCAGGCAAGGTCGTCATCCAGAACATCGGTCTTTTGTTGTCGGGCGACCTGGACCGCCCCATCCTCGATGCCGACACCATCGTCGTCAACGACGGACTCATCGTGGCCGTGGGCCGCTACAAGGACTGCGACACCGACCACGCCAACACCGTGATTGACGCGCGCCAGACCTGCGTGGCGCCCGGCCTGATCGACAGCCACGTGCACCCGGTGTTTGGCGACTGGACGCCGCGCCAGAACCAGATCGGGTGGATCGACTCGACCATGAACGGCGGCGTGACCACCATGGTCTCGGCCGGCGAGGTACACCTGCCCGGCCGCCCCAAGGACATCGTGGGCCTCAAGGCGCTGGCCATCACGGCGCAGCGCTCGTTCGACAATTTCCGCCCCGGTGGTGTGAAGGTGATCGCCGGCGCCCCGGTTATCGAAAAAGGCATGACCGAGCAGGATTTCAAGGACCTGGCCGATGCCGGTGTGACCCTGCTGGGCGAAGTGGGCCTGGGCTCCGTCAAGGCGGGCTACGAAGCCCAGCAAATGGTGGCCTGGGCACGCAAGCACGGCATCCAGAGCACCATACACACGGGCGGCCCGTCCATCCCAGGCTCTGGCCTGATCGACAAGGACGTGGTGCTGGAGGCCGATGCCGACGTGATCGGCCACATCAACGGCGGCCACACCTCGCTGCCCTGGAAGCATGTGTGCGAGCTGTGCGAGAAGTCGTCCCGCGCGATCGAGCTGGTGCACAACGGCAACGAGAAGATCGCCATCCAGGCCGCCCGCGCGGCCATCGAACTCAAGTGCCCGCACCGCGTGATTCTGGGCACCGACGGCCCCGCCGGCTCGGGCGTGCAGCCGCTGGGCATGCTGCGCATGATTGCGCTGATCTCGAGCTTTGCCGACATCCCGGCCGAGCTGGTGTTCTGCTTTGCCACCGGCAACACGGCGCGCATCCGTAACCTGAACTGCGGCCTGATCGAGGTGGGCCGCGCAGCGGACTTTGTGTTCATGGACCGTGCCCAGCACACCGCCGGTGCCACGCTGCTGGAGAGCGTGCAGCTGGGCGACATCCCGGGCATTGGCATGGTGATGATCGATGGCCTGGTGCGCTGTGGACGCAGCCGCAACACGCCGCCTGCGACCGAGATTCCGGTGGTTCTCTAACCAGGCTCAGGCAAGAAAGACAAAAGCCCGCATCTGCGGGCTTTTGTCTTTCTGGAAGCAGTTGACTCAGTAAGTGTCAGACACCCGCGCCGCGCCCGGCTGAGGCTGCGGCTGGCCATAGGGGTCTGCAGCGCGCGCCTGGCCCCCCTGGTCCACACGGAAGCCCTTGCCTTGCAGCACGACGGGCGTGCCCACCGCCGTGGGCTCGGCGCGCTGGAAATGGCGCAGCGAACCGTCTTCCATGCGCACGGCGATCTGGTACACCGTGTGGGTGCGGCTGCGCTCCTCGACCTTGTGGCCCACGTAACCGCCGCCCACGGCACCCAGCACGGTGGCGGCGGTGCGGCCGCTGCCCTTGCCGATCTGGTTGCCCACCACCGCGCCCAGCACGCCACCGGCTACAGCACCCACGCCTGTGGCAGGGGCAGCCTGTTGAACGGCCTGCACCGACTCGACACGGCCGCAGCTTTGGCACAGGGGCGCCGCTGCACGCACGGGCTGCGCCACACCTCCGGGGGCCATGCTGCCCGCCATGTCACCGGATCGGCCTGCGCTGCCACCCGCCTGCGGACGGTAGTTTGCTCCGCTATTCATAGCACCCTGACCAGATGCAACCGGCACTTGCGCCCGTTTTTCATCAATGATCTGGGATTCGGGCGTGCGGGGGGTGGCGGCCAGAGTGGCGGGAGATGCCGCATCGGCCGCCGAGGGCGTGCGGTTTTGCATCACCAGAGTGGCGCCCAGGGCCAGCACGCTCACGCCCAGCACGCCAATGGCCGCCCACATCCATTTCATGGCCGAACCGGCAGGGGCTGCGGCGGTTGCGGGCGGGGTGGGAGTAGAAACCGTCAGGTTCATGGTCATTTCCTTGTGCAATGTGGTAGGAGGTGTCCGCAGGGCGGCGGGTGCGCGAGGAGGCTCGATGCGCCTGCCGGGGCGGGGGGCCGTGGTCGTTCAACGGGCCGGATGGTGCAAAGGTACACAGCCACAGGCACTGCGGTGCGGCCGCTTTGTAAGCGACCGTAAGCAGCGGTAAGCCGCCTATGGCTAACTTTGGCTCGCAGGGCCCCGAGCAATGGGCCCACTTGCATCGCAGGCCAGCGCCCGGGACACGGCCCGCGCCGCCAGCGGGGCCACGGCAATGCCCTGTGTTCCATGCAAAACCCACTGTTGCCAACATTTACAGCCCCTGCGCCCGCGCACGGGCCAATGCCGCCCACCGCGCCAGCGCCGCCGGGCGGCGGGGGCCCGAGTGCAGGGCATCCTCCAGGGCCTGGGCGCAACTGGCAGAAAACAGCAGGATGGCCGACGAAAAGTAGATCCACATCAGCAGCACCACCAGCGAGCCCGCCGCGCCGTAGGCCGACACCACGGCGGCGGTGGACAGGTACCAGGCCAGCAGCTGCTTGCCCACCGTGAACAGCGTGGCGCCCACCACGGCGCCCATCACCAGGTAGCGCAGCGACGGCTTGGGGCCCGCGCCGATGCGCATGAGCCCCACAAACAGCGCCACGGCCAGCCCGAAGGCAATGGCTTCGTTGACCAGCTGCAGCAGCGGCGCCAGGGGTGCCAATGCGGGCAGATGGGCTGTGGCCAAGCGCTGCCCGGCCCAGCCCGCCAGCAGGTGGATCAAGGTGGACAGCGCCAGCGACACCAGCAGCAAGAACCCCAACGCCAGCACATAAGCCAGCCCCCGCAGCCGCAGCGACGCCATGCGCCACCACGCGGCGCGCAGGGGCGGCGTGTAGCCCTCCTTGCGCCACAGCCGCTCCAGCGCGGACTGCAGCTCCACAAACACCCCGGTGGCCCCCGAGACCAGGACCCCAAAACCGATGATCGATGCCAGCCGCCCCTCTGAAGGCGCCCGGGCGCTGGTCAGGGCCTGGCGCACCACATCGGCCACCTGCTGGCCCATCACCGACTGCACCTGGGCGACCAGGCTGCTCTCCAGGTAGCTACGGTCCACCCACCAGCCCAGCACGCCCACCAGCAAGAGCAGCAGGGGCGCCAGGCTCAGCATGCCGTAGAACGACATGGCCGCGCTCATGCGCAGCCCGTCGGCGTCCAACCACATCTGCGCGGCGCGCCAGAACGGCTGCACCAAGCGCCACAGCGGCTGCAAGGGCTGGGCCATGCGGGCAAGCCAGGGGGTTGTCGCTAGGGGCGGGGAAGACTCGTTCATCCCCGCGAGCCTAGGGCCATGGCGCTCATCCGTCCATCCGCCGTGGCCGCAAGCGGGGGTAGGCGCCATCCCACACCCGGCGAGAAAAGCGGCAGCGCCCAGAGTTTCAAAGGTGACAGCGCCGGTTTTACACCGGGCGGGTGCGGGGCTAGCATGAAGCGCTGACCAATCGACCTGCACGGCGGCCACCGCCGCCTTCCCCGCCCCCCTTCACCCCACCCGGCGCGCCACGAGCCACCGGGACCCGGGATCGGGCATTCATTCACCTTCACCCTCTCTCTGCACGAAAGCGTTTTCTCCATGAGCGTCAAGCAACTCTTCGATCTCACCGGCCAGGTCGCCCTGGTCACCGGCGGCTCGCGCGGCCTGGGCCTGCAGATGGCCGAAGCCCTGGGCGAAATGGGCGCCAAACTCGCCATCACCGCGCGCAAGGCCGATGAGCTGGCCGAGGCCAAAAAGCACCTGGAAGGCATGGGCTACGAGGTGCTGACCGTGGTGAACGACCTGCAAAAGACCGAGGACATCCCCGGCCTGGTGGACCAGGTGGTCGAACGCTTTGGCACCATCGACATTTTGGTCAACAACGCGGGCGCCACCTGGGGCGCCAAGGCCGAGGACTACCCCGACGCAGCCTGGCACAAGGTGATGGACTTGAACGTGAGCGCGCCGTTCTTCCTGTCGCGCGAAGTGGGCAAGCGCTGCATGATCCCGCGCGGCAAGGGCTCGATCATCGTCACGGCCTCGGTGGCCGCGCTCAAGGGCACGCCCCCCGGCATGAACACCATTGCCTACAACACCTCCAAGGCCGCCGCGCTGCACTTTGCGCGCACGCTGGCGTCCGAATGGGGGCACTACGGCGTTCGCGTCAATGCGATCTGCCCCGGCTTCTTCCCCAGCAAGATGGCCAGCGGCCTCATCGAAAAGCTGGGCCCCGCCATGATCGAGCGCACGCCCCTGCGCCGCATTGGCGGCGAAGAGGACCTCAAGGGCGCGGTGGTGTTTCTGGCGTCCAACGCCTCGCGACACATCACGGGGGAAAGCATCGTGGTGGATGGTGGCGCCAGCTTGATTTGAGCCCCCTGAGGCGCTGCGCGCCTTCCCCCTCAGGGGGACGACGGCCTTGGCTGCGGGGCGGCCCTTGCTGGCCGTCCCTCGCCTGAGTTGCGCCCTGTTTTGCCGACCTGTACCCCGCACGAATCAACCCAGAGTTCCGTATCCCATGTCCGACCGCCACCTCGCCCACTGGCCGCCCGGCCTGTCGCGCCACCTCACGCTGCCGCAGACGCACCTGTTCCACAACGCCGAGGTGTCGGCCGCGCGCTACCCGGACAAGCCTTTTCTGGTGTTCTACGACACGCTGGTGACCTTCCGCCAGTTCCAGCAGCAGGCCGAGCACATCGCAGGCTTCTTGCAGCAGGTGTGTGGCGTGAAGGCGGGCGACCGGGTGCTGCTGTACATGCAGAACAGCCCGCAGTGGATTCTGGCGTTCTACGGCATCCTGCGCGCCAATGCGGTGGTGGTGCCGGTGAACCCCATGAACCGCACCGACGAGCTTCGCCACTACGTGCACGACAGCGGCGCCACCGTGGCCTTTGTGCCGCAGGACCTGCACGCGCAGGCGCAGCCGCTGGTGGATGCTGCTGGGAGCGAAGGCAAGCTGAAGCACCTGATCGTGGCCGCCTACAGCGACTACCTGCAGGTGCCCACCGACCTGCCCGTGCCTGCTTTCGTCAGCGCACCGCGCCAGGCGATTGATGCCCCCGGCGTCACGCTGTGGAGCGACATGCTGGCGCAGCAGCGCTCCCCCGGCCCCATCACCACCGGACCCGACGACCTGTGCGTGATGCCCTACACCTCGGGCACCACGGGCCACCCCAAGGGCTGCATGCACACGCACCGCAGCGCCATGAGCACGCTGGTGGGCGGAGTGCAGTGGTTTGCGCGCACGCAGGATTCGACCTACCTCACGGTGCTGCCGCTGTTCCACGTCACCGGCCTGTCGGGCAGCATGAACGGGCCGCTGTTTGTGGGCGCCACCGTGGTCGTGCTGCCGCGCTGGGACCGTGACGCGGCTGCCCAGCTCATCCAGCGCTACCAGGTCACGATCTGGCAGGCCATCTCGACCATGGTGGTGGACTTTCTGGCCAACCCGCGCATCGCCGACTACGACATCAGCAGCATCCAGGCCATACGCGGCGGCGGCGCGGCCATGCCCAAGGCCGTGGCGCAGCAGCTGAAGGACCTGACCGGGCTCGACTATGTGGAGGGCTACGGCATGTCTGAAACCATGGCCGCTACCCACATCAACCCGCCGCACCGCCCTAAGCCGCAGTGCCTGGGCATCCCGGTGTTCGACGTGGATGCGCGCGTGGTGGACCCGGCCACGTTCGCCGAACTGCCCCCGGGCGAGATTGGCGAGATCGTGGTGCACGGCCCGCAGGTCATGCGGGGCTACTGGAACAACCCGCAGGCCTCGGCCGACAGCTTTGTGACGCTGGATGGCAAGCGCTTTCTGCGCACCGGCGACCTGGCGCAGGTGGATGAGGACGGCTACTTCTTCATGGTGGACCGGCTCAAGCGCATGATCAATGCGTCGGGCTTCAAAGTCTGGCCCGCCGAGGTGGAGGCCATGATGTACGCCCACCCCTCGATCCAGGAGGTGTGTGTGATCGCCGCGCACGACGAGCGCCGGGGCGAGACGGTGAAGGCGCTGGTCGTGCTGCGCGACGCCTTCAAGGGCCAGGTGAGCGAGCAGTCCATCATCGACTGGAGCCACGAACACATGGCCGCCTACAAAAGCCCGCGCATCGTGCAGCTGGTGGACAGCCTGCCCAAGTCCGGCACGGGCAAGGTGCAATGGCGCGAGCTGCAAGAGCAGGAACGCAGCCGCGCGGCCAATGCGACGCCCTGAAACCCGCATTCAAGGTCTGCCAGATTTGCTCTGTTTTTGATAGCTGCCAGCGTAATTTGCACTAGCGCTACCGGCCAAAATTACCTCAAAACCCACTTCCACCCGCCATGAACCCCACCGCCCTCGCCCGCCTGCGCTCCGTGCTGCAAACCCATGTGGACCAGGGCCTGCTGCCCGGTGCCGTGGCCCTCATCCACCACCGGGGCCACACGGTGCTGCACACGGCGGTGGGCCACCAGCGCCCGCCCAGCGCCGAATCGGCGGTGCCCGCCATGGCGCCCGACACGGTGTTCCGCATCTATTCCATGACCAAGCCCATCGCCTCGCTGGTGGCGATGATGCTCATGGAAGAAGGCCGCCTGCTGCTGTCGCACCCCGTGGCGCACTACCTGCCCGCCTTTGCCGGCCAGCGCGTATACGACGAAGCCACCGGCACCACCGCCCCCGTGCAGCGCGAGGCCACGGTGCACGACCTGCTGCGCCACACCGCCGGCCTGAGCTACGCATGGGAGGCCGGCACCGTGCCCGACGCCTACCGCGCCGCCCGCATTGGCTCGCGCCGCCACAGCAACGCCGATCTGGTCGCGGCGCTGGGGCCCTTGCCCCTGGTCCACCCGCCCGGCACCTGCTGGGAATACAGCCGCGCCACCGACGTGCTGGGTGCGGTGCTGGAGGTGATCGAGGGCGAAAGCCTGGGCGCCCTCCTGCAGCGCCGTGTGTTTGGCCCACTGGGTATGCACGACACGGGCTTTTCGGTACCGGCCGCGCAGCAGCACCGCCTGGCCGAAGCCTTTGAGCGCGACCCGCAAACCGGCCTTGGCATGCCGCTGATTGAGGTGACCGCGCCGCCCGTGTTCGAGTCGGCCGGTGGCGGGCTGGTGTCCACCGCCAGCGACTACGCGCGCTTCTTGCAGCTCATGCTGGGCCGGGGCACCGCCCCCGGGCCCGACGGCCCCAACGGCCTTGGCGCCCCTGTTCGCCTGCTGGGCCGCGCCACGGTGGACTTCATGACCGCCGACCACCTGGGCAGCCTGCCCGTGGCGGGCGACATCCTGCCCACCGGCTACGGCTTTGGCCTGGGCGTGGCCGTGCGCACCGCCACGGGCCAGGCCACCCGCCCCGGATCGGCCGGGCACTACAGCTGGAGCGGCCTGGGCGGCACCTTCTTTTTTGTGGACCCGGCAGAAGACCTGTTCGCCATCCTGCTCACGCAGGCGCCCGGCCAGCTGCGGTATCTGTGCGAGCTGTATCCGGCGTTGGTGTACGCAGCACTGTGATTCGGACACCGCCCTGAGGAGCTTCGCGCCACGGGGCTGCCCCCAGAGGCGGCAGCTCTTCAGGCCGTCCAAGCCTGCGCAGGCAGGCTCGGAGCCGCGGCCCTCAGCCCCCGCTCTCGCGCTGCGCGCGGGCAGGGGGACGACGCCCTCGCTGCGGTGCGGCCCTTGCTCGGCGTCCACTGGTCTGGGTCGCGCCAGTTGCGAAGGGCGTGCCGGACATGCGGTGCGCGGGGGCAGGCTTACACTCGGCCTCCAGTCACGGCACGCGACACAGCTCCACCCGCAGTGCGCAAGCCCGTCCCCCAGACCTCTTTCTTGAACCTATGCAGATTCGCTGCGCACTGGTCGGCATGCCCGGCTCGGGCAAATCCACCGTCGGCCGGCAACTAGCCCACCGGGCGGGCGTGCCCTTCATCGACCTGGACCACCGGCTGGAACAGACCCTGGGCACCACCATCCGCAGCTTCTTCGAGGCCGAAGGCGAAGCCCGCTTCCGCGACATCGAGGCCCAGGTGCTGGCCGACGTGGCCCGCCAGCCCGGCGGCATGGTTCTGTCCACCGGCGGCGGCGCTGTGCTGCGCCCCGAGAACCGCGAGGTGCTGCGCCAGTTCGGCAACGTGCTGTACCTGCGCGCATCGCCCGAAGAAATCTACAAACGCGTCAAACACGACAAGACCCGCCCCCTGCTGCAAGGCGGCAACCCCATGGACAAGCTGCGCGACCTTTACGCCCAGCGCGACCACCTGTACCGCGAGACGGCCCACTACGTGATCGAGACCGGGCGGCCGTCCGTGCACACGCTGGTCAACATGGTGATGATGCAGTTGGAAATGGCGGAGAGTGCGGGTGGGGCGGGGTCGCACTGAAGGACAAGGCAGTGCGGGGTCCGGGCGCGGTAAAAGGCTTATTGATTCAGACAACCAACGGCAGATAACGGCCAGAAGCAGTCCTTACTGGCTTTTCACAGCGGACGCTCAACGTTTGAGTGAGGCCGATTGACTGGCGGAACTGCCAGGGACTTCTGTGCGCTAACCGGCTAGACCGAATTCGCGTGCCCAAACTGGCTGCTTGCTCGCCGACCGCTATACAGCATCACGTTCCCTGCTTCGAGTGAAACGAAAAATTCTGCTTGCCGAAAGGTAAAACGTTTCCACGGCACAACCACACCCGCTTCAGGGTTCTCAAAGTACGAGTCCGAAAGCGCTTCGAGCACGCAGCGTCCGGTGATACCGCATGGGAGCCCGTGCATGGAATCATCCTCTTCGCTCCTCGTCAACAAACCTTCAACCCGCAAGCACCGCACATCCGAAAACTCAAACACGACATCTGCCCTAACCTTTCCAGCTGAACCCCAGCTTTCGGGGAGCTTGGTAGGCAACTGCATGAACTGGCCTGCAATTGCCACATGATTGAAGTGCGCGCGCCACGCATTAGGAGCAAACGAATCCAAGGAAGGCGCCTCGCCTCCGTATGGACCCAGGATTGCCTTTGGCTCAACAAGAAGCGATACCCAAGCGCCAGAACTCATGCTTTGCACATCCAACGGTTTAGCGCGATACACCACGCAGAATCTGCGGGGCAAAGTGAATCTTGCGGGATACTCTGGACACTTATTTCTCCTAGTGGTGACTTGCTGTCTGGGTTTCAGGCTTAGGGCGTTTTAGATGACCAAGTACAAAAATTCCGAGAAACTTAGCTAGCGTTGTCCGAATAAGCTACAGCTTAGCTGCCGGTAAGTACAGCGCTCCCGAACCATACAGCGCCTTATCCTATCAACTTGTTTTTGGATCAATGACCGCTTTGGGGAACTGGATTGATCAGCCACTTCGGGCACATTCCAGCAGAATCACAAAGGTTCAAGCGGCACCGCACAAACTGCCTGAGTCACGGCTCCACCCTGCTCGACCCCAGCATCCTCCGACCCTCAACAGGAGTACCTCATGCCCCCCAAAGCCACCCTCTGCCTCTGGTTCAACGGCACGGCGCTAGAGGCGGCGACGTTCTACGCGGCCACCTTTCCCGACAGCGCCGTGGGGCGGGTGATGCATGCGCCCGGCGACTACCCCGCAGGGCACCAGGGCGATGTGCTGACGGTGGAGTTCACGGTGCTGGGGATCCCGTGCCTGGGGCTGAACGGCGGTCCGGCCTTTACGCACAGCGAGGCGTTCTCGTTTCAGGTGGCGACAGAGGACCAAGCCGAGACCGACCGGCTGTGGAACGCGATTGTGGGCAACGGCGGGCAGGAGAGCGCTTGCGGCTGGTGCAAGGACCGGTGGGGCTTGTCGTGGCAGATCACGCCACGGGTGTTGACCCAGGCCATCAACGACCCCGACCGCGCAGCGGCCAAGCGGGCCTTTGACGCGATGATGGGCATGCGCAAGATTGATGTGGCGGCGATTGAGGCGGCGTGGCGCGGATGAGGGGGTCGCAGGTTTTTGCACTTTGCCCAGTGCATTTTTCTGACTCAAAACACTGCCTTGCGCCTGTCCAGTAATCTTTGTCTGCTATCTATTCAATAGCATTTACCTGCCGCGCCCCACCACCGGCGCATGCCGCGCCATCAGCTCCGCCACCCAATCGATGAACACCCGCACCTTGGCGCTCACATGCCGTTGGGGTGGGTAGGCCACGTACAGCGGCATGGGCGCAAGCGCCCAGTCCTGCAGCAGGGGCACCAGCTCGCCGGTGGCCACGTGGGGGCGGGCCATGTAGTCAGGCAGCCAGAGCACGCCCAGGCCCGCGAGGCCTGCGGCCAGGTAGGCGTTGCCGTCGTCCACGGCGCAGATGTCGTGGCCCTGGGCGCGCACGTGTTCGGTGCCACGGCGCATCTCGAACGGCAGGGGCTGGCCAGTGCGTGCCCATAGAAAACCCACGGTGCGGTGGTGCGGGCCTTCCAGCGCCTGCGGGTGCTCGGGCGCGCCCGCGCGCTGCAGGTAGCTGGGGGCGGCGTACACGCGCAGTTGCAGGTCACCCACATGGCGCGCGACGAGCGCGGGGTTGGTGAGGGGGCCGCCACGCACCACGCAGTCCACGTTGTCGCCCACCATGTCCACGGGGCGGTCGCTCACGCCCATGTGCAGGAGGATGTCGGGGTACTGCGCGTGGAACGCGGGCAGCGCGGGGATGAGGACCAGGCGCGCCAGGGGGCTGGGCACATCCACCCGCAGGCGGCCCCGGGGCGCAGCGGCGGCGGTGGAAACGCTGGCGTCGGCGTCGTCCAGGTCGGCCAGCAGGCGCACCACGCGCTCGTAGTACGCGGCACCATCGGGCGTGACCTGCACGCGCCGGGTGGTGCGGTGCAGGAGCTTCACGCGCAGGCGGGCTTCGAGCTGCTGCACCAGCTGCGTGACGGTGGTGCGGCTCAGGTGCAGGGTGAGGGCGGCCTTGGTGAAGCTGCCGGATTCCACAACGCGGGCGAAGGCCTGCAGGGCGTCAAAACGGTCCATGGCATGTAGGTCGTTGGGGCATGTTGAAGCAGCGACACGCCCACCATTGTTTGGCGATCAGGAACAGTGGTGCGCAGATTAGCCTGTTTATCAGAACAACGCACGCTTCTACAGTGCCTGCATCGCAACCCTCTGCCCTGCAGAACGAAAGGATTTCCATGCCCCAACGTGATGTTGTCTTCCCTGCAGGCCGCCAGGCGCTGTACGAGCGCAACCGCTATTCGCCCGCCGTACGTGCCAACGGTTTCTTGTTTGTCTCCGGCCAGGTGGGCAGCCGCGAAGACGGCTCGCCCGAGCCCGACCTGGCCGCGCAGGTGCGCCTGGCGTTCAGCAACCTCAATGCCGTGCTGCACGCTGCGGGCTGCACGTTTGATGACGTGGTGGATGTGACGATGTTTGTGGTCAACCCCGAGGCGAACTTTGCAACCGTCTGGGGCGTCGTGCCCGAGTTCTGGGGCGAGGCGCCCTACCCCACGCTGACGGGCATCGGGGTGACCTGGCTGTATGGGTTTCAGTTCGAGATCAAGGTGATCGCAAAGCTGCCGGACAGCGAGGGCTGATGGCCCCGAGAAATTTGAATCAAATAGGCTGCTGGTGCTTTCACGACAAGCCCCAACAGCTATTTATTTCATAGCATCATAAGTTGGGTGCCAGCAACCGCTCCAGCACCTTCTCGTCCATGCCCCGGCGTTTTGCCATGTCGTGCAGCTGGTCTTCGCCGATCTTGCCAACGTTGAAATACACCGCATCGGGGTGGCCGATGTAGAAACCGCTCACGCTGGCCGCAGGCATCATGGCCAGGCTCTCCGTCAGGGTCATGCCGATCTCTGCGGCGTTGAGCACGCGGAACAGGTCGGTCTTGGCGCTGTGGTCCGGGCAGGCCGGGTAGCCAGGCGCGGGGCGGATGCCCTGGTACTTCTCGGCAATCATGTCGTCGTTACTCAGCGCTTCACCGGCAGCGTAGCCCCACAGGTCGGTGCGCACGCGGTGGTGCAGGCATTCGGCAAAGGCTTCGGCCAAGCGATCGGCCAGGCTCTTGAACATGATGGCGGAGTAGTCGTCCAGCGCGTCGATGAAGGCTTTTTCCTTCTTCTCCACACCTAGGCCCGCCGTCACCGCGAACAGGCCCGCGTAGTCGGCAATGCCGCTCTCCTTGGGCGCCACAAAGTCGGCGAGACACCGGCTGGGGCGGGTCACACCGTCGATGGTGTGCTTCTCGGCCTGCTGGCGCATGCCGTACCAGGTCATGGCGACTTCGGTGCGGGTGTCGTCGGTGTAGAACTCGATGTCGTCTTCGTTCACGCTGTTGGCGGGCAGCAGCGCCATCACGCCGCTGGCCGTGAGCCACCGGCCTTCGATAATCTTTTTCAGCATGGCCTGGCCGTCGGCAAACACGCGCGTGGCTTCCACGCCCACCACCTCGTCGGTCAGGATGGCAGGGTACGGGCCGGCCAGATCCCAGGTCTGGAAGAACGGGCCCCAGTCGATGTACTTGGCCAGCTCGGCCAGATCGAAGTTCTTGAACACGCGGCGGCCCAGCGCGCGCGGCACGGCGGGCTGGTAGGCCGACCAGTCCACGGGCGTCTTGTTGGCGCGGATCTTGGCCAAGGGCCACAGGGGCGTGGCTTTTTTGTTGGCGTGCTGGGTGCGCACCTTGTCGTAGTCGGCGTTCAGCTCGTCCACATAGTTCTGCACGCCATCGCCCAGCAGGCTTTGCGCCACGCTCACGCTGCGCGAGGCGTCGGGCACGTAGACCACGGGGCCTTCATAGTGCGGTGCGATCTTGACGGCGGTATGCACACGGCTGGTGGTGGCGCCGCCGATGAGCAGCGGGATCTTCTTGACGCGGAAGTGGTCGTCCTTCTGCATCTCGCCGGCCACGTACTGCATTTCTTCGAGGCTGGGCGTGATCAGGCCCGACAGGCCCACGATGTCCGCCCCCTCAACCTTGGCGCGCGCCAGAATCTCGTGACAGGGCACCATCACGCCCATGTTCACCACCTCGAAGTTGTTGCACTGGAGCACGACGGTGACGATGTTCTTGCCGATGTCGTGCACGTCGCCCTTGACGGTGGCAATGATGATCTTGCCCTTGGTCTTCACGTCACCGCCCGCGGCTTCGAGCTGGCGCTTTTCTTCTTCGATGTAGGGCAGCAGGTGGGCCACGGCGCTCTTCATCACGCGAGCGCTTTTCACCACCTGGGGCAAAAACATCTTGCCCGCGCCAAACAGGTCGCCCACCACGTTCATGCCGTCCATGAGCGGGCCTTCGATCACGTGCAGCGGGCGGCCGCCCTTGGCAACGATGGCTTGGTAAGCCTCTTCGGTGTCTTCGACGATGAAGTCGGTGATGCCGTGCACCAGCGCGTGGGAAAGGCGCTCGCCCACGGTCTTGGGGTGCTCGGGCGTGCCGCGCCATTCGAGCTTCTTGCTCTCGTCCTTGGCGCCGCTCTTGGCGGTTTCGGCGATTTCGACCAAGCGCTCACCCGCGTCGGGGCGGCGGTTGAGCACCACGTCTTCCACACGCTCGCGCAGCACGGGCTCCAGGTCGTCGTACACACCCACCATGCCGGCGTTGACGATGCCCATGTCCATGCCCGCCTGGATGGCGTGGTACAAAAACACGGTGTGGATGGCCTCGCGCACGGGGTCGTTGCCACGGAAGCTGAACGACACGTTGGACACACCGCCCGAGACCTTGGCGCCCGGCAGGTTCTGCTTGATCCAGCGCGTGGCCTCGATGAAATCGACCGCGTAGTTGTTGTGCTCCTCGATGCCGGTGGCCACCGCGAAGATGTTGGGGTCGAAGATGATGTCTTCGGGCGGGAAGCCCACCTCATCGACCAGCACGCGGTAGGCGCGCTCACAGATCTCGATCTTGCGGGCGTAGGTGTCGGCCTGGCCCACTTCGTCAAACGCCATCACCACGGCGGCAGCGCCGTAGCGCTTGACGAGCCGCGCCTCGTGCTTAAACTTCTCCACGCCCTCTTTCATGCTGATGGAGTTGACGATGCCCTTGCCCTGGATGCAGCGCAGTCCGGCCTCGATCACCTCCCACTTGGAGCTGTCCACCATGATGGGCACACGGGCGATGTCGGGCTCGGACGCGATGAGCTGCAGAAACCGCACCATGGCGGCCTTGCTGTCCAGCATGGCCTCGTCCATGTTGATGTCGATGACCTGCGCACCGTTTTCCACCTGCTGGCGCGCCACGGCCAGGGCCTCTTCGTACTGGCCGTTCAAGATCATGCGCGCAAACGCCTTGGAGCCGGTGACGTTGGTGCGCTCGCCGATGTTGACGAACAGCGTGCCCTCGCCAATGGAGACGGGCTCCAGGCCGGACAGCTTCATGGGGGGCAGGGACGGGGCAGACGCGGACATAGGACTCACCTGTGCAGGGGCAGCAGAAAAACAGGTGAGCGTCGTTGCGGTGGGGCTTGAATAGCTTTTGGAGTGCCCAAGCCTGACGGCTTCACCATGGCGGTGGGGCCGCTGCAACGCTCCTTGGGCAAGGGGCGGATTTTACCGGGTCAGCGCACAGGCAGGAACTGCAGGAAGGTGCCGCCCACAATGCCCTGCACATAGCTGATGGCCGCACGGCGGTACTTTTCGGTGGTGAAGGCGGCCAGCAGGTCGAGCCGCGCGATGATCTTGCCGAACTCGCGCTCGAAGCTCAGGTTGCGGCCCTGGGCGCCGATCTCGTCGGCCAGCAGCAGCGGCTGGCCCTGGGCATTGCGGCGCTGCGCGAGCAGCCACACGGCGGTCTCGACGTTGCGCGCGGCGTTGTAGAGGTGCTGGGCATCCATGCCGTCGAGCAAGAAGAACTCCGTCTTGCCGCCATGGGCGGTGATGATCATGTCGGCCGTGGCGTCAATGAAGGCCGCCACGCGGTCGCCCGCGAACTCGGGCGCCAGGGCCAGCGCCATGGCCGCGATGTCGCGGCGGCCCTGCAGCGGGGCCCAGGGCTGGCGCTGCAACACGGCGGCGCGCAGCTGCTCCAGCGCTTGCTCGCGGCTGGTGGCAGTGCCCTTGCGCCATTCGGCGGGGTTGCGGCGGTAGAGCTTGTCGGCCAGGCGCAGCAGGCCTTCCAGGTTCTCTTGCATGGCCAGGGTGGCCATGCGGTTGGCGTCGGACTGGGCCAGCTCGGCCGCATGGGTGGGCGCGCCCTTCACCTCGCCGCGCGGCGTGGGGGCGTTGCTGGCACAACCGGCCAGCACGCAGCAAGACACCGCCACACCAGCCCACCGGCCCGGCAATCCCCGCAGCAGCAATAAAAACGGCCCTCTCATGGGGCCGATTATGGGTGGCGGCTGAGCGCCCCTGCCCGTCGCCGAACGGCGGTTGACATTGTTTGAAGAAGCGTGGCCTAGGCTGTTGTTACGACGCCGCCATGGCCGATGCGGGCAGGCCGAACAGGTGGTCAAACACCCAGTTGAAGACAAAGGTGTAGCCAAGGAAGAACACGATGAGCCCCAGGTCCATCACGAACGCGTGCCACAGGCTCACGCCGAACCACCAGGCAAACAGCGGCACCAGCGTGAAGACCAGGCCGCCCTCGAACCCGATGGCGTGCGCCACGCGCCGCGCCACGCTGCGCCCGCGCACGGGCTGGCGCGCCTCCCAGCGCTCGAACGCCCAGTTGAAGACGATGTTCCAGACGATGGCAATTGCCGAGGCCGCCACCGCCACCACGCTCGAATGCCCCGCACCCTGGCCCGTGAGCAGCGCCAGACCCACCGTGGCGGCGCCAATGGCGATCAGCTCGTACAAGGTCACATAGATCAGGCGGCGCTTGACGCCTTGCAGGCCAAAAAGAGTCGGTGTCTTGTCCATGGCCGGTACTTTATATTCGCTGCACTGACACATAAAGTCAGCTTATTTCAGTTTTATTGATAGATCAAACCGCCATGGCCTTCAACTCCGACAGCGTGCAGGTGTTTCTGACGGTGCTCGACCACGGCTCGTTCTCGGCCGCCGCGCGGGCGTTGTCGCGTGTGCCGTCGGCCGTGAGCATGACCATGGCCCATCTGGAGGCCGAACTGGATGTGCAGCTGTTTGACCGCAGCGGGCGCGAGCCCCGCCCCACCGCCGCCGCCCGCGCGCTGGAGCCCCAGGCCCGGCTGCTGGCGGGGCAGCTGCAGCAGCTCAACGCCCAGGCCTTGGCGCTGACCCAGGGGCTGGAGGAGCGGCTCACGCTGGCCATTGCGCCCGAGCTGCTGGCCGCGCGCTGGACGGAGGCGCTGGCGGCACTGGCACAAGAGCACCCGCTGCTGCAGATCGAGGTGCTGGCCGCGCCGCAGGTGGATGCGCTGGCACTGCTGCACAGCGGCCGCGCGCAGCTGGCGCTGGTGTTTGAGCGGCCCAGCATCGACGGGCGCGAGGGCTTTCAGGAAGTGGGCACCGAAACCCTGGTGGCGGTGATGGCGCCACAGCACCCGGTGCTGGTGGCCGCCCGCACTGCGGCCCAGGCGCGCGGCGCCCCGCCTGAAGACGCCATGCTGCGCGAGGAACACCTGACCACCACACGCCAGATCGTGGTCGCAAGCCGCGACCTGGCACAGACCGACCCGCGCTTTGTGTTTGCCCGCCACCACTGGCGCACCGACAACCACCTGGCCGCGCTGGGCCTCATCGAAGCCGGGATGGGCTGGGGCTGGCAGCCGCGCGCGCTGGTGCAGTCGCGCATCGAGGCGGGGCGGCTGGTGGAGATGCCGTTCGAGAATCTGAGCAACGGCGCCGCGCTGTGGGTGGACGTGGTGTGGTCCAAGGAGCGGCCGCTGGGCCTGGGCGCTGCGCGGTTTGTGGCGCTGATGCGGGACCAGCGCGCGTTGGAGGTCGAGCTGGCGTGAGTTACGGCCTTTTTGGGCGGTAGCGCCAGTCGATCATGCCTCTGCAGCTACTGAATTCATAGCATTGCTTTTGACGGTGGGCCAGGGGTAGTGCCGACTCTCGCCGTCCTCGGGCACCCACAGGCGGTGCGCCCACCCGCCGCGCTGCGCCAGGGCGCGCACCTGGGCGCGGGTGGTGGGGCAGTGGTCCAGGGCCTCCAGGTGGTTGACCACCACCGCGCCGGTCGTCAGCGCGGCGGCCTGCGCGACCTCCGCAGCATCCATCAAGATATCCGCGCCCAGGTCGAACTGGGCGCCACCGGCGGGCAGCACGGCCACATCGGGCCGCAGGTGCTGCAGGCAGTCGCGCACTGGGGGCGTCAGCACGGTATCGCCTGCCAGGTACACGCTGGGCTCGCCCGGCAGCTCCAGCAGGTAGCCGTGGCCATGCTCCATGAAGCGCGCCACCCAGCCCCGGCCGTGGGTGCAGGCCACGGGCGTGACCTGCCCGCCCAGCGCAAAAGGCTGGCGGCCCTCGCCCGCCAGCGGCAGCACCTGCAGGCCACGCTGCGCCAGGTAGGCGGCGTCGTGCGGCATGCAGAGGACGGGAATCTGGCGCTCGCGCAGAAACTGCTTGCCCGCGCGGTCCAGGTGGTCAAAGTGCCCACGCTGGCAATGGGTGATGAGCGCATGGGTCACGCGCTGCAGCGCCGCGTCGGCCTCGGGGGGCAAGTCCACCAGCGGGTTGCGCTGGCGCCGGGTGCCCAGGTAGCGCAGCGCAGGCAGGCTGCCCCGGGGCGCGAGCATGGGGTCCACCAGCAGGCCGACAGGGCGGCCCGCGTGCGGGAACTCCAGCAGAACGGTGGCGTTGCGCAATTGGGTGATGAGCATGGGGTGCTTTCAGTGGGAGGAGGTGCTGCCATTGTTGAAAAGCAGGCCTTCCGCGAAAATGGCGCAGATTGACAATTTCTTGCGCCTTTGTGCCACTCATGGTTTCTCCAACATCCGTACCCCAGCCGCCCCTGCGCGTGGCACTGCTGCTCTACCCGGGCTGCATGCCCGCCGGCCTGTTTGCGGCGGCAGACATGGCACGCGCCGCCAACCTGCGTGCGCAGGCCAGCGTGATGGACATCTGCTGGGCGGGGGTGGACCTGTTGCCCGTGCCCACCTGGCAGGGCCCCCCGCTGGCCCCCACCGTGGCGCTGCAGCAGGCAGAGGCCGATGTGGTGCTGGCGCCGGGCCTGTGGCTCTCGTCGGCCGACCAGCTGCAAGGGCCGCTGCAGCAGCTGGCCCCGGTGGTGCAGGCCTTGCGCGCGCTGCCCCGGCGCACGCAGGTGTGGAGCTACTGCGCGGGCGTGGTGCTGGCGGCCGCCAGCGGGCGGCTGCGCGGCCAGGGGGCTACGGCCACCTGGTGGTTGCGTGCCGCGCTGGAGCAGCAGTTCGCGCAGGTGGACTGGCGCTTTGACGAGCCGCTGGTGGCCGGCCCCACCGCCACCACGGCCGCCGGGGCCAATGGCTACCTGCCGCTGATGCTGCACGCGCTGGCCGCTCGCCTGTCACCCCAGGCGCTGACCGACCTGCAGGAGCTGCTGATGCTGCCCCGCCCCCGCACGGCGCACCCGGCATTTGCCGGGCATGACCTGATGACGCTGGCAGACGCCGACCTGCGCCGCGCCATGCTGTGGGTGCAGCGCAGCCCCGCCGCCGATCTGCGGCTGCCCGCGCTGGCCCAGGCGCTGGGCCTCTCGCCCCGCACACTGGCGCGGCGAGTGCAGGCCCACACGGGCCTGACGGCGGCCCTGTGGATGCGCCGCATCAAGCTGCGCCAGGCCAGCGAGGCGCTGTGCGACACGCCGCTGCCGCTCAAGCGCATTGCCGAAGACCTGGGCTTTGCCAGCGAAGCCGGACTGCACCGCGCGTTCCGCCAGGCCACAGGGCAGACGCCGCTGGCCTACCGCATGGCGCATGGCGCGCGCTGAGCGGCCCGTGCGGCCAGTTTCAAGCCCAATCAGCCTCAAGCGCTAGTGAATCATGCGCAAATAGCTATCACTTTAGTAGCATCCCATTTTCGCAAGAAAGGAAAACCACGCCCACGCTGCTGGCGTACGATGGCCCATCGAGGAGCCCGCATGAACCACCCGTTTCACAGCAGCAACAAAGACGTGGCCCAGCGCTGGTCGCAATGGCAGCCGGACGCCCTGCAGCATGACGACGACCCGCAGCCCGATGGCCGGCCCGAGCGGCGCAAGGCGGGCAAGCACAGTCGCACGGTGTCGCTGAAGGACTTTGATCCGTCGGCCAAACCGTTTTCGCTGGGCGACAAGCTCAAGGACAAGACCGTCACCGAGTCACTCGCGCAGGAGCTGGACACGCTGCAGAACCTGTTTTACGCCGACAAACGCTACAAGCTGCTGGTGGTGCTGCAAGGCACCGACACAGCCGGCAAGGACGGCACGATCCGGGGCGTGTTTGGCCGCATGAGCGCGCTGGGCGTGCACACCGTGGGCTGGAAGGCGCCCACCGAGGCCGAGCTGGCGCACGACTACCTTTGGCGCATTCACCAGCAAGTGCCGCAGGCGGGTGAGATCACGGTATTCAACCGCAGCCACTACGAGGACGTGCTGGTGCCCGTGGTGAATGGCTGGATCACGCCCGAGCAGCACCAGCAGCGCCTGGCGCACATCAACGACTTCGAGCGCATGCTCAGCGAGACTGGCACCGTCGTGCTCAAGTTCATGCTGCACATCAGCGCCGACGAGCAGCGCGAACGCCTGCAGGAGCGCCTGGACGACCCGACCAAGCACTGGAAGTTTTCGATGGGCGACATCGAGGCCCGCAAGCAGTGGAGCCAGTACCAGAAGGCCTATGAGATGCTGCTGGCCGCCACGCACACGCCCTGGGCGCCGTGGACCATCGTGCCCGCCAACTCCAAGACCCACCGCAACCTGATGATCGCCACGCTGGTGCGCGAGGTGCTCACCGGCCTGGACCTGCGCTACCCGCCGGGCGACCCGGCGCTGCAGCAGATACGCATCGAATAGCCCAGCCCCGCACGCTGCCCGCGCGGGGGATCGGCGGGCCGGGCAGGCCGGGCGCTGGGCTTACTGCAGCTTGTGGCCGCAGTGCTCGCAAAAACGGTCGTCCGCGTGCACCACGCCCGCGCATTGGGGGCAACGGTTGCCCGGGTGCGCGGCCACGGCGGCGCTGGTGGCGCCAGCAGCAGCGGCGGCGACCACGGGTGCAGCAGCGGGGGCCACCGGAGTCTGCGCCTTGTCCTTGAGCTCGGCCACACGGGCGTTGACGTCGTTCAGCGCGGAGTCGGTGGACGAGCGGATGGTGCTCCGGTCCACCTTGTCCGAGAACTCGCACCAGGTGAGCACGCCCACCATCAGCGGCAGCAAGAACACGAAGGCCGACGCGGTGACAAACACCAGCACGTACCCGATGCCCGCGCCCACCCAGTGGCTGCTGCCGTAGCCCCCCACCAGTGCATCCCAGTCCAGCCCCATGCCCGTTCCGATGATGGGTGCCGCCATGCCCCCCACGATGGCGCTGGAGACGCCGACCAGGCCGAACACCAGGGCCGCAAAAATGCCCGACAGCAGCAGGCCGCCGATGATCTTGCCGATGGCCGCAAACGGGTGGTTGCGGGTGATGCCCCAGGTGATGGACAACGCGTGCATCACCCGCTCGCCATCCCAGATCGCAGGGCCCACGATGGACACGGCCACGTAGTACCCCAGCAGCGCCAGCGCCACCGTGAGCACCAGCAGCGGCACCGCCACCACCAGCAGCACGGGGCCGATGCCTGGCAGCTTGCACACCAGCAGCACCAGCGCCACGCCCAGCAGCACTGCGCCGTACAGCAGCAGCATCAACAGCCCGGCGCCCAGCAGCTTGGGCAGGCTGAACAGGCCCGCCACGCAGTAGCTCAGCACGCCCCGGTAGGGGCGGCCGCGCGCCAGGTCGGTGAGGCACACCCCGGCACCGCTGGTGCCCGCAATCACGAGCACCAGGGCCAGCAACCCCAGCAGCACGGGGAAGACGATGGACACATGGCCCACCATGCTGCCCAGAGCGGCCAGCAGCGCTGCGGCGAGGTAGGACGCGCCCATCACAGCCACGGCCTGCCAGCAGGTCAGCGCCTCGGGCAGGCGGAAGATCGAATACGGGTGGTCATCGCTGGGCAGAAATCGCTGGGGGTGGTTCATGTGGGGATCCCTCTCTGGGTGTCGTTATGTATGTCGTCCGCATGGGCGGTCATTGGCCCGGCGGGCACTCGGGGATGCGGCCCCAGGCGTCGCCGCAGAAGTTCTGCCGCGTGCGCGCCAGGCAGGTCGCACGCGACAGCTCGTTGCCCATGGCGGCGCACTGGGCCAGCGCGCCGCGCAGGCGCGCCAGACTGTCGGCGGGCGACGCCGCGGGCCGGGCCGCTGAGGGCCAGGGCGCGTCGTCGTTGGGTGCTGCGGGGCGCGGTTTGGCGGAGCCAGGTGGCGGGGCGGCATCGGCCACGCGGGGCACAGTGACCGGGGTGAACGCGGGTTCGGCCGCCGCTGGCGCAGGCACCGGCCCCGATGCCGGTGCAGCGATGGCGCCGACCGGCGCCGGTGCAGCGGCTGCAGCGCGCGCACGCTCGGACTCGATGATTTCTTCCACCGGCTCGGCGCGGGCGGGTGCAGACTCCGCCACGCCCGGGGTGTCCGGCACGCCTGCCGGCGCCACCACGGCAGGGGCCGGGGGCGTGGCCGGCGCGGCATCGGGCCGACCCAGCAGATACCAGCCCGCAGCGCCCGCCACGGCCAGCAGCGCCACCGCCGCCAACGCATAGGCCCCGGCGGGCCGCTGGCGGGCGCGGGGTGCATGGGGGTGCTCATCGTCATCGAACACAAAGTCCATCGGCGCTGCGGCTGCGGGTGTCGACAGGGACGCCCCTGCAGGGAGGGCGCCGGTGGCGAGGGGCTCGGTGTGCTGTCGGGGTACGGGGTCGGAAGCGGCCGCGATCACGGGGGCCATAACGGACTCGGTCATCGACGCGGCAATGGGCTCCACCGTGGGGTGGAAAGTCGGCTCGACCAGCGGATCCGCAACGGCGTCGGCCGCAGGCACGGCGGCCGGTGCGGGCGCTGCCACGGCCACAGGCTCGGGCGCCACCTCCGTCGGCACGGTCGACGGCACCAGCGAGTGCCCGCACTGCGCACAAAAACGCGCTGCTGGCTTGTTGCGGGCCTGGCATTGCGGGCAGGCGGTGGTCAGCTCGGCGCCACAGGTGGTGCAGCAGCGCGCGCTGTCACGGTTGTCGCCATGGCAGGCAGGACATGTCACGCTCATTCAGATCCCTCTCTTTTCAAAAACCTGGGTGTCCGGCTCTGCGTCCGGTCGGCTGAGTCTAGGGGCAATGGATGGCCCGGAGATGACCGTGCCGTTCTGCAGCGTTTTACCCCGCGCGGATTGCCGCACTGCAGCATCGGAAGCATGTCGGCAATGTATGCATTAAACGCATAACCCACAAACACACCGGCCTTGGACAGTGCCCCGGGCCAGGCATAAGCTTCGCAGCCTGAACTGATCCCACAAGGAAATTCACCATGTCAAACCCTGTCGGCGCCCCCGCCGCACAATCCCACCCCCTGCCCTCGTACCTGCAGGCCGACCACCTCGGCCCCTGGGGCAACTACCTGCAGCAGGTGGACCGCGTCACCCCTTACCTGGGCAGCCTGGCGCGCTGGGTGGAAACGCTCAAGCGCCCCAAGCGCATCCTGATCGTGGACGTGCCGATCGAGCTGGACAACGGCACCATCGCCCACTACGAAGGCTACCGCGTGCAGCACAACCTGAGCCGGGGCCCCGGCAAGGGTGGCGTGCGTTTTCACCAGGACGTGACGCTGTCGGAAGTGATGGCCCTGTCGGCCTGGATGTCGGTGAAAAACGCGGCGGTGAACGTGCCTTACGGCGGCGCCAAGGGCGGCATCCGTGTGGACCCCAAGAAGCTGTCGATGGGTGAACTGGAGCGCCTGACGCGCCGCTACACCAGCGAGATCGGCCTGCTGATCGGCCCGTCCAAGGACATCCCTGCACCCGACGTGAACACCAACGGGCAGATCATGGCCTGGATGATGGACACCTACTCGATGAACGTGGGCGCCACCGCCACCGGCGTGGTCACCGGCAAGCCTGTGGACCTGGGCGGCTCGCTGGGCCGTGTGGAAGCCACCGGCCGCGGCGTGTTCACCGTGGGCGTGGAAGCCGCCAAGCTGACCGGCCTGGCGCTGGACGGCGCCCGCGTGGCCGTGCAGGGCTTTGGCAACGTGGGCGGCATTGCCGCCAAGCTGTTTGCAGAAGCGGGCGCCAAGGTGGTGGCGGTGCAAGACCACACCGGCACCATCTTCAACAGCAAGGGCGTGGATGTGCCCGCGCTGCTGGCGCATGTGAAGGCCCGGGGCGGCGTGGGCGGCTTTGCCGGCGCCGATGTGATGAAGGCCGAAGAGTTCTGGGGTGTGGATTGCGAGATCCTGATCCCCGCCGCGCTGGAAGGCCAGATCACCAAAGACAACGCGGGCCAGATCAAGGCCAAGCTCGTGATCGAAGGCGCCAACGGCCCCACGACCACCGAGGCCGACGACATCCTGCACGACAAGGGCGTGCTGGTGCTGCCCGACGTGATCGCCAATGCGGGCGGCGTGACGGTGAGCTACTTTGAATGGGTGCAGGACTTCTCCAGCTTCTTCTGGAGCGAGGACGAGATCAACGCCCGCCTGGTGCGCATCATGCAAGAGGCCTTTGCGGGCATCTGGCAAGTGGCGCAAGAGCACAAGGTGAGCCTGCGCACCGCCACCTTCATCGTGGCCTGCCAGCGCATCCTGCACGCGCGCGAAATGCGCGGTCTGTATCCATAAGCTCTGCGCAACACGCTGTGCAAGCCTGAGCAAGCACCGGCGCATCACGCCGTTGGCTTGCCCCAAGACCGCCAGATGCCGTGACCCGGCCCTGGCGGTTTTTTGTTCGCGCTTTCGCCAGAGATGCCCTGTACGTATCGAGCGGAAAGTGTGCGCTACGCATCGGGACGGCTGCAAGGCGCAAAGTACAGCCACAGCCGGTAGCTACCCCGAGCCTTCGCAACGCCACAGGCAGCCCCAGGCCACAGAGGCACAGGGCGCGGTGATTCTTGCGGGGGACCCCTACGGGTTTCCTGCCAGCGGCACGGGCCCCACGGGCTCGGGCGGCAGCACGCCGCGCATCGCCATGCAAAACGGCTGCACGCATGCGGCCCGCGCTGCGTAAGGGCAGCCTGCGGTGTCGCACAGGCCCGATGCGCCATTGCGTGCACGCTCGTCCTCGCGCGGCACCTGGCCGCTGGCTTGCAGCACGGCCATCTGGGTCCAAGGGTCCAGGCGGCCGGTGGCCTGCTGCAGCATGTCGCGGCCGTAGACGGTGGCGGCCAGTTGCGGTTGCAGGTCCAGCACCAGCAGCGCGCTGGTGCGCGGCGCGGCAGCATCCATGCCCTGCAACACCAGGGCCATCACCCCCGATTGCAACGCCTGGCCGCCGCCCGCAAAAGGCACCTGCAGCGCGCCGCCTGCAGCGTTGGCTCCCGCGCCCAGGCTGGCGCCAACTTGCACCGCGCCCGCAGCGGCGGGCGACGCCTGGGCCGCCAGCCAGGGCACCGGGGCACGCAAGGTGAGCGCCAGCCCGCGCGGCCCTTCAGGGGTCGCCACCACGCCCTGGCGCACCAGCCAGGTCTGCAGCGGCGGCTGGTCGGCATCCAGCGCCCCGCTCTCCAGCGCCTGCGCCATGCCAATGGGCCAGGGCTGTGCGGCCACCACGCGCTGCGGCACCCCGGCCTCCGCCGTCACCTGCGCCACCAGCGCGCTGACCATGCGCAGCAACGGCGTGCCAAGGCCCGACGCAGGCCAGGTTGCCGCGCCCGTGGCAGAGGCCGCCGGTGCAGCCGCATTGCCTGGTGCCGCTGCGGTCGCGCCACGGGGCTGCGCCGGTGACAAACCAGCCTGCGCAGCGCCGTCGCCCCTGGTGCCCGGTACACCGCCATCGGCCCCGCCAGGCCGGCGCGGGTCGAAGCCCGCCGCCAACTGTTCACGTGCCTGGGGCGAGATGCTGGCCTGGTCCGCCGGTGCGGGCAACGGTCCGCCGGGCGGACTGGGCGATGTGACGGAGGGAGGCGGCGCGCTGGGGTCTGCGATAGGCAACGGTGCGGGGGCCGCGGGTTTGGGTTTGTCCAGCCCCAGCAACGCCGTCTGCCGCTGCAGCGCCGCCTCGGCCAAGAACTGGGCCACGGGCGGCAGGGCGCTGCGGGTAGGGTCGATGGGGAGGGACATGCCGGACACTCAGGGGGGACGAATGCCCGATTCTGTAGTGATTCACACGACATGAACAGCGCCCGCCAGCGCTTTGGCCCCCGGCACTTTGCGCAGTGTCCTTCCCTCATCCGGGCGGGCGCTGGGGGACCAGCGGGCTGGCAATCGCTACCAAATTCATAGCTACATCGCCAATATTCACTGGCGCTGCAGCCCATTTACTTCCAAATGCCGTCTGTAGAAGGGGGATGAACCGCTTCGGCGCGCCCGAGCCCTTTCTAGGGCAGCGCCTTCACCCCCTCAAACGCCGCGTTCAAAGCCGCCTCGGCGGCCAGCAGGCGCTGCCGCGCCTCACCCGACCAGACGCGGTCTTTGGCAAGAACATCCTTGGCGACGGCCACCATGCGGGTGACCTCCTGGGGCTGCGGGCCGCCTGTGCCGGTGCGGGTGGCCACCATTTCTGCGGGAGACAAAGCGCGGCGGAATTCCTTTTCCGTGAGCGGCAGGCGCTGGTCCTTGATGTCGTACTTCTTGCCCGCTTCGCGGTAGATGCGCACGGCTTCGGCGTACGGGAAGTCCTTGGGCCGGATGTTGCGTTCCTTGGCATACACCACCACGTCCGACGCAAAGTGGTGGCCCACCCGGAACGGAATGGCATGGGTGCGCTGCAGGGTTTCGGCCAGCTCCATCGACGTGGTCCATTCGGATTCCAGTTCGTCCAGCGCGCGGGCCGGGTCGATGCGCAGCGAGTCCAGCACATCGGCCAACTGCTGAAGCATCTCCACGCCCTGGACAAAAGTCTTGGCGCTACCGGGGCTCCAGGTGTTCTTGTAGTCGATCATGCCGGGCGTGACGTTATGGGCGCGCCACAGCGATGCCTGGGCCGACGCCACCACGTCGCTGGCCTTGGCGCGGGTGTTCTGGATGATGCCCGGGTTCGCCTTTTGCGGCATGGCGCTGCTGGTGTACGTCTTGCCGCTGGCCAGCAGCAGCCATGGCCGGGTCTGGTGGTACTGGGTGTGTACATCCTGCATGAAGGCGCCCACGCGGATGGCGGTGGAGCTGGCGATGGACGTGGCCTCGATGGGAATGTCGTAGGTGCTGATCTGCCCCGCATCCAGCGAGTTGACGATGAGCCCGTCAAACCCCAGCAGTTGCGCCAGGCGCTCCCGGTTGATGCTCCAGCTGGAGTTGGCCAGCACGGCCGTACCCATGGGGCTGAGGTTGATGCGCGCGTAGGCCTCGCGGATGCGGGCCGAGTCGCGCGCAAACGAATCCGCAAACGCCATGAGGTAGTGCCCATAGCTGATGGGCATGGCTTGCACGCCGTTGGTGTACGCGGGCACATAGGTGGCGGTGTGTGCCTGTGCGATGGTGATGAGCCGTGCGCGCACCTGGTCCAGAGCATCGGCAAAGTCCAGCATCTCCAGGCGCAACTGCGCTGCGTTCAGGGTGGAGTGGATGTCCTGGCGGCTACGCCCGGTGTGGATCAGCGTGGCCTCGGGGCCCACGGCATCCGTGATGATCTTCTCGACCTGCAGCACATCGGTGGGGCGCTTGCCGCCCGGGGCGGCCGCCTGTGTGATCGACAACTCCACGCCACGCGCAATGCGGCCCGCCTGGGCCTTGGGGATGATGCCCTGCTCCACGTTGACCACGGTCGATGCCATGTTGATGCGGCCAAACCAGTAGAAGGTGTCCTGCGACTTGGACAGGGCGCCGGTGGCATCGCCTTTGACCAGGCCCTGGATCTTGGCGACCTGCGCCTGGCACTCGGCTGTGGTTTTGCACGCGGTGTCCAGCGTGTCTGCGGCTTGCGCCTGGCCCATGGCAAGGATGGCGCCCACGACCGGGGCGAGCAGGAAGCGGGTGGGGCGCAAGATGATCGTGCGCGCGGGGCGGCGCTGAGGCGATGGCATGGGGTTTTGTCTCCTGAGCTCCCGCTCAGCCAGCGGTGGGCTGGTGCGGGGAATAAGATTCGTTAATTGAATGAACTCAGCAGGGCTCGCACCCTACTGGCCCCGGAATCGTTCCACAACGGTCCCAGCAAGGCCAATGCTTCTTTTTCAATTGAATTCATTTTTTGAATAGCCCATGCCAGACTTGACGCCCTCGGTCCTGTTCAACCGCATCCTGGGGCGCGTGCGCCTCAAGCACCTGCAGCTGGCCATTGCGATTGCCGACCTGCAAAGCCTGCACCGCGCGGCCTCTTCCATTGGCCTGAGCCAGCCCGCAGCGACCCACGCACTGGTCGAGCTGGAAAGTTCTCTGGGCGGCCCACTGTTCGAGAGGCACTCCAAGGGCATGCGGTTGACCCGCCTGGGAGAAGCGATCTTGCCGCTGCTGCGGGCCTCGCTGGTTCCGCTTCAGGCGGTTGCAGGCAATGCGGCGCTGATGCAGCAAGGGGCGGGGTCCGCATTGATCCGCATCGGCAGCATCGCGGCGGGTATCAATGGGCTGCTGACGGCGGCCATCCCGGCTTACTTCGCCAAGCACCCTGACGCCGCCATCGATGTCCACGAAGTCACGATCGACAATTTGCTGGAGAGCATCCAGGAAGGCACGCTGGACCTGGCGATCTGCCGCGAACCGGCCCCGCTGCCGCAGGGGTTCGAGTTTCGCGCCGCGCTGCGGGATGAGTTCGTGGTGGCCTGTCGCCCCCGGCACCCGCTGGCCCGGCAGGCCGCCGTCACGGCCGCTGAGCTGCTGGCGCAGCGCTGGCTGGCCCCACCGCTCACGGGGCTGGGGCCCCAGCAGGTCGAGAATCTTTTCGACGATCTGGGCGGCGTGCCCGAACTGTGCAGGGTGTCGAGCCGCTCGACAGAAATCATCTACGCCATGCTGACCGAGAGCGACATGCTCGTTTGCGCACCAGCAAGCCTTCTGCGGCCGTTGGTACAGCGCAAGGAACTGGTCGTTCTATCGTGGAGACCCCAGGGTGTGGGGCCTCTTGGCGTGCTGGTCAAAACGGATGTGCTCGCCAACCCGGCCCATTCTTGCCACGCATTCATCGAGCACGTGCTCTCCCTGTCGGCTTGACCGAGACGCGCCGCGGCGCGTCTGCTCACGCGGTCAGTGCAGGCTCTGCCTTCGCATCGCCCGCTTGGGCCTCCACCACCCGGGCCAGCAGCGCGCCGCTGTAGCGTGCGGGCAGCGCAACCCACACGCGCACGGGACTGCCCTGGGCGACCTGCACGGGCTGGCCTTCCACGTTGCGCATTTCCTGCAGCCGCACGGTAATGTTGCCGCTGGGGTGCACCACCTCGATCAGGTCGCCCACGGCAAAGTGGTTCTTGGTTTCGACCTGCACCCAGTCTCCTGACAGCCCTACGTCGGCAATGCCTTCGGCTCCCAGCACTTCGCCCACGTACTGGCTGCGCTGGGTGGCCGAATGGCCGCTGAGGTAGTTCTGGTAGTCGTTGCTGGGGCGGCGCTCCAGCAGGCCGCCGGTGTAGCCGCGGTTGGACAGGCCTTCCAGCTCAATCAGCAGCTCAGGGTTGAAGGGGCGGCCCGCCACGGCGTCGTCGATGGCGCGGCGATAGACCTGGGCGGTGCGGGCCACGTAGTACAGGCTCTTGGTGCGGCCTTCGATCTTGAGCGAATCGACGCCGATCTGCGCCAGGCGCGCCACATGCTCCACCGCACGCAGGTCCTTGCTGTTCATGATGTAGGTGCCGTGCTCGTCTTCCATGATGGGCATCATCTGCCCGGGCCGTCCGGCTTCTTCGATCAGGTAGACCTTGTCGGCCTTGGGGTGGCGCTGGCCGTTGCCGGTGGTCGATGCAAAAGCCTGTTCGGCCTTTTGCTGCGCAGCCTCGAAGTTGAAGTCGCCTTCCATCTTCTGCGCGATGGCTTCGCCCGTGGTGGGGTCGATGTCGGCGTCGTGTGTGGCGTAGTTCCAGCGGCAGGCGTTGGTGCAGGTGCCCTGGTTGGGGTCGCGGTGGTTGAAGTAGCCGCTGAGCAAGCACCGGCCCGAGTACGCAATGCACAGCGCGCCGTGCACGAACACTTCCAGCTCCATGTCGGGGCATTCCTGGCGGATCTTTTCGATCTCGTCCAGGCTGAGTTCGCGCGAGAGGATGACGCGCTCCACGCCCATCTTCTGCCAGAACTTCACCGCCGCCCAGTTGGTGGTGTTGGCCTGCACCGAGAGGTGCACCACCTGCTCGGGCCACTTTTCCTTGACCATCATGATCAGGCCCGCGTCGGCCATGATCAATGCGTCGGGTTGGCAGTCGATCACGGGCTCGATGTCGCGCAGGTAGGTGCGGATCTTGTCGTTGTGCGCAATCAGGTTGCTGGTGACAAAGAACTTCTTGCCGCGCGCGTGGGCCTCGTCAATGCCTTGCTTGATCTGCTCCAAGCGGAACTCGTTGTTGCGCGCGCGCAGGCTGTAGCGCGGCTGGCCGGCGTACACCGCGTCGGCACCAAAGTCGTAGGCGGCGCGCATCTTGTCGAGCGAGCCGGCGGGCAGGAGGAGTTCGGGGGCTTTGAGCGTGGTCATGGGGTGGCCCAATCTAAAAATCGTCAGGGGTCGGGTTCAGCGGGGCATCAGGGGCAGGCCGCCGATCATGCCCACGGCCTGGGCTGGAAACTCTTCGGCATCAAACGCCTTGTCGCCATCGGCGTCCTGCACGCCGTTGGGCACCAGGCCCTTGAAGTCGAACTGGCGCGGGTCCATGAAGTGCGAAGGCACCAGGTTGCGCAGCGCCACGGCCATGTTCTCGATGCGGCCGGGGTAGAGCTGCTGCCAGTCGCGCAGCATCTGGCCGATCTGCTTGCGCTGCAGGTTCTCCTGGCTGCCGCACAGGGTGCAGGGAATGATGGGGAACTGGCGGTGTTCGGCCCAGCGGGTGAGGTCGTCTTCAGCCACGTAAGCCAGCGGGCGGATGATGAGGTGGTCGCCCCGGTCGCTCTGCACCTTGGGCGGCATGCCCTTGAGCTTGCCGCCAAAGAACATGTTCAAAAAGAACGTCTGCAGCATGTCGTCGCGGTGGTGGCCGAGCGCAATCTTTGTGCAGCCCAGCTCGTCGGCCACGCGGTACAGAATGCCCCGGCGCAGGCGGCTGCACAGGCTGCACATGGTCTTGCCTTCGGGGATGTGCTCCTTCACAACGCTGTAGGTGTCCTGCGTTTCGATGTGGAAGGGCACGCCCACCTGGGTCAGATATTCGGGCAGCACATGGGCAGGAAAGCCCGGCTGCTTCTGGTCGAGGTTGACGGCGATCAGCTCAAACTTGTTGCCGTTGCGCTGCTGCAGCATGCGCAGCACGTCCAGCAGGCCGTAGCTGTCCTTGCCACCCGAGACGCACACCATGACCTTGTCGCCGTCTTCGATGAGGCCGAAGTCGCCAATGGCCTGGGCGACCTGGCGCACCAGGCGCTTTTCGAGCTTGAGCGCGGCGTGCGCGGCAGCCTTGGCGGCCGCTGCGGCTGCGTCGTCGCCCTCCACAAAGGACGAGGCGGGCGGGGTGGCGGTATCAAGCATGGGGTGAACGGACCAGACGGCGAAACGGGAAGGCGCAATGAAGGGGGATTGCAAGGTTGCCGCACCCGGCGGCGCCTTGCAATGGGCTGCCGCACTGCGCTGGTACGGCATTGACTACTATTTTTATAGCTACCAGCGCATATGGAACAAGCGCTAGCAGCCAATTCGACTCAAATTCAGGCTTCTGCGGGGTAGAACATCTTGCGCGTGGGCACATCGGCCACCGCCTTGGCAATGGCGCCGATGTGGTCTGGCGTGGTACCGCAGCAGCCGCCCAGGATGTTGACCAGCCCCTCGGCCGCGAACTCGTGCACCAGGCGGCTGGTGATCTCGGGCGTTTCGTCAAAGCCGGTGTCGCTCATCGGGTTGGGCAGGCCAGCGTTGGGGTAGCAGCTGATGAAGGTGTCCTCGGCCACGCGGTTCAGCTCCTGGATGTAGGGACGCATCAGCGTGGCGCCCAGCGCGCAGTTCAGGCCAATGGCCAGGGGGCGCGAGTGGCGCACGCTGTGCCAGAAGGCGGTCACCGTTTGGCCCGACAGGATGCGGCCCGAGGCGTCGGTCACGGTGCCGCTGATGATGAGCGGCAGGCGCTCGCCGCTCTTTTCAAAGAACTCATCAATCGCAAACAGCGCGGCCTTGGCGTTCAGGGTGTCGAAGATGGTCTCGACCAGCAGCACATCGGCGCCGCCTTCGACCAGCGCCTCGGTCTGCTCGTAGTACGCGGCCCGCAGCGTTTCAAAGTCGACATTGCGCGCGCCGGGGTCGTTCACGTCTGGGCTGATGCTGGCCGTCTTGGGCGTGGGGCCCAGGGCGCCGGCCACAAAGCGGGGCTTGTCGGGCGTCGAATACTTGTCGCAAGCCGCGCGCGCCAATTGGGCGGAGCGCAGGTTCATCTCGCGCGCCAGGTGGGCCATGTGGTAGTCCTCCTGCGCCACGGTGGTCGCGCCAAAGGTGTTGGTCTCGATGAGGTCGGCCCCGGCCGCCAGGTAGCGCTCGTGGATGTCGCGGATCACGTCGGGGCGGGTGATGCTGAGCAGCTCGTTGTTGCCCTTCACGTCGTACGCAAAGTCCTTGAACCGATCGCCCGCGCCATCCGGCCCGGTGTAGCCCTCGCCCCGGTACTGCGCCTCGCCCAGCTTGAAGCGCTGGATCATGGTGCCCATGGCACCGTCGAGGATGACGATGCGTTGGGCGAGGATGTCGGGCAGTTGCGCGGCGCGGGTGTAGTGGAGGGCTTGCATAGGGCGCTATTGTAGAAAGCGTCGCTGACGCCCCCCAAGAACGGGGCCTTCCCTGAATTGAGTCCTATATGATGCCGCGCGTCGCCACATTCCACGCGCCGACAAATCCAAATTTTCAATGAGAGGGAGGCTATTTAATGGCATCGAAACGCCCAATTTTTCTTGCACTGCCGCTGGCCGCTTTGGCCTGCATTTTTTTGGTCGGTTGCGCTGGACCTGCGCCCAACTACACACCGTCGGTAGACAACGTAGAGCGACTGAAGAAAACTTCATCCTCTGAGGTGAAGGTTGGCACGTTCGCCACCAAGCCAGGAATGCAAAGCGCGGACGCCATATCCCTGAGAGCCTCTTCCATGGTGTCGCCTGTGGGCAAAAACTATGGCGACTATCTTGCAGCGGCTCTGCGTTCCGAGCTCGAATTGGCAAAGCTGCACGCCCCCAACTCCCCTGTCGAAGTGTCAGGCACCCTGCTGCACAACAACATCAATGCGGGTGGAATCCAAACCAATGATGGGCAGTTGGAGGCGCAATTTGTCGTGAAGAAGGGGGCGGAAGTTCGGTACGACAAGGTCAAGAAGATCACACGACAGTGGGAAGGTGCATTCGCTGGCGCTGTCGCTATCCCTCAGGCCGCAAACAACTATCCGCTGATGGTGCAAGACCTCTTGGGGGCTCTGTTTGCTGATCCGGACTTCGTTGCCTCTCTCAAGCAACGATAAGGAGACAACATGTACCAGCGCATTGTTTTCTTGTCGCTCAGCGTAGTGTTGGCCCTCACCCTGGGGGGCTGCGCGCATCCCATCTCCATGGCACCCAACTTGGCCACTGTCCAACCTGCGGCGGACAAGCCGATGCTGGACAAAAAAGCGGGTTATCACATTTCGGCGGCGTCCAAAGCCCTGGAAGTCACTACACCGGGCGGAGGCGGCGACAAGGTGCGTTACTTTCCCTATCGGGATCTAGAGCCTGGCCTGTACAAGGCTCTGGGGGTAGTGTTTCGCGATGTCGCCAAAATCAACAATCCAACCGATGCAGCGGAGTTGAGTGCCAGTGGCATTCAGCTGCTGATTACTCCAGAGATCACCACCAACTCCTCGTCAGAAAGCGCGTTGACGTGGCCGCCCACGGTTTTCACAGTGACGCTGTCCTGCCAAATCAAGGACATGCAAGGTAAGACGCTGGATTCGCTGCGGGTGGAAGGACGCGGTCAAGCGGAATTCTCCGAGTTCAAATCTAACTTCTCGTTGGCAGCCGTCAGAGCGAGCGATGACGCATTGGCGAAACTTATCGTAGCGCTGCGTCAGTCAACGGCACTTGCAAAATAACCTGACCTTGTAACCTCGGCCCTATGGGGGCCGAGGTGGAGAGCCAAGGATTCGCTCCGCCACCGGCAGCGCGGATATCGGAATCCCAACACGTTCTCAAAGTGCCAGGAGATGGCAGCGGCGCACAATAAGCCTTGTCAGCAGTAGTCACTGCTTACCGAAGAATCAGACAGATCGCCCCTAGCTCACTATCAAAGCGCGCTAGTAGCTATCAATTTCAGAGTATCCGCTTGTCCTCTCGCCTGTCCCCCGCACTGTCCCCTGCCCATTCCGTTTTGCAGGACGTTTTTGGCTACGAACAGTTTCGCGGCCCCCAGCAGGCCATCGTCGAGCATGTAATCGCAGGCAGCGACGCGCTGGTGCTCATGCCCACGGGTGGCGGCAAGTCGCTGTGCTACCAGGTGCCGGCCATCGTGCGCCAGCAGCAGGGGCGCGGGGTGACCATCGTGATCTCGCCGCTGATCGCGTTGATGCACGACCAGGTGGGCGCGCTGCACGAGGCGGGGGTTTCCGCCGCGTTTCTCAACTCCACCCTGAGTTTTGACGAGGCGCAGGATGTGGAGTTGCGTTTGCAGACGGGCGACATCACCCTGCTGTACGCCGCGCCCGAGCGGCTGAACACACCGCGCTTCCTGGGGCTGCTGGACAGCCTGTACCAGGGTGGGCACCTCTCGCTGTTTGCCATCGACGAGGCGCATTGCGTGAGCCAGTGGGGCCACGACTTTCGCCCCGAGTACCGCGCACTCACCGTGCTGCACGAGCGTTATGCGGGTGTGCCACGCATCGCGCTCACAGCCACAGCCGATGCACTTACGCGCGCCGACATCATCGAGCGGCTGCAGCTCGAAGACGCACGGCTTTTCATCAGCAGCTTTGACCGGCCCAACATCCGCTACACCATCGTCGAAAAGAAGGACGCGACCACGCAGCTGCTGCGCTTCATCGAACGCGAGCACGCGGGCGAGGCCGGCGTGGTGTATTGCCAGTCGCGCAAGCGCGTGGAAGAGCTGGCCGCTACGCTGAGCGACGCGGGCATCACTGCCCTGCCCTACCACGCGGGGCTGGACACCAAGGTGCGCCAGAAGAACCAGGACCGCTTTCTGCGCGAAGAGGGCATCGTGATGGTGGCCACCATCGCCTTCGGTATGGGCATCGACAAGCCCGATGTGCGCTTTGTGGCCCATGTGGACATGCCCAAGAACATCGAAGGCTACTATCAGGAGACCGGCCGCGCGGGCCGCGACGGGCTGAACGCCGACGCCTGGATGGCCTACGGCCTGAACGACGTGGTCAACCAGCGCCGCATGATCGACGAGAGCCCGGCGGGCGAGGAGTTCAAGCAGGCGCTGCGCGGCAAGCTCGACGCCCTGCTGGCGCTGGCCGAGGCCACCGACTGCCGCCGCGTACGGCTGCTGGCCTACTTTGGCGAGCAGTCCACGCCCTGCGGCAATTGCGACAACTGCCTGAATCCGCCCGCGGTGTGGGATGCCACCGATGCAGCGCGCAAGCTCCTGTCCACCATTTACCGCGTGAACCAGGCCAGCGGCATCAGTTTTGGCACGGGGCACATCATGGACATCCTGCGCGGCAAGAAGACCGAGAAGGTCGCGCAGTTCGGGCACGAGAAGATCTCCACCTTCGGCATTGGCGCCGATTTATCGGAGCCCCAGCTGCGCGGCGTGCTGCGCCAGCTGATCGCCACCGGCGCCCTGGGCCTGCAGAAGGTGATGCTGGACAGCGGCCACAGCTTCGACACGCTGTGCCTCACCGAGGGCTCACGCGCGGTGCTCAAGGGCGAGGTGCCGGTGCAGTTGCGCGAATCGGTATCGTCCGCACCGGCCAAGCGTACCCGCAAGGGCAGCGCCCCCCCAGCGGCCGCCGCCAACCTGGGCCCCGACGCGCAAGTGCGCTTCATCAACCTGAAGGCCTGGCGCGCCGAGGTGGCGCGCGAGCACAACCTGCCGGCGTATGTGATTTTTCATGACGCCACCCTGACTGCCATTGCAGAGCGCAACCCCGGGTCGCTGGACGACCTGCAGGGCATCAGCGGGATGGGGGCGAAGAAGCTGGAGGCGTATGGGACGGAGGTGCTGAGGGTTTGCACAGGCACCTAGAAGGCCGTGGGGCAAGAGGAGCATCGGCCAAACGTAAACGCACGCAGGACAGCGTGCATGCCTCGCCGTGAAGGTCAACAAAACACCAGCGCAACAGGCACCCACCGTGGTTGATATGCATCAAGCATTGAACACAATATCAACACCAATGGCGCACCAGTGTGTTCTGCACCGCCTGATTTATCAACAAATCTGCTACCAATACACTGACTTCACCTTCTGGATGAACGGGGTTGCCAGGCAAGGCCCAAAAGGTCTCGCCGCCTCGCACGTGGAAGGAGTACCGTTGTCGAGGTCATCATGTCATTGCTCCCACTCACTGCTTCCTCGATCGCCTCCCGCGAGGCGAACGATCCCCTGATGCGCGTCCTGCGCATGCTCGTGGGCTTTTTCTACTTGCCCCATGTGCTGTCCAAGATCATCGGCTTTGCAGGCACCGTGGTGTTCTTCGGCAAGGCCGGGTTCCAGCCGCCGGAGGTGTTTGTGGTGTTGTCCGGCTGCATGGAACTGGCGGTAGGGGTGGCGCTGCTGCTGGGCGTGTTCACCAAGTACGCGGCACTGATGTCCGCCGGCCTGATGGTGGTGGCGGCAGGCGCGATCATGATCGTCAACGGTGTGGGCTGGTACTGGAACAAGTCCGGGGTGGAATACCTGGTGTTCTGGGCCGTGGCCTCTCTGGTGGTTTTCGCCGACGCATGGCGCAAGGAACCGGGCCTGCTCGGCTGGGTGCCTGGCCGCAGCTGAAGCCAGCGCTTGCCCCCGCGCGACCGGGACGGCTTACGACACGACGTAGCTGCCCTGGTCGCTTTTTTATGGGGGCGCCGCCGTGGGATCGGCCGCAAGGTTGCAGGGCTGCGCCTTCCACAGCTTGGCCCCTGCTCTGGCCAGCGTATTGCCCAGCACCTACAGTCCCTCGGTCGGGAACAGCCCGGCATGCCAGATGGTGCGGCACTCGTGCGCCACACCGCTGGCGACCAGAAGACCTCACACGTGCCGACATCATCGAGCGGCTGCAGCTCGAAGACGCGCGGCTGTTCATCTGCAGCTTTTACCGGCCCAACATCCGCTTCCGCATCGAGGAAAAGAAAGACGCCACCACCCAGCTGCTGCGCTTCATCGAGCGCGAACACGCGGACAAGGCCGGCGTGGTGTATTGCCAGTCGCGCAAACGTGTGGAAGAACTGGCCGCCACACTGTGCGATTCAGGCCCGCAGAAGGTGATGCCGGACAGCGACCACAGCTTTGACACCATGTACCTCACCGAAGGCTCGCGCGCCGTACTGCGCGGAGAGGTGCCGGTGCAGTTGCGCGAATCGGTGTCGTCGGCCCCCGCCAAACGCAGCCGCAAAAGCAGCGCGCCACCAGCCGCGCCGCCAACCTGGGGCCCAACGCGCAGATGAGTTTCATCAACCTGAAGGCCTGGCGCGCCGAAGTGGCGCGCGAGCACAACCTGCCGGCGTATGTGGTCTCTCATGACGCCACCCTGGCTGCTATTGCAGAGCGCAACCCCGGGTCGCTAGACGACCTGCAGGGCATCAGCGGGATGGCGGCGAAGAAGCTGGAAGCGTATGGGACGGAGGTGCTGGGGGTTGTGGTGAAGAGCTAGACCCACGCGAATATGACCGGGGGCAAAAGTTATCTTGTTACATACCCCGCATTTCCGATACATTCGCCTCGCTACTTCAGCAATTACTTCACGCTTCAAGACAAGAGAGAGGGACCTCCATGTTTTTCAAGAAATTGGCCGCGACAGCGTTGCTCATGGGCGCTGGCTTAGTGCATGCCTTCTCACCCCAGGCTGGCACGTGGGTTGTCACTTCCGAAGTGGACGGCAAACCCGGGCGTGGCTTTGGTATCGATGTGCAAAACACCACCTTGGTGATGCAGATGTATGCCTACGAAAACAGTGGCCAGTCGACGTTCTATCTGGTTGTCGGAGATGTCGTTGATAACAAGGTGACCGCACCTTTGACCAAATACACCGGTGGTCGCTATTTTGGTAGCGGTGCACGGTCAGGCGCGGCGGCAGGAAGCCCTGGCAACGTGAGCATCCGTTTTACGTCTGGGACTACCGGGTTCATCACTTTCCCCAATGAGGGAGAGGTTGCCATTTCACGCTTCAATTTCGGTTACCCATTCGCGCCCTCCAGCCTCAAAGGCATCTGGAACTTCACTTCCATGGGGTCATTGGGTCTGACGACCGAGGCCGTCAATTTGACTGTGAGCGGCTCATCGACCAGCACCGGAAATGGTGTCGTGGCGTCCTCTGATGGCCTGTTCGGTTGCGAGCACCAAGTGAGCGGTAGCATGGCCGGCACCGTGCTATGCGCGAAGATAAACGCACAGGGCCAACTGCAACGTGGATACTGGTTCGCTTACAGCGTCAATGAGGGCGAGGGTCGAATGTTGAACTCGAGCGCCGCTCTGACCGATCAGTTGGTTTCAATCCGACGTTTGACGACACCTTCGGGTATCGGTACGGGCATAGTGTTCAAGGACTCAGAGCAAACCGCTCCCACCTTGACGGAGCTGGAGCGCCAGCTGAGCCAATTGGCAGCGCAGGGCGCACCGGACTAAGTCCATCATCCATTGCGCCTGTACAGGTGTCTCGATCGGAGGCACCTGCACAGGCCAAGGTAAGTGCAATATCGGTATCGCGCCAGCGTCAGGTCTTGCGAGTTCGTAACGTCACCGGGTAAAAAGCTACGCCGTCCACTGTACGAGCTGATGCTCAAAAAGAGCGAACTGTCAGGGAGACAAAGTCCCGGTTGATCCGGGTGCTTCGCAAAAACGCTAAATCAGCCGATCCCGCCTCCGGGGTACGACATTCCTGCACGGCCCAATGTTTCACACCTTGGCCAGCCAGAAATGCGGCCAATTCCAGCAGTTCATCCTGGCTAAAAAGACCTGCGTGCCAAGTCGTACGGCATTCGTGGGCCACGCCGCTGGCGAGGAGGCGACGCAACGACTCATAGGCCTTCACACCGCTACCCGTTGCGCGTGTGATGGCGTCATAACAATGCAGGGGCCCCTTGATATCCAGCCCCACCCAGTCCAGCAACGGCAGCAAACCGGCCAGTCGCTCAGGGTACATGCCCCCGGTGTGCAGGCCGGTGGCAAAGCCCATGGCGCGCACCTCGGCCAGCGCTGCGGGCAACGCAGCCTGCAAAGTGGGCTCGCCGCCCGAGAACACCACGCCGTCGAGCAGGCCCCGGCGGCTTTCCAGAAAGGCCAGCGCGCGCTCCCACGGCAGCGCGGGCGGCGCGGTGGCGTCCAGCAGCTCGGGGTTGTGGCAATAGCCGCAGCGCCAGGGGCAACCCTGGCAATAGAAAACGGCCGCGAGGCGGCCAGGGAAGTCGATGGTGGTCAGCGGCGTGAAGCCGCCCAGGCGCAGCGCTGGCCCAGGCGCTGCGTCAGCAGGCGCTGATGCTGCAACCACGCGTGTGCTCGGAGAAGAAGCGGCGCTCGGCGTGCTCACCGCGTTTGCCGGTATTGAAGCTGGCCACCGGGCGGTGGTAGCCCATCACGCGGGTCCAGACTTCGCAGGGCTGGCGTTCGTCGTCGGTGAGCTGCACGGCGGACAGGGCGGTGTGTTCTGCGGGCGAAAAATGACTCATGAAATGCTCCTTGGTTGAAAGACTATGGTTTTGATAGCAATAGAGACCTGATCTAAAGGCGCCAGTGTCTCTGCCGCCCTGCTCTACTCCACTCATGCAGCCAGGCGCGCACGCTTGGCCGCCAGGCGCTCTTCGTCGCAGCGGGGGCAGAACGGGTGCTCGCCTGCCAAATAGCCATGCGTGGGACAAATGGAGAACGTAGGCGTGACCGTGATGTACGGCAGGCGAAAGCGGGTGAGCGCACGCTTGACGAGGTCGCGGCAGGCAGCCCCACTGGACAAGCGCTCGCCCATGTACAGGTGCAGCACGGTGCCGCCGGTGTACTTGGACTGCAGCGCCTCCTGGCGCATCAGCGCCTCGAACGGGTCGTCGGTAAAGCCCACGGGCAGCTGCGACGAGTTGGTGTAGTACGGCTGCTCGGCCGTGCCGGCCTGCAGGATGGCGGGCCAGCGCTTCTTGTCTTCCTTGGCAAAACGGTAGGTGGTGCCTTCGGCGGGTGTGGCTTCCAGGTTGTAGAGGTGGCCGGTTTCTTCCTGGAAGGCGGTCATGCGCTCGCGCACATGGTCGAGCAGGCGCACAGCAAACTGGTGGCCCCAGTCGCTGGTGATGTCGTGCTGGTCGTGCGTGAAGTTGCGCACCATCTCGTTGATGCCGTTCACGCCCAGTGTGCTGAAGTGGTTGCGCAGCGTGCCCAGGTAGCGCTTGGTGTAGGGGAACAGGCCCTGGTCCATCAGGCGCTGGATGAGCTTGCGCTTGGTTTCCAGGCTTTGCTTGCCCAGCTCCATGAGGCGGTCGAGCGCGGCGAACAGGCCTGCCTCGTCGCCCGCATGCAGGTAGCCCAGGCGAGCGCAGTTGATCGTCACCACGCCCAGGCTGCCCGTCTGCTCCGCACTGCCGAACAGGCCGTTGCCGCGCTTGAGCAATTCGCGCAAGTCGAGCTGCAAACGGCAGCACATGGACCGCACCATGTTCGGCTCCAGCTCCGAGTTGATGAAGTTCTGGAAGTACGGCAGGCCGTACTTGGCCGTCATGTCAAACAGCAGCTGTGCGTTCTCGCTCTCCCACGGAAAGTCCTTGGTGATGTTGTACGTGGGGATGGGGAAGGTGAACACCCGGCCTTTGGCGTCGCCGGTGGTCATCACGTCGATGTAGGCGCGGTTGATGAGGTCCATCTCGGCCTGCAGGTCGCCATAGGCAAACGGCATCTCCTGGCCTGCGATCACGGGCACCTGCTCGCGCAGGTCGTCGGGACAAGTCCAGTCGAAGGTGAGGTTGGTGAACGGTGTTTGCGTGCCCCAGCGCGAGGGCACGTTCAGGTTGTAGACCAGCTCCTGGATGCACTGGCGCACGGCCGCATAGTCCATGGCATCGATGCGCACGAAGGGCGCCATGTAGGTGTCGAACGACGAAAACGCCTGCGCACCCGCCCACTCGTTTTGCAGCGTGCCCAGAAAGTTCACGATCTGCCCCACAGCCGAGCTCATGTGCTTGGGCGGCCCGGCTTCGACCTTGCCCGGTACGCCATTGAGCCCTTCATTGAGCAAGGTGCGCAGCGACCAGCCTGCGCAGTAGCCGCTGAGCATGTCGAGATCATGGATGTGCATGTCGCCGCTGCGGTGCGCCTCGCCGATCTCGGGCGTGTACACATGCGAGAGCCAATAGTTGGCCGTGACCTTGCCCGCCACATTGAGGATGAGGCCGCCCAGCGAGTAGCCCTGGTTGGCGTTGGCGTTCACACGCCAGTCGGCACGCGTGAGGTATTCGTTGATGGAGCTTTCCACATCCACCAAGGTCTGCTTGTCGACCCGCAGCGTGGCGTGCTGCTCGCGGTAGACGATGTAGGCGCGGGCCGTAGCCAGGTGGTTGGCGGCGATCAGTGTCTGCTCGACCACGTCCTGGATTTGCTCGACCGTGGGCGCCTCGCCATGAAAGCGGTGGATCAGCACCTTGGTGACCTGGGCGGTGAGCAGCGCGGCTTCCTCATCGCCGTATTCCCCCGAGGCCTGCCCAGCGCTGACGAGCGCAGCGCGGATGCGTTCGGCGTCAAAAGGAACGCGCTGACCGCTGCGCAGCACAACATCGCGGGGCAGGGTGACAAGGGTGGACACCATGGGTTCGACCAATCAGTGGAATGGGTTAAAAACACTACCTATGGTGTCTACGATACCCACCAGACACTATAGGTAGTTTGACCCAACACAAACGCAGCGGTAAGCAGGGGTAAAAAAAAGCCGGCACAAAGGCCGGCAAAAGGGAGGTGCCGTCAGGCCCTACCGATGGATGGGGGAGCGTGCGGTGACACGCTGGCGCACGAGCAGTGGGTGGTCGCGGTGCGCGGTGAAAAGGCGGGTTGCTGTGATGGGGCTGCGGGGCTGCTGCGCTGTGGACGGGCCGCGCTTTCGCTCAATGGCAGCCGGCGGTTTCTTCCTCTTCGATGCGGGGATAAAAGTCATGGTCCTCGCGCTGCATGCGCTCGAACACGCGGCGCAACACCACGTTGGCCTCGTTGCGAAAGCCCTGGGCATCGCGCCGCACGTTCTCGGCCGTGTTCCAGCGCCGCGCAAAGGCGTCGTAGGCGCTGGCGATCGAGGCCATTTCGCTCTGGTACTGGCGGCCCAGACGGGCCAGTTCAGGGTTGCCACCGCGCTGCAGCGCGGGGTACAGCACCTGGTCTTCCACGGCCAGGTGCAGCTTGATGGTGCCGCTCATCGCCACGATGCCCTGCGCAATGGCGCTGGCATTGGCTTCCACGCCCGCCTGGGCCAGGGCGCGCAACGTGGCGATGTTGCGCAGGATGTCGGTGTGCTGGTGCTTGAATTTGTCGAGGTTCATGTTCACTCCTTGTGGGATGGATGGAGGGCCAGCGCTGCCGCGGGGGGTGGTGGCGGCAGTGCGGCGCGGATCAGCGGCGGGACTCCGCCAGATAAGCCCCTGCCGATGCAGCCGGGGCACGCGAACCAAACACGCCGCTGACCACCTGCCAGGCCATGGCCAGCGCACCAACGATAAAGACCACGTCGCCGAAGGTGCGCACCCAGCGCAACGTCTGGATGAAAGGCTGCTGCATGAATTCCTCGCCCCGGGCGTACCACAGGCCTTCGCTCACGCTGGCGTGGAACTGGAACAGCGCGATGGGCAGCAGGCTGGTGGCAATCATCAGCACCAGGCCAGCGTTGAGCCACCAGAAGCCCGTCTTCATGAGCCGCTCGCTGAACACCAGCTGCGGCCGGATGTAGCGCAGCACCAGCAGCGTGAAGCCCAGGGCCAGGAAGCCGTACACACCGAACAGCGCGGCATGGGCGTGCACCGGCGTGGTGTTCAGGCCCTGCACGTAGTACAGCGAGATGGGCGGGTTGATCATGAAGCCGAAGACGCCCGCGCCCAACATGTTCCAGAAGGCCACGGCCACGAAGCACATCAGCGGCCAGCGCAAGCGGGCCATCCAGGGCGCGCGGTGCTGCAGGCGCCAGTGTTCCCAGGCCTCGTGGCCCAGTACCACCAACGGCACGACTTCGAGCGCGCTGAAGGCCGCGCCCACCGCCATCACAGGCGTGGTGGTGCCTGCAAAGTACAGGTGGTGGAAGGTGCCAGGTACGCCGCCCAGCATGAACAGCGAGGCCGATGCCAGGCTGGCCGTGGTGGCCATGCGCACCGACACCAGACCCAGGGTCGAGAAGATGAAGGCCAGCGCCGTGGTGGCGAAGACTTCGAAGAAGCCCTCGACCCACAGGTGCACCACCCACCAGCGCCAGTACTCCATCACCGACAGGTGGGTGCGCTCGCCGTAGAAGAAGCCCGCGCCGTAAAACAGACCAATGGCCACCACCGACGCAGTCAGCAGCGCCAGCAGATTCTTGTCGCCGCCGGGTGTGCGCAGCGCCGGCACAATGCCGCGCAGCATCAGCACCAGCCAGAAGGCGATGCCGATGAACTTGCCGATCTGCCACAGGCGGCCCAGATCCACGTATTCATAGCCTTGGTGGCCCAGCCAGAAATTCCACTCGGGCGGCATGATCTGCGCGATGGCCAGGTAGTTGCCCACGAACGAGCCCACGACCACCACGACCAGCGCCCAGAAAAGGATGTCCACGCCCAGCTTCTGATAAGCCGGGTCCTTGCCGCCATTGATGAGGGGCGCGAGGAACAGGCCTGCGGCCAGAAAGCCCGTGGCGATCCAGAACAGCGCGCTCTGAATGTGCCAGGTACGCACCAGCGAATAGGGGAACCACTGCGACACGTTGATGCCATAGAACTGCTGGCCCTCCACCGTGTAGTGCGCGGTGAAACCGCCCAGCAGCACCTGGAAGCTGAACAGCGCGACGATGAGGAACAGGTACTTGCCCAAAGCGCGCTGCGAGGGCGTGAGCGGCACGCGCGCAAGCGGGTCATGCTGGGGTGGCGTGGGCTCCACTTCGTCGTGCTTGCGCAGGAAGGACCAGCCCCAGACGAGGAAGCCCACACCCGCCATCATCACGACCACGCTCATCACCGACCACACCATGTTCTCTGCGGTGGGCTTGTTGCCGATGAGTGGCTCGTGTGGCCAGTTGTTGGTGTAGGTGGCGACGCTGCCGGGGCGCTCTGTGGCGGCAGCCCAGGCCGTCCAGAAGAAGAAGCCCATCATCTGCGCGCGCCGCTCGGCGCTGGGCAGGGTGTTTTCCTTCATCGCGAAATGCTCACGCGACTTGTGCAGTGCGGGTGCGTCGCTGAAGAGCTGGTCGTAGTACAGCGCCGTCATGGCGATCGCGTCGGCCCGTGTCGAAGACACCGTGGCCACGCCCGTATCGGGGTTGAAGGTGTTGGTGCGGTACTCGGTCTTCATGCGGTCGCGCAGCACGGCCTGGGCAGCGGTGTCGATGTCTGCAAAAGGCTTGCCGTGCGCACGCTCTGCCGCAACGTCGAGCCAGTTGGTCAGCTCGCGGTGCAGCCAGTCGGCCGTCCAGTCGGGCGCCTGGTAGGCGCCATGGCCCCAGATGGAGCCCAGCTGCATGCCCCCCACCGACTGCCAGGCGGTCTGGCCGTCGAGAATGCTGTCGTGGGTATAGAGAACCTCGCCCCCCGCCGTGGCGATCTTGGCCGGGATGGGCGGCGCGGTGCGGTAGACCTCCGCGCCGTAGTAGCCCAGCAGGCTGAAGGTGACGATGAGCACGCCGATCAGCGTGAACCAGAGCTTGCGATAGTTACCCATGGCGGGCCTCCTGCTGGAACTGAACAACAACGGGACGGCGCCAGCGCACGCTGGCAGCATGGCGGGCCGCGCAGGGGGCCGCCGGGGGTCGAGGTCTTGTGGTCATGGCTTTTCTGAACGAGTGAGTCGGTGTCGCTACCCACATTGCAAGCGCCAGGCCAGGGCCACAAGCCCATCAAATCAACCACTTACGTCGGTCATGGTTTTTTTGACCATTTGCAATTAGGGTTTAATTCACCCATCGAAGGTAAATATCACCATGAACCATAGCCCGCTGCTGGCCGATCTGGCCACCGACCTCCCCCAGGCCGTGCGCCTGCAGCGGCTGGTTGCCCACCTGCGCAACCGGTTCCACTGCGGGGCCGTGGCGCTGCTGCAACTGGAAGAAGAGCACCTGCGCCCGCTGGCCGTGGACGGCCTGGTGCGCGAGGCGCTGGGCCGGCGCTTTGCGGTCAGCCAGCACCCCCGGCTAGCGGCCATCCTGGCGCGGCGCGAGGTGACTTGTTTTGACCACGACAGCAGCCTGCCCGACCCCTATGACGGCCTGCTCGACACCCTGGTGGGCGAGCCCCTGCCGGTGCACGACTGCATGGGCATGGGCCTGCAGGTGGATGGCCAGCCCTGGGGCGTGCTCACGCTCGACGCCCTGCAGACCGGCACCTTTGGCGAAGCCGCACGCGCCGCGCTGGCCGACTGCAAGATGCTGGTGGAGGCGGCCGTGCGCATCTCGCGGCTGGAGCGCGAAGTGCAGGCGCTGCGCAGCGCCCCCCACACGCGCAGCGCCGACGATGAGCGCGCCACCCGCGCGGGCGATGGCGACATGGAGATCGTCGGCCAGAGCGAGCCCCTGTTGCGCCTGCTGCACGAGCTGGAGGTGGTGGCCGGCTCGGACTTGCCCGTGTTGCTGCTGGGCGAAACCGGTGTGGGCAAGGAGCTGCTCGCGCGCCTGCTGCACCGCCAGTCCACGCGCCGCACCAAGCCGCTGGTGCACGTGAACTGCGCGGCGCTGCCCGAATCGCTGGCCGAGAGCGAACTCTTCGGCCATGTGCGTGGCGCGTTCTCCGGCGCGGTGACCGACCGGCCCGGGCGCTTCGAGGCTGCCGAGGGCGGCACACTGTTTCTCGACGAAGTGGGCGAGCTGCCGCTGGCCGTGCAGGCCAAGCTGCTGCGCACACTGCAAAACGGCGAGATCCAGCGCCTGGGCGCCGACCGCCCGCGCCGCGTGGACGTGCGCGTGATCGCCGCCACCAACCGCAACCTGCGCGAGCAGGTGCGCGACGGCGCGTTTCGCGCCGACCTGTACCACCGGCTGTCGGTGTATCCCGTGCCCATCCCGCCACTGCGTGAACGGGGCAACGACGTGCTGCTACTGGCGGGCCGTTTTCTGGAACTGAACCGCGCTCGCCTGGGCCTGCGCAGCCTGCGCCTGTCGGCCAGTGCGCAGGACGCACTGCGCCGCTACCCCTGGCCCGGCAACATCCGCGAGCTGGAGCACGTGATCAGCCGCGCCGCACTCAAGGCCCTGAGCCGGGGCGTGAACCGCGCCGACATCGTGACGCTGGAGCCCGCGCTGCTGGACCTGGACGCCCAAGCCGCCAGCGCGGCCCATGCGCCGCCGGACGCCAGCGCCCCCGCCATGGCTGCGGAGCTGCCCCCACCTGCCACCGCCGAGGGCCCCTTGCGCGATGCCGTGGATGCCTGCCAGCGGCTCGCCATCACCCAGGCCCTGGCCCGCCACCAGGGCAACTGGGCCCGGGCCGCGCGTGCACTCGAGGTGGACGCCAGCAACCTGCACAAGCTGGCGCGCAGGCTGGGCGTCAAATAGACGCTCAAAATTGATAGCAATAAGCGCATGAATCTCTTGCGCTTACGGCACTTTTCATTCAAATATTTGCCCCACACCCGCCGCAGCGCCCTACCCTTCCACGTTGCGCCACAATTGGCCCATGCTGACCCTCCAAGACATCCGCGACGCCGCCACCCGCCTGCAAGGCCAGGTGCTGGACACCCCCTGTGTGGAATCCAAGACGCTCTCGCAGATCGTGGGCGCGCAGGTATTCCTCAAGTTCGAGAATCTGCAGTTCACCGCGTCGTTCAAGGAGCGGGGCGCCTGCAACCGGCTCACGCTGCTGACCGACGCGGAGCGCGCGCGCGGCGTGGTCGCCATGAGCGCAGGCAACCATGCGCAGGGCGTGGCCTACCACGCGCAGCGCCTGGGCCTGCGCGCGGTGATCGTGATGCCGCGCTTCACGCCCGGTGTGAAGGTGGAGCGCACACGCGGGTTCGGTGCCGAGGTGGTGCTGCACGGCGACACGCTGGAAGAAGCCCGTGCCCACGCCTACGCCCTGGCCGACGCGCAGGGGCTGACCTTTGTGCACCCGTATGACGATGAAGGCGTGGCCGCCGGCCAGGGCACCCTGGGCCTGGAGATGCTGCAGGCCGTGCCCGACCTCGACACGCTGGTGATTGCCGTCGGCGGTGGCGGGCTGATCTCGGGCGTGGCGACGGCCGTCAAGGCGCTCAAGCCCGGCATCGAGATCATTGGTGTGCAGACCACTCGGTTCCCGGCCATGGTGAATGCGGTGAAGGGCACGCACCACCCGCAGGGCACATCGACCATCGCCGAGGGCATTGCCGTGGGCACGCCGGGCAAGATCACGCAGGAGATCGTCAAGCGCCTGGTCGACGACCTGGTGCTGGTGGACGAGGGCGACATCGAGCAGGCCGTGCTGATGCTGCTGGAGATCGAAAAGACCCTGGTCGAAGGCGCGGGCGCCGCCGGGCTGGCCGCGCTGGTGCGCTACCCCGAGCGCTTCAAGGGCAAGCGCGTGGGCCTGGTGCTGTGTGGCGGCAACATCGACCCGCTGTTGCTGGCGGCGATCATCGAGCGCGGCATGGTGCGTTCAGGACGCCTCGCGCGCATCAAGGTCAGCGCACGCGATGTACCCGGCGTGCTCGCGCGCATCACCGCCACCGTGGCCGACGCGGGCGCCAACATCGAGGAGGTGCACCACCAGCGCGCCTTCACCATGCTGGCGGCGCAAAACGTGGAGATCGAACTGGTGCTGCAAACCCGTGGCAAGGCGCATGTGGACGAGGTGCTGGCGCAGTTGCGCACGGCAGGCATGCAGGCCGACCTGATCTGAGACGACGTGGTGGGTCACCAGCGATATTGCTGACAGTTCGGGGCCATCACGGGGTTTTGCGCCCGGCCCAGGTTGTCGCGGCTAGAATTGCGCAAGTTTTAAGCATCTGGAGCCCACCATGTCTGACCACAACACCTCGCACGCCCCCGCAACGCCTTCGAACGACCCCGTGGAAAACGTCGTTCATCTGGTTCCCGTGGTGTTGCCGGTGGTGGGCGGCATCATGATGTTCCTGCTGGCGTTCATCGCCGTGATGATGGCCTGACCGCTTCGGCAAGCATCAACAGCAGCCCCGCAGTGCGGGGCTTTTTTTCGTCCTGCACCTATTCCCCATCCCCCTGACCTGGAGACCCCCCCATGCGACCCGGACACGCCCTCGTCCTTTTTTCCGGCGGCCAGGACTCCACCACCTGCCTGGCCTGGGCCCTGGAAAACTTTGCCCATGTCGAAACCATCGGCTTTGACTACGGCCAGCGCCACCACATCGAACTGCAGGCGCGGCAGACGGTGCTGTCGTCGCTGCGCGCGCAGTTTCCGCAGTGGAGCGCCCGGCTGGGCGACGACCACATGCTCGATCTCTCGGTGCTGGGCCGCATCAGTGACACCGCACTGACCAGCGACACCGAGATCCAGATGACCGCCGCCGGCCTGCCCAACACCTTTGTGCCGGGGCGCAACCTGCTGTTCTTCCAGCTGGCCGCCGCCGTGGGTTACCGGCGTGGCCTGCACACCCTGGTGGGGGGCATGTGCGAGACTGATTTTTCGGGCTACCCCGACTGCCGCGACGACACGCTCAAAGCCATGCAGGTGGCCGTGTCGCTGGGCATGGGCCAGCGGTTCACCATCGACACCCCGCTCATGTGGCTGGACAAGGCCGCTACCTGGGAGCTGGCTCGGACCCTGGGTGGGCGGGCACTGGTCGATCTGATCGTGAACGACTCGCACACCTGCTACCACGGCATTCGCGACACGCTGCACCCCTGGGGCTATGGCTGCGGTACCTGCCCGGCCTGCGCGCTGCGCAAGGCCGGCTTTGAACGCTGGAGCGGTTCAGCCACCGCCGTCTAGTCCCCAAGCCCAAAGGGTGCGAAATACCTTGCATAACCCTATGTTTTTTTTGCATGGTTTTCACCCCTGTCTGACAGACAAACGGGCGGCGGATTCATAAAATCGACATCCCAGCCGACCCGCGGAATCCGTGGAACTAGCCTCCACCCGTGGGGCTGACACACGCTCCCGCCCGCCGACTGAGCACGAAAGCCGTTTTTTCAAAGGCAGCGCTCAGCACCGCAATTGCGCCAGGCCTCGCCGTGACCCGTTCGGTCCGCTTCCTTTGAAAAAACTGTTTTTCAACTTAGGAAGCTCCCCGATGAACGCACCCACGATGCAGGGCCTGAATCTCAACGCCCCCGCTTACGTCAAAAACGCCCGGCTGCTCGCCTGGGTGGCCGACATGGCCGCCCTGTGCAAGCCCGACAGCATCTACTGGTGCGATGGCTCCCAGGAAGAATACGACCGCCTGTGCCAACAGCTGGTCGATGCCGGCACCTTCAAGAAGCTGAACCCCGCCAAGCGCCCCGGCAGCTTTTTGGCCTGGTCTGATCCATCGGACGTGGCCCGCGTGGAAGACCGCACCTACATCTGCTCGGCCGCCAAGGAAGACGCCGGCCCCACCAACAACTGGATGGCCCCCGCTGAAATGCGCGCCACGCTGCAGCCCCTGTTCGATGGCTGCATGAAGGGCCGCACCATGTACGTGGTGCCCTTCAGCATGGGCCCGCTGGGCAGTCACATTGCCCACATCGGCGTGGAGCTGACCGACAGCGCCTACGTGGCCGTGAACCAGAAGCTCATGACCCGCATGGGCAAGGCCGTGTACGACGTCCTGGGCGTGGAAGGCGAGTTCGTGCCCTGCATGCACACCGTGGGCGCGCCCCTGGCTGAAGGCGAGAAGGACACGACGAGCTGGCCTTGTAACCCCAAGGTCAAGTACATCGTTCACTACCCCGAAACGCGCGAGATCTGGTCGTACGGCTCGGGCTACGGCGGCAACGCGCTGCTGGGCAAGAAGTGCCTGGCCCTGCGCATCGCGTCCACCATGGGCCGCGACCAGGGCTGGCTGGCCGAACACATGCTCATCCTGGGCGTGACCAACCCCCAAGGCAAGAAGTACCACGTGGCAGCGGCCTTCCCCAGCGCCTGCGGCAAGACCAACTTCTCGATGCTGGTGCCGCCCGAAGCGGGCTTTGCCGGCTGGAAGGTCACCACCATCGGTGACGACATCGCCTGGATCAAGCCCCATGCCGACGGAAAGATGTACGCCATCAACCCCGAAGCCGGCTACTTCGGTGTGGCCCCTGGCACCAACATGCACACCAACCCCAACTGCATGCGCAGCCTGGACAAGGACGTGATCTTCACCAACGTGGCCCTGACGGACGACGGCGACGTGTGGTGGGAAGGCATGGAAAAGGACACCGGCAAGCTGCCCGACCACCTGATCGACTGGCAAGGCAAGGACTGGACGCCCCAGATCGCCAAGGAAACCGGCGCCAAGGCTGCCCACCCGAACTCGCGCTTCACCGTGGCTGCCACCAACAACCCCGCGCTCGACCCCCAGTGGGACGATGCCAACGGCGTGGCCATCGACGCCTTCATCTTCGGCGGCCGCCGCTCCACCACCGTGCCGCTGGTGACCGAAGCCCGCACCTGGACCGAAGGCGTGTACATGGCAGCGACCATGGGTTCCGAAACCACCGCCGCCGCCTTTGGCGCCCAGGGTGTGGTGCGCCGCGACCCGTTCGCCATGCTGCCCTTCTGCGGCTACAACATGAGCGACTACTTTCAGCACTGGCTCAACATGGAAGGCAAGATTGCCGCCACCGGCAAGACGCTGCCCAAGGTGTTCTGCGTGAACTGGTTCCGCAAGGACGAGGCAGGCAAGTTCGTCTGGCCCGGCTACGGCGACAACATGCGCGTGCTCAAGTGGATGATCGACCGTCTGGAAGGCACCGCCCAGGGCCAGGAAACCATGTTTGGCGTGGCCCCGCAGTACGCCGAGATCAACTGGACCGGTCTGGATTTCAGCGCCCAGAAGTTCGACGCCGTGACCAGCATCGACAAGGCCGCATGGACGGAAGAGTTCAAGCTGCACACGGCCCACTTTGAGCAACTGGCTTATCACCTGCCCAAGGCGTTGCTCGATACCAAGGCGCAACTGGAAAAGCGCTTGGCCGCCTGATACGCCCGTCTGATCCAGGAAGCTCCCCCATTCAAAGCCGTCCCGCGCTCGCGGGGCGGCTTTTTTTCGTAACCGCGCTGCAGCAACAGGAGCGGCCTGGGGTATCAGAACCGGGGCATGACGGACGAGGCCATAAAAAAAGCCGTGGCATCTGCCACGGCTTTGAATTGGCTTGGTTGCGCAGCGTGTGCTGCGCCAAACCTTTAGTCTTTAGTAGTACTTGCGAATGCTGTCCACGGTGGGAATGCCCATGGCATGGTTCAGCTCGGCCATGATGCGGGGGTCCTTCATGGCGACTTGCCAGGTGCGCTGATCTTCAGCAGCGCGGCGGCGGCTCTCGGCCCATGCCAGGGCAGTACTGCGCAGCGCGACACCGGCACGGCGGGCGGGGCTGGTCAGCAGGGCCAGCGCGGCAAAGGCCACAAGCCACAGCACCATCCAGGCTGCCAACAGGTGGCCCTCGGTCCAGGTGTCGATCACTTGGTTGGCAACCACCAGCAGTGCCGAGACCACGGCAGCCAGCAGCAGCGAGGCAGCGCCGCGTGCGCCGTCAAAATGGGCGGCAGCGCTCTTCAGGGCAGCGGCTGCGTTTTCGGCGCGGACAACGCCGGGGTGTTCGGTGGGGTACTCAACGTGTGCAAAGCTGGTCATTTCGGTTTCCCTTTTCTAACGCTTGTGGCGAGATTGCCGGGCGATGGGGTGATATTAGGGTTTACCCTTTGCATGTTCAAGTTTATATTTTGAATCATTGATATTCATGTCAGTGATGAATATGCTGTGGGGTCACCATGACCCCTTTGAACTTCCGCTCCCTGGACCTGAACCTGCTGCGCGTCTTCGACGAGGTGATGGCCGAGCGCAGCCTCACGCGGGCCGCGCACAAGCTCTCCATCACCCAGCCGGCCGTCAGCAACGCCATGCGGCGACTGCGCGACGTGGTGGGTGATGAACTGGTGGTGCGCTGCGGCCAGGGCGTGGAGCCCACGCCGCGCGCACTGGCCCTGTGGCCCCCCGTGCGCGAGGCCCTGGCGCATTTGCAGGAGTCGCTGGCGCCCGGGCACTTTGATCCGGCAACCGCCGAGTCCACCTTTGTGCTGGCCATGGCAGACGCCACGGCTGCGACGCTGGTGCCCGCCCTGGTCGAAATCATCGAACGCGAGGCCCCCGGCATCTCCATCCGGGTATTGCCACTCACCACCCGCGACCCCCGGCGCCTGCTGGAAGAGGAAGCCGCCGACATGGCCGTGGGTTACTTCCCGGCGGCTCTGGCGGACCTTACCGCGCGGGCACAGTCCGGCGGCGTCGTGGCCTTTGAAAGCCGCCGCCTGTACGACGGCGAATACGTGTGCGTGATGCGCCAGGGCCATCCATTGGCCGACGCGCCCCTGACGCTGGACACCTATTGCGCTGCACGGCACATGCTGGTGAGTTTTTCAGGCCGCCCTTTCGGCTTCATTGACGAAGCGTTGGCGTCACTGGGCCGCGAGCGCAAGGTGGTGATCACGGTCAACCAGTTTTTCACGGCGGGGCGGGTGGTGTCGGGCTCAGACCTGCTGACCGTGTTGCCACGCCACTTTGTGCCCGTGACCGGCATTGCCGATGCGCTGGTGCAGCGGGCCTTGCCGCTGGACGTACCCGCCGTGCACGTGGATGCGCTATGGCGCCGCCGCGGGCCCCAGCAGGCGGCGATGACCTGGCTGCTGCAGGCACTGGCGCGGTCCGCGCGACGCACGTTCCCGGGGCAGGATCCGCACGGTACCCCGTAAACTGTATGCGTCTGTCCCAAGTCTGATGAACATCCAGCTTCTCTCCGACCTCCATCTGGAGGCGCACCCGCACTTTGTGCCCGAACCTGCCCCTGGTGCCGATGTGCTGGTGCTGGCGGGGGATGTAGGCTCCTACCAGCAAGGCTCACAACTGGGCGACAACGACTTTGGCCTGGCGCGGTTTTCACCCCTGCCCCAGCATGCAGGCTGGCCGACGCCTGTGTTGTTTGTGCCTGGCAACCATGAATACGACGCCCAGGATTTCGATGCCGCTCACCAGCGGCTGCGCCAGACCTGTGACCGCCTGGGCATTGCGTGGCTGGAGCGCGAAACCCTAGTGCTGCAGGGCGTGCGTTTTGTGGGCACCACGCTCTGGAGCGACTTCGACGCACTGGCTGACCACGAAGGCACCACCGACCTCACACACCGGCTCAAGCTGCGCGACAAGGCTTTTCGCGCAGCCAATTTCTACCTGCGCAAGACCGGCGGCACGCGCCACGCAGAGCCGTTTCTGGCTGAACCCATGCGTGAACAGGCCTTGGTCTGCCAGCAATGGCTGCGCGATGCGTTGCAGCAGCCGTTTGACGGCCCCACCGTGGCGGTCACGCACTTTGCGCCCAGCCTGCGCAGCGCAGACCCCCGCTATGGCCTGGTGCCTGGCACGGCAGGGTTTTGCAACGCGCTGGACGACCTGCTGACGCACACACCGCTGTGGCTGCACGGCCACCTGCATGCCCCCAGCAACTACACGGTGGCAGGCGCGCGCAGCGACGGAACCGCCTGGCAGTGCCGGGTGGTGGCCAACCCGCTGGGTTACGCACGCAAGGGAGAGCAGGTGGCGTTTCAGCCGCGCTGCGTGGTCACCGTATGATCAGCGAGCGGTTCGCACGAATTCGCTACGCGCCGGACAAAACAACATGACCCAGGTCAAGACAACAGGCACCCGCGCAGAGTAGTCTGCCTCATCCCTTTTCGGAGAACACCATGAATATCCTGCTTGCTGTCGATGGCAGCGCCTACACCAAGAAAATGCTGGCCTACCTGGCCACCCACGAAGAGCTGCTGGGCGGCACCCACACCTACACCGTGCTGACGGTGCAGGCCCCGCTGCCTCCCCGCGCACGTGCCGCGCTGGGCAAGGAAGTGGTGGACAACTACCACGCCGAGGAATCGGAAAAAATCCTTGCCCCCGTGTGCAAGTTCCTGGGCCGCCACGGTGTCGATGCCAAGCGCAGCGTGAAGGTGGGTGCGGTGGGTGAGACCATCTCCAAGGTGGCAGACACTGGCAAGTTTGACCTGCTGGTCATGGGCTCGCACGGTCACGGCGCCATCGCCACGCTGGTGATGGGCTCGGTCACCACCCAGGTGCTGGCCCACAGCAAGGTGCCACTGCTGATCGTGCGCTGAGCACGCTGCTGCGCCGCGGCGCGGTACTACCAGGCCCTGCCATTGCAGGGCTTTTTTTCGCCCCATCAATACCAATTGGTCGCTGAATAACCAATTGGTTTACTTTGGAACTAAATGGTTATACATTCCCGCCACGCCCATCTTGGCGTGTCATTTCCATCGAAATCGAGAGGAACGACCCATGAAGAAGACCCTGATTGCACTCGCTCTGACCGCTGGCGCCACCTTCAGCGCCGTGGCGCAAGACATCGTCGATACCGCTGTGAAGGCGGGCAACTTCAAGACCCTGGTGGCCGCCGTGCAGGCCGCCGGTCTGGTGGACACCCTCAAGGGCCCCGGCCCGTTCACGGTGTTTGCTCCCACCGACGAAGCCTTCGCCAAGATTCCCAAAGCCACGCTGGACGGCCTGCTAGCCGACAAGGCCGCACTGGCCAAAGTGCTGACCTACCACGTGGTGCCTGGCAAGGTCATGGCCAAGGATGTGAAGGCCGGCAAGGTCAAGACCGTGCAAGGCCAGGAACTCACCGTGAGCACCAGCATGGGCGTGATGGTGGATCAGTCCAAGGTCATTGCCACCGACGTGGCCGCCAGCAACGGCGTGATCCATGCGATCGACACGGTGCTGATGCCCAAGTAAGCCACCGGCACCACCGCTCTTTTCACCCACCATCCATTCACGAGGAGAAGCCGCCATGAACACCGTATTCAATCGCCGCACCGTCCTGATGGCTGCCGCCCTGGGCGCCAGTACCACCCTGCTGCAAGCCTGTGGGGGCGGAGACGACGAGCCCCAGCGCAACATCGTCGAGCTGGCACAAAACACCCCGGAACTGAGCATCCTGGTCGAAGCCGTGGTCGCCGCCGGCCTCGCACCCACACTGAGCACGGGCATGCTCACCGTGTTCGCACCCACCAACGCAGCGTTTGCGGCTTTGCTGACCGAACTGGGCGTGACGAAGGAAGCGTTGCTGGCCAACAAGCCCCTGCTGACCGCCGTGCTGACCTACCACGTGCTGGGCAGCAAGGTGATGCGGGCCGAGGTGCCGCTGGGCAAGGCGATCACGCCGGTGTCGGGTGGCTTCTTCAAGATCGAATCCAACAACGGCCTCAAGATCACCGACGGCCGCAACCGCGTGAGCACCATCACCAGCACCGACATCCAGGCCAGCAACGGCGTGGTGCATCTGGTGGACAAGGTGCTGCTGCCCGCCGACAAGGACATCGTGGCCACCGCCTCGGCGCTGCCGGACTTCAGCATCCTCGTCGAGGCCGTAGTGGCTGCCGGCCTGGTGAGCACACTACAAGGCGCTGGCCCCTTCACCGTGTTTGCTCCTACCAACGCGGCGTTTGCGGCGCTGCTGACCGAGCTGGGCGTGACCAAGGACGCGCTGCTGGCCAACAAGGCTCTGCTGACCCAGGTGCTGACCTACCACGTGGTGCCAGCGCGCGTGCTCAAGGCCGAAGTGCCGGTCAACACCGCCATCACCACCGTGCAGGGCCAGACCTTCACTATCAGCGCCAGCCTCGTCATCACTGACCAGAACATGCGCACCAGCAACATCGTGGCCACCGATGTGTTCACCAGCAATGGCGTGATCCACGTGGTGGACAAGGTGATCCTGCCCAAGTGACAGGACCCCCAGTGCTGCCCGGCCACAGGCGCAGCACCCGCACAGCAAAAAGCCCGGCATGCCGGGCTTTTTTCATGGGTGCGACTTTATGCGGTCGCCGGAATCAACGCGCCGCCAGACCGTCGAAACAGGTACGCACCACCAGTTCCACGATTTCGGCGTCCGAATACTGGCCGCTTTCCTTGAGGAAGCTCACCACCGGGTCGCACGCCCGCGCATACAAGGTGTACAGCACCACCAGCGGCGGCAGCGTGGGGCTGATCACGCCCTGCGCCTGGGCCTGCGTGATCCACTCGCCGATCTGGTCACTCACCGCCAACAGACCATTGAGGTAGTCCTTGTTGGCCATGAGCACGGCGCGCAGTGTGGAGTTGCGGCTGGGCAGCAGCGGCATCTCGTTGGTCAGCAGACGCTCCAGTGACCAGCGCACCAGCGCATGCAGCTTTTCCAGGGGGGGCATATCGGCCGGCAACTCCGCCAGATAGGCCTGCACGCGCCCCAGGATCTGCACCATGGCGGCGCTGCACAGCTCTTCCTTGCTGCAGAAGTGCTTGTACAGGCTGGCCTTGGCAATACCCACGGCGTTGGCCACGTCGTCCATGGTCATGGCGTCGAAGGCTTTTTCACCCAGCAAGCGACAGGCCGACTGGAGGATGGCGTCCTCGCGGGCCTGGTGCATCTGCTCCTTGAACGAAACTTTGGGTTGCGGCGTTTGCATGGAGTTCATTTTATACATTGCAGTAAAAAAATAAATGACGAAGTTGCAATGCAACTACGTCGTTCACGTTTTTGCGAGCACAAAACGTGCCTTCATCGCGCCATCAAGGCGGCACGAAGACTGCGTCAGGACACCAGAGCCTGGGCGGCTGCGCCCGTCAACGCCCCCGACAACGCATCGAGCAGCTCGGACTCCAGATTCCAGCAATGCCAGTAGAGCTGGATCGGCAACGAGCGCCCGGGGGCCAGGTCCACCATGCTGCCGTCGGCCAGCGCCTGCCGCGCCATCAGCTCGGGCATCACCCCGACGGCCCAGCCAGCGGCCACCGCGCGCATCTGCGCCTCGGAGCCCGGCACAAACAGGTGGTTAAGCGCCACACGCTTGAGCCCGAACGCGCGCGCCACAAACTCGGCCGCCATGTCATCCTTGCGGTTGAACGACAAAAACGACACTTCGCGAAAGTTGTGCGGCGTCAGCCCCTGCGGCAGGTGCTGCTGTGCGTAGCTGGCCGACGCCACCGCCACATAGGGCATGGCACCCAGCGGCACCATCTTGCAGCCGCGCAGCGCCTGCTTGAGCGTGGTCACACAACCCAGCACCTGGCCGGAGCGCAGCCATTCCTGGGTGAAGTCCTGGTCGTCCACGATGATTTCCAGCGGCAGACGCTGGCGTACCAGGTCGTGCAGCGCGCCCATGGCCCAGGTGGCGATGCTGTCGGCGTTGATGGCGATCGAGATGCGCTCGTCGTCGCGCGATCCGCCCGGTGCGCTGGGTGCCAGTTCCTGCAGGTCGCGCTCCAGGTCGGCGCGCAGCAGGCGCATCTGCTTGGTGTGCTTGAGCAGCAGTTGCCCGGCCGAGGTGGGCCGCAGCGGGCGGCTGCGCACGATGAGCACCGAGCCCACCTGCGCCTCCAGCGCGCGCAGGCGCTGCGACACGGCCGACTGCGTGACATTGAGGCGCTGCGCGGCGCGCTCGAAACCGCCCTCTTCAACGATGGCGGCAAGGCATTCCAGGGCGGCGGGATCGTAGGTGCTCATGGTCTCAGGCTCGCACAAAAGGGGTTGTCTCTGCAGCGTTTTTCATTAGATACGCTGATGTTTTTGGAGTAAGTTTAATTTTGCTTTTAGTTGAATGCAATGTCGCGCACACTGCGCCCCATCGTGTCCCGCACTGGGGCGTGTGGCACGCAAAGGCTCGCAAGGCATTCCGCATATGAAAACCATTGTTCTCGGCGCCGGCATCATCGGCATCAGCACGGCGTGGCACCTGCTGGAACGCGGTCACGAAGTCATCGTGATCGACCGCCAGCCCGATGCAGCGCTCGAAACCAGCTTTGCCAATGCGGCGCAGATCTCGGTGAGCTATTGCGAGCCTTGGGCCAACCGCGAGGCGCCACTCAAGGCGCTCAAGTGGATGTTCGACAAGGAGGCTCCGCTGCTGTTTCGCCCGCAGATGGACTGGCAGCAATGGCGCTGGGGCCTGCAGTTCCTGGCGCAGTGCAACGACGCGGCGTTCGAGCGCAATGTGCAGCAGATTGTGGCGCTGGGCGCCTACAGCCATGCCGCGCTGAAGGACCTGGTGAAAACCACCGGCATCGAATACAACCGGCTCGAACGCGGCATTGCCCACTTTTACACCGACCAGAAATCGTTTGATGCCGCAGGCCATGCGGTGGAGTTGATGCGCAAGCACGGCGTGCAGCGCCGGCTGGTGAGCCGCGATGAGTTGCTGCAGATCGAACCAGCCTTCAAGGCCTACGGCGACAAGATCACCGGCGGCACTTACACCAGCACCGACGAGAGCGGCGATGCACGGGTCTTCACCCAAGAACTGGCCCGTCGCTGCGCGGCACGGGGCGTGCAGTTCCTGTACGGCCACGATGTGCTGCGGCTGAACAAGATTGGCAATGCTATTGATTCAGTAGCAGTCATGCCAAATTCCACTATCGCAAGCGGCAAAAAAGACTTCATATTGAAGGCGGACGCCATTGTGGTGGCCTGCGGCTCGTACAGTGCACCGCTGCTGCGCAGCGTGGGCGTGGACCTGCCGATCTACCCCGGCAAGGGCTACAGCGCGACCTTCCCGCTGCTCAAGCCCGAGGGCGCGCCCATGGTCTCCACCATCGACGACGGCAAGAAGATCGCCATGAGCCGCCTGGGCAACTTCCTGCGCGTGGCGGGCACCATCGAACTGAATGGCTGGGACCTGACCCTCGACAGCTCGCTGGCCCGCGCCCGCTGCCACATGCTCTCGCGCCGCATTGAGGCCATCCTTCCCGGCGTGTGCGACACCCGCACGCCCGAGGAAGGCGGCAACCCGCAGTACTGGACCGGCCTGCGCCCCGCCACGCCCACCAACATCCCGTTCATCGGCCGCACCCGCGTGGGCAAGCTCTGGGTGAACGCGGGCCACGGCACACTGGGCTGGACGCACGGTGCGGGCTCGGGCAAGGCCCTGGCCGAGCTGATCAGCGGCGAGCAGCCTGCGATGAACTTCGGCTTTCTGGGGGCCGAAGCCGTGCGCGCGCCGCGCACCGTAGTCGCGGCCTGATAGGCGGCGCCCACAGCGCGCCTGCAGACACGGGCCGGTGCCGCTACGATGCCGGCCATGTCTGCACCCCATTACCTCTTCCTCACCACCTCCACCCGCGAACCCGGCCACCTCGGCAACACCGAATGGCTGGCGCGGCAGGCCGCTGCCGCCCTGCCTGCGGGCACGGAGCAAACCTGGCACCACTTGGCGCGCATGCAGTTGCCGCCCTTTGTGGACCAGCGCCACACCACCGGCACCTACGCACCGCCTGAGGGCGACATGAAAACCCTGCTGGACGCCACGCTGGCCGCCAGCCACATCGTTTGGGTGGCGCCGGTGTACTGGTACAGCATCCCCTCGCCGCTCAAGACCTACCTTGACCACTGGAGCGCCTGGATGCGCGTGCCGGGCCTGGACTTCAAGGACGCCATGGGCCGCAAGACCCTGTCGCTCATCACCACCAGCGGCGACCGCACCAAGGCCCAGCCCATGATCGATTCGGTGGCGCTGTGTGCGCAGTTCCTGTCCATGACCTGGGGCGGTGCGCTGTGGGGCAAGGGCGGCCCCCCGGGCGCCGTGCAGGCCGACGCGCAGGCGGTGGAGGCGGCCAGCCGCTTCTTTGCTACGCCCGCTGCGAGCTGATCTCAGCGGTCCAGCGAAGCACGCTGGGCCACTATGCCCAGCCACTCATGCAGCGCCAGGCTGCTGTCGGACAGCGCCGAGGCGCGCGGCAGCACGCGATACAGCTTGCGCGCCTGCCCCCCTTTGAAGCCCATGGGCGCAGGCAGTACCTGCAGCCCGGCCTGCTCAAAGTCCCGGGCGGCACGCACCATGTGCCAGCCGTGGGTAACGAGCGCAATGCGCTCGATGCCCGCGGCCTTGAGCAGGACGGCCGACCTGGTGGCGTTGTTGCGGGTGTCGAGGGACTCCACTTCGGTCCAGCGCACCCGGCCTTTGAACTCCCGCTCCACCACATCCTTCATCACCAGGGCCTCGGCCCGTGTGCCGCCCGTGGAGCCCCCGGTGGCCAGAATGGGCAAACCCGTCTGCTGCTGCAGGTAGGCGGCATAGCGCACCCGTTCGCGCGCACCCCGGCTGAGCACGTCCACCCCGTATTCGGGCGCCACGGTGTCGGCGCCGCCACCCAGCACCACGATGGCCTGCACCTTCGCCTCGGGCAGCTGGCGCGGCGTGACGGCGGGGTAGCGCTCCAGGCTGCGCACCAGCGCGTCCGACACCGGCGGCCAGGACAGCACCAGCACTGATAGCAGCGACAGCACCACCAGCGTATTGCCCGTGCGACGGTGGTAGCGCGCCAGCCACAGGCCGAACAGCGCCAGCACGATGCTGGACACCGGCGGCAACAGCAGCGCAGACAGAATTTTCTTGAGGGCAAACAACATGGAGAAAAAAGGCAGCGTTCATGCCCCGGCGCGGTGGCTGGGCAAAGCGGGGTCCAAAGGGTCAGTGCAGCGTGCGCCGCTGGGCCAGAAAATCTAGCAGCGCTGCGTCAAAGCCTTCAGGGTCTTCCAGCTGGGGCCAATGTCCCACATGCGGCAGCAGCACCGTTTGCGCGTCGGGCAACACCTGGGCCAGCGCCTGCAGTGCTGCGGGCGGGGTGCAGCGGTCCTGATCGCCGCCCACCAGCAGCACCGGCATGGCCAGGTGCGAAAGCGCCGCAGCGCCCCGGTCAAACGTGGGCAGGGCCTCCAGGGCGCGGCGGTAAGCGCCCGGGAACACCTGGCCCAGCGCGTGGCCCGCCAGCCGCACGCCTTCGGGCAGGGCACCGGTGCCGATGCACTGCGGCACCAGGGTCTGGGCCAGTTGCTCCATGCTGCCGCCCGCGTCCAGGGCCTTGAGGGCCTGCTCGCGCGGTGCCACCCAGTCCTGCACGGCCTGGGCATCCAGCGCGGGGCCGCCCGCGCACAACACCATGCGACGCACCTTGGACGCGTCCCGCACGGCGGCCTCCAGCGCCACCATGGCGCCCATGCCATGGCCCACGAGCGTGACTGGACCACAGCGCAGGGCATCGATCAGCGCCAGGCAGCTCTGCGCCAGCGCCTTGAAGGTGTAGGGCTCCACGGGCGCGCTGTGGCCATAGCCGGGCATGTCCCAGGCCACGGCGCGGTACCCCATAGTGGCCAGGGTCTCCACCTGGGGCGCGAAGGTCAGGTGGTCGCCGTCGGCATCGTGCAGCATGAGCACGGTGGGGCCGGATCCCAGGGTGGTGAAGGTCGGAAGCGAAGCAGCCATGCGGTGACAAGCAGAAGTAAACCCCGCAACAGCGCGGCGGAAGGTGGCGCCTGATAATAGGTCCTGTCGCTTGCCCCCACGCCGCCACCGCTGGCGCCGCTTTTGTGAACCCTTCGCCCCCCCGCCCCGCCCTTGCCCTGCCACCCAGCTTTTCGTCCCGCGAATTCCGCGATGCGCTGGGCATGTTCGCCACGGGCGTGACCATCGTCACCGCCCGCAATGCGGGGGGAGAACTGGTGGGGCTCACGGCCAGTTCGTTCAACTCGGTATCGCTGGAGCCCCCGCTGGTGCTGTGGAGCCTGTCGCACGGCGCCAGCACCATGCCGGCGTTTGCCAACGGCTCGCACTACGCCATCCACGTGCTGGCGGCTGACCAGAAGGACCTGGCCGAACGGTTCGCCACCCGCGGCATTGACCGCTGGGCCGGCCTGGAGCACCGCCCCGGCATCAGCGGCGCGCCGCTGCTGGCCGGTGCCGCCGCCACGTTCGAGTGCTTCAACCGCAGCCAGTACAAGGAGGGTGACCACACCATCTTCGTGGGCGAGGTGGAGCACTGCGAGCACCGCGAGGGGGCGTCGCCCCTGCTGTACCACGGCGGCAAGTTCTACACCGAGCACCCGCTGTGACGGCGCCCGTCATAGTCGTGCGCCACGTGAACGTTGGCACCGCCCGGCGGCTGAAGGTGGGCGAGCGGTCGGTGCTCACCGCCATCGGCAAAACACCCGTCACCGGCCCCGTGGCCGTGGGCCCGCTGGGGCTGGCGGGGGACGAGCAGGCCGACCTGAGCGTGCACGGCGGCCTGACCAAGGCGGTGTATGCCTACCCCGCCGCGCACTATGCGTTTTGGCAGGCCCAGCGGCGCGACCGGGGCGTGAGTCTGTTCGACGAAACGCTGCCACCGGGCTTCATGGGCGAAAACCTCACCATCGACGGCCCGCTGGAGCATGAGGTGTTTGTGGGCGACGAGTGGCATTTCGCGGACTGCGTGCTGCGCGTGGCGGCGCCGCGCGAGCCCTGCTTCAAGTTCAATGCAGTAATGGGCTTTGCCCAGGCCGGCCGCGCCATGGCGGTGGCGGGCTGCTGCGGCTACTACCTGGCGGTAGATCGGCCCGGCACCATCGCCGCCGGGCAAACCGCCACGCTGGTCGCGGGGCAACGCGGGCTCAGCATTGCGCAGGCTTTTGCGGGCAAGTTCGCCAAGCACGCACGTTGACACCGCTGCGGCCGCCCTCGGGCGCCGCATGTTCCCCACCCTATTCCGTAGTCACCAGCTGGCGCGCCTGCGCCTGCAGCTGCGGAAACACCTTGCCCACCAGCTGCAGCTGCGCCGCCATGAGGCTGTGAGCGCTGGGCGCTGCCGGTACCGTGCCCCACTCGCGCAGCACCTGGGCCACTGCCGGGGCACTGTGGGCCTTGCGCACCCGGCCTGACTGCTGCGCGCGCTCCAGCTCCAGCGCTAGTTGCTGCAGGGATGCCAGCAGGGTTTGCGCCAGCTCGCGCGTGGCATCGTCCATGGGCTGGGCCGCCGCACCACCGCGCTGGGCGCCCAGCGCCGACAGGTAGTTGAGCTGGGTGTGCGACAGGCACAGAAAATTTCCCACCACCTCGGCATTGCCACGCACATGCAAGGGCTCCTTGAGCATGGCGCTGTACGAGTTGGACAGCGCTGCATCCGCGTTGTGGGCATTGCGCCGGGCCAGGCGGTAGGCCAGGTGGTCGCACTTGCCGCCCTGGTACTGCGCCAGGATCTCCCGCAGGTACAGCGCCTGGGTCTGCAGCACCTGGGCGGCCAGCCGGGGCCAGTGGCGCGACTGCCACGACGGCAGCACCAGCCACGAGGCCACGGCCGCGATCACGCAGCCCACCACGGTATCGAGCAGGCGCGCAGAGATCACGCCGCTGGCCGCACCCATCTGGTGAAAGCTGAGCAGCAGCAAGGTGGTGACCGCCGCCGTGGCCAGGGTATAGCGCGTGTGCCGCGCCCCAAAAAACACCGCGCCTCCCAGCACCAACAAAGCGGCCTGCACCAGCTCGCCCGGAAACAGCTGAATCACCGCCCACCCGAGCGCGAGCCCCATGGCCGTGCCCTTGGCGCGCTCCATCAGCCGCGTCTGCGTGGCCGCGTACTGCGGCTGGCTCACGAACACAATGGTCAGCAAGATCCAGTACCCGTGCGGGTCCGCCGTGGCTTGCATGAGGGCAAAGCCCACCATGAGGGACAGGCTCAGCCGCAGGCTGTGGCGCAGCCAGGGGGATTGCAGCTGCCAGTGCGAGCGCAGGCGCACCCAGGCATCGCGCAGGCTGCGCGGCTCGCGGTCAAACAGGGCGTGGTCCAGCGCCGCTCCGGCGGTGTGGGTGGGCAGCGCCAGCGCACCAGCAAATACCCCGGCCAGCGCGGTCAGGTTGTCGGCCAGCGCCTGCAACGACCGCAACGCCCGGGACTGGGCAGGTGGAGACGCAGCACCAACGGACTGCGGCTGGGACGCGAGGTGCGCCACGGCGGCCTGCATGTCCTCGATGGCGCGGGCCGTCACGCCCCAGTGCTGGGGCACCGTCTGCGCCTCGATGGCCACCGACAGCTTGAGCGCCTGTTCACCCAGCAGCGTGAGCACCCGCTGGCAGCGGTACAGCACGTCGCTGTGAAAGAACGACTGGGCGAGCAGGTCGTAATGCTCGTGGGACGAACTCACGCGCTCGTGCACGTCCTGCGCCGCCATGTACTGGTGCATGGCCGTTTGCAGCCACAGCGGGGGTGCGCCCGCACCCATGCGGCTGATCAGGCTCTCCTTGGTGGCGTTGAGGGCATCCACCACGCGGCCGTTGTGCAGCGCCAGCGCCATGCGGCGGCGTTCCAGATCCACATCCCGCACGGGTTCGAGCAGCAGCGCTTTCAGGCGCAGGTATTCGCCCAGCATGGCGTACAGCTTGGCCAAGCGGTAACGCACTGGCGCGCGCGGCAGCACGGCATGCCACAGCACCGACACCACGCCGTACCAGGCCGCGCCCGCCAGCATGCGGGGGATGGCATCGCCCGCGCCCGCACGGCTGCTGTGGGCGGCCAGCCCCGCATAGATGAACAGGATGAGCGACCCAAAGGCAATGGCGCGGTAGCGCTCACTCAGCGCCCCCAGCATGGTGATGCCAAAGGCCAGAAGCGCCATCACCCCCATCAGCACCCAGGGCCAGGACACCGCGGCCCAAACTGCCCCGGCCATGAGGCCAAAACACGCCAGTGCCAGGCACTGCGCCCGCAGGCGCCCGCGCCAGCTGTCGTCGGTTTCGGTGAGTGCGCTGGCGATCACGCCCAGCAGCACCGGCATCAGCTCAGCCCGCCAGTCGGCCCACCAGCCATAGGCCAACACCGCGACCAGGGCCACCAAGGCACGCGCGCCGCGCGTGACGCCTTCGTGGTTGCGTGCACGCTGCCAGCTGAGTTTCCAGGTTGTGTCCACAGGAGCCTTGTTGCCGAGAGATTAGGGATTACCCTAGTACATCTAGCAATTGTCAGGCCAAATCAGGTGCCGCCGGCCCAAAAAGAAACCCTGCCGCGCAAGGTTGCGGGGCAGGGTCTGGGGCGATACCGGGGCGCGATGGGAGTGCGTGACCCGGTGGCAGTAGCGGGCTATCGCACCGTATCGGGCAGCTCGATCTTGACCTCCAGCACTTCCAGGTTGTCCTGGCGCTCCAGGTGCACCTTGAGGTCGTCGGGGTTGATCTTCACGTACTTGGAGATCACCGCCACCAGCTCGCGCTGCAGCGCGGGCAGGTAGTCGGGCTCGGACGCATTGCGTCCATTACGCTCGTGCGCCAGGATGATCTGCAGCCGCTCCTTGGCAACGCTGGCGGTTTTTTTCTTCTCGCCGAGCAGGAAGGACAGGAAAGAAGCCATGGCTATTTGCTCCCGAACAGGCGTTTGAAGAAGCCGGGCTTTTCGGCGTCGATGAAACGCAGCGGCTTGTCCTGCCCCAGGAAGCGGTCAATCACGTCCTTGTATGCCTCGCTCACATCGCTGCCCTGCGCATGGATGGCGGGCGTGCCCTGGTTCGACGACTGCAGCACCACTTCCGACTCAGGGATCACGCCGATCAGCTTGATGCGCAGGATGTCCTGGATGTCTTCCAGGCTCAGCATCTGGCCGTCCTGCACGCGGCTGGGGTTGTAGCGCGTGATGAGCAGGTGTTCCTTGATCGGCTCTCCGCCGTCGATGGCTCGCTTGGTCTTGCTGCCCAGCATGCCCAGGATGCGGTCGGAGTCGCGCACCGAAGACACCTCGGGGTTAGTCACCAGCAGCGCCTCGTCAGCAAAGTGCATGGCCATCAGGGCGCCGCTTTCGATGCCGGCGGGCGAATCGCAGACGATGTACTCGAAGTCCATCGCGGCCAGGTCCTTGAGCACCTTTTCCACGCCATCTTGCGTCAGCGCGTCCTTGTCACGCGTCTGGCTGGCGGCCAGCACGAACAGGTTGTCGCACTGCTTGTCCTTGATGAGCGCCTGGTTCAGGTTGGCCTCGCCCTGGATCACGTTGATCAGGTCATACACCACGCGGCGTTCGCAGCCCATGATGAGGTCCAGGTTGCGCAGGCCGACGTCAAAGTCGATCACGGCGGTCTTGTGGCCGCGCAGGGCGAGGCCGGTGGCAAAGCTGGCGCTGGTGGTGGTCTTGCCCACGCCACCTTTGCCGGAGGTCACGACGACGATTTTGGCCATGTGTTGCTGATTCTCTGTGGGTTGGTACGAATGAAATGGGGGCTCAGGCGAGCGGCTCGATCAGGAGCTTCTCGCCTTCCAGGCGCACCTGGGCTGGCTTGCCGCGCACCTCGGCGGGCAGCTCGGTCTCGGTGGTGCGGTAGATGCCTGCGATGGAGACCAGTTGCGGCTCCAGGCAGGTCGAAAAAATACGGGCTTCGGTGTTGCCCCGTGCACCGGCAATCGCGCGGCCACGCAGCGGGGCATAAACGTGGATGTTGCCGTCGGCAATCACCTCGGCGCCAAAGCTCACCACGGCCATCACCACCAGGTCGGCGCCGCGCGCATAGACCTGCTGGCCGGAGCGCAAGGGCTTGTCCACCACGACCGTGCCGGGGCCGGGCATGGGCACTTCGCGCACCACTTCGACCTCGCGGATCACCTCGCGCACCACTTCCTGCACCGGCGCGGGCGCCTCGGCTCGCGCGGGGGGCGCATCGGGCGCTGCAGCCAAGCCCGCAGTGCGTGCCGCCTCCATCTGGTCGGGGCTGCCGCCGCGCACGGCCACGGGCAGGGTGTTGTGTTCGCGCAGCGCGGCTGCGATGGCGGCAAAGTCGATGGGCGCTTCGGCCTCACGCACGGGCGCCAGGTCAATCAATACCGGGTCGTTGTCAAAAAATCCCGGGGCATCGGCCACGCGCTCGGCCAGGTCGGCTACGAACTGGGCGGCGTCGGTGGTCTTGAGCAACACCGCCACCACCGGCAGCGAGGCGCTCTTGAGGTCAAAGCTGGAGCGGGACTGCGCCGCCGTCGTAAGGGCCATGAGGGGATAGGAAAAGGAGCGCGGGAACCTGTTTCAGAAGCCGCAAAGTGTACCGTGGGCCTGTGTAAGCGTTGGTTCGCACCTTTCCGGCATGAACACCGGCTTGCGTGGGGGCTTGGCAGCGCACACAGGCGACCGGCCGTGCGGCCCGGCCCTTTGATAATGCAGCGATGCCTTCTCCCCGCAAAACCCACCTCGACGCCCTCGCCATCTCTTTGTTGCTTGCCTGCTGCATGTTCTGGGGCTTCCAGCAGGTGCTGGTCAAGGCCACCGTGGCCGAGGTGGCGCCCGTATTCCAGGCGTTTGTGCGCTTTGCGCTGGCTGCGGTGGCCATTGCGGCCTGGTGCCTGTGGCGCGGGGTGCGGCTGTCCAGCGCGGGGGAACCGGCGGGCGCGGCACGCGCCGGCCTGCTGGCGGGGACCCTGTTTGCGGGCGAGTTTGCGTGCATCTATTTGGGCCTGCAGTACACCACCGCATCGCGGCTCACGGTGTTTTTGTATGCCTCGCCCTTCTGGGTGGCGCTGCTGCTGCCGCGCTTCATCCCCGGCGAGCGCCTGCAGGGCTGGCAGTGGCTGGGCCTGGCGGCGGCGTTTGTGGGGGTGGGGCTGGCGCTGGGCGATGGGCTGCTGGGCCATGCCAGCGCGGCACTGCCCCAAGGCTGGCTGGGGGACCTGCTGGGACTGGCAGCGGGCCTGATGTGGGCGCTGACCACCGTGGTCATCCGCACCACGCCGCTGGCGCGCGTGGCCCCCGCCAAGCAGCTTTTCTACCAAGTGGCTGTGAGCACGGCGGTGCTGCCGCTGCTGTCGCTGGGCCTGGGCGAGGCCTGGGTTTGGCAATTCAGTGGCTTTGCCTGGGGTTCGCTGCTGGTGCAGGCGCTGGTGGGCGCGTTTGTGAGCTACCTGGCTTGGATGTGGATGCTGGCGCACTACCCTGCCACCCGCATCTCCGTGTTTGTATTCCTCACGCCCGTGTTTGCGCTGCTGTTTGGCGCATGGTGGCTGGGCGAGCCCGTGACGCCCGGGCTGGTGGCAGCGCTGGTGCTGGTGGCAACGGGCATCGTGCTAGTGAACCGGCGGCCGGCGGCAGCCTGAGCCCTGGCACAGAAGAATGGGCGCCAAAACAGGCCGTAGCGCTTATTTTTCATACATTAAATGCTCTTATTTTTATAGCAATTCTCACCCCAACCACTCATTGACCTTCGGGCGGGGGGCAGCGGTGAAGGTCTGTGGCAAACGCGCACCGAGTACATGGCGCCTCTGTCTGCACGCGTGAGAAGATCCCTCGCATGTCACCCCGCCTGCCCCCGTTGAATGCGGTCCGCGCCTTTGCAGCGGCGGCGCGGCACCAGAGCTTTACCCACGCCGCGCTGGAGCTGCACGTCACCCACAGCGCCATCAGCCGCCAGATCAAGGCGCTGGAGGCCCACCTGGGCGTGGACCTGTTCGAACGCAAGACGCGGCAGGTGCTGCTCACGGCGGCGGGCCACCAGTTCCACGCGCAGGTGGGCCCTGCGCTCGCGCAGATCGGCGCCGCCGCCCAGGCACTGCGCGGCGATGCCGGGCTGCGCAGCGTCAAGATCAATGTGCGGCCCAGCTTTGCGGTGCGCTGGCTGATTCCGAGGCTGCCGGGCTTCGTGGCCCAGCACCCGGACATCGAGCCCCAGGTCATCACCAGCACGCTGGCGCCAGACCACGCCACCGAGGCCTTCGACCTGGCCCTGCGGCGCGGCCCGCGCGGGTGGCCGCCGGGCATGCAGGTGCAGCCGTTTCTGGAGGACGAGGCGCTGGTGGTGGGCGCGCCCGCCCTGTTCGCCCAGCGCCCGGTGGCGCAGCCCGAGGCGCTGTCGGCCCATGTGCTGCTGCTGTCCAAATCGCGCAGCAAGGACTGGGAAGGCTGGAAGAAGCAGGTGAACGCCCCCGGGCTGCAACCCGCCAGCTGCCTGCAGTTTGACCACCTGCATTTTGTGCTGCAGGCCGCCCTGGACGGGCTGGGTTTTGCCGTGGCCCCGGTGTCGCTGATCACCCACGACCTGGCCTCGGGGCGGCTGGTGTCGCCGCTGCCCACCCTGCGCCTGCCACTCACGCGGCACTACCTGGGCATGGCGCCGGACCCGTCACCGGAGACGCTGGTTTTTGTGCAGTGGCTGCAGGACGAGATCAGCGCTTGAGGGAGCGCCGGGCAGAGCGTACAGAGGCCCCAACGCGCCCGTTTGTCCCAACTTATGCACAAATCGGGCGGTAGTGCTAGTGCATCATGCGCCAGTAGCTATATTTTCAATAGCAAAAATCATTCGCCGTCGCCCATCCACCGTGCCGTGCCCAACACGCGGATGGAGCTGCCCGCCACCGGCCCGATCTCGGCCCGCAGGCGAGAGCGCATGCCCATGTCCTCGCCCTGCACCACGTCGATGGCGCCGCCGTGCGGCCAGCCCAGGTCACGCAGGTAGCCCGCCAACGCGGCGGTGGCAGCGCCCGTGGCCGGGTCTTCCAGCACGCCGCCGGAGGCAAAGGCGTTGCGGGTGTGCAGTAGGCGGTCGGACTCCACCCACACCAGCACGATGGTGACCAGCTTGGCGTTCACCATCAGCGTGCGGCCCGCATCCAGCGCGTAGTGCATGGCCGCCAGTGCCGCACGGCTGCGCAGCGCCAGCACCAAGTGGTCTGCGCCGCCGTGGATGAGCGCGGGCGGTATGCGCGGGTCCAGATCGGCCGCGCTGAGGCCAAACAGGGCCAGCGCATCGGCCAGCAGCGCGGCCGGCACAGGCCCGCTGCGCGTGGGGGGCGACTGCAGCGCTGCCTGCACCAGATCGCCCGCGCGGCGACCTTCGACCGTGATCTCGGCCTGGCTCAGCGACAGCGCAAACACGCCGTCGCCCTCGCGCTGCGCAAGCGCGGCGCCCAGGGCAATGGTGGCGTGGCCACAGAAGGGCACCTCGCTCTCGGGCGCAAAGTAGCGCACCCGCCAGCGGCCATCGCCCAGCGGCGCGGCAAACGCGGTTTCAGAAAAGCCGACGTCGGCAGCAATGCGCTGCATGTCGGCGGGGCTAGGCAGTGCGTCACCGATCCACACACCGGCGGGGTTGCCGCCCTGGGTGCCATCGGAGAACGCTGCAATTTTTTGAAGTGCCATGGGGTTCAACGTGCAGAAACAGGGGACGACCCCGCGCGTGACTCAGAGCTTCGGAATCCTGATCCGGCTGATCATCAGCGACCCCGACACCGCGAACAGCAGCACCAGCGGGTGCAGCGTGAAGCCGCCGATCAGCAGCTTGCCAAACCACAGGTTCTCGCGCACTGCGCCCAGCCAGGCGGCCAGGGCCAGCAGGCCCACCAGCACGATGGAGGTGGGGATGGGTGTGCCCTCGAAGTATTTGACCTTGCCGTCGTCGCCCGACAGCGTTTCGGCCGTGACGTTGTAGCGCGCCAGGCGCGACACGCCGCAGGCCACAAAGTAGGCCAGCACGATGCGGTCGTACAGGCCCTGCATGCCGCAGCCATAGGCAATGATGGCCGGGGCCACGCCGAACGAGATCACGTCGGCCAGCGAGTCCAGCTCGCGGCCCATGGCCGAACTTTTCTGGCGCCAGCGGGCGATGCGGCCGTCCAGCACATCAAAGATCAACGCGGCCAGCACCAGGGCACATGCAAAGTACACATGCACCACATTGCTGGTCTCCAGGTACGACATGACCGAGAACAGCGCGCCCACGCCGCAGACCGCATTGCCCAGCGTGAACCAGTCGGCAAGGTGGAACTCGCGGATCATCGAAAAACGTTTGGGCGGCTGCGGAGTGTTCATGAAGGGGTAGCGCGCGGCGGCGCGCGCAGTGACAAACAACAAGGTCCATTATGGGTGTGTGAAGCGTCACCGGCGCGTCAAGAGCGTGTTGGCCATCTCGCGGGGGATCATCCCCATAGGCCCTGAAAACCTGCTCTGACATCTGCGTGACTGCTTTTACGCTGGCACACGGACAGACTGTGGGCACGCGGCGGTCGCCGCCAGGTAGGACGACGCCGCATATGTGCTCCGTCGGTGACCGACCTGATTCCCCACAAGACCCGAGACAACCCCATGCGCCACCCGTCGCCGCCCCCGTTGCAGCCCCCTTTTGCCCCCGGTACCCCAGTGCGCAGCCTGCAGGATGTGGAACGGATCGAAGCCCGCCCCCTGGCCGAGGCGCTGCCGGTGCAGAGCACTTACGAAATCTTTGTGAACTCGGCGGCAGCGTTTGGCGACAAGACGGCGCTGACTTTTCTACCCACCGCCGACCCGGCGGCCGAGCCCGTCCGCTGGTCGTACGCGCAGCTGCTCACCGGCATCCACCAGACGGCCAACCTGCTGCACCGCCTGGGCGTGGGCCCGCAAGACGCGGTGGCCGTGCTGCTGCCCGGCTGCCTCGAATACCAACTGGCACTGTGGGGCGGCGAGGCGGCGGGCATCGTGCAGCCGCTCAACCCCATGCTCACCGACGAGAAGATCGCGGCCATGATGCAGCTCGCCCGCGCCAAGGTGCTGATTGCCTACGGCGGCGAGGGCGACCTGGGCTACTGGAGCAAGGCCCTGCGCCTGCGTGCCCTGGTGCCCAGCCTGACCACGGTGCTGCGCGTGGCACCGCACGATGAAGCGCCGGGAGCAGCGCCCGCCCTGCCCGCTGGCGTGCTGGACCTGGCCGCGCGCCACCAGCACCCCGGCGACCACCTGGTGAGCGGCCGCCGCATCGCAGCCTCAGACATCGCCGCGTACTTCCACACCGGCGGCACCACCGGCGCGCCCAAGCTGGCCCGCCACAGCCACGGCGCACAGGTGTTCACCGCCTGGGGCAGCGTGCAGATGCAGGGCATACGGCCCGAGGATGTGGGCATCAACGGCTACCCACTGTTCCATGTGGCGGGCGTGCTGCCGGGCTCGCTGGCGGCGCTGTCGGCGGGGGTGGAAACCATCATCCCCACCACCGGCCTGTTCCGCAACCGCGAGGTGATTGCCAACTACTGGCGGCTGGTGGAGCGCTACCGCTGCACCTACCTGTCGGCCGTGCCCACGGTGCTGGCAGCGCTGGCCAATGTGCCGCTGGACGGGGCCGACATCTCCACACTGCGCTACTGCCGCACAGGCGCAGCCATCCTGGCGCCCGAGCTGGCGGCGCGGTTTGAGCGGCTGTTCAACCTGCACATCCACGAAAGCCTGGGCATGACGGAGATGGCGGGCATCTCCACCATCACGCCCCCCGGCGTGAACGCGCCCGCAGGCTGCGTGGGCTGGCGGTTGCCCTACATGCAGCTGCGTGTGGTGGCGCTGGATGCGCAGGGCAATGCGTCGGACCAGGATATGTCGCCCGGCCAGCCGGGCATGGTGCTGTTCCAATCGCCCAACCTGTTCTCGGGTTTTCTGGACGCGGCCGACACCGCCAAGGCCTTCACCCACGACGGCTGGCTGGCCACGGGCGATCTGGGCTTTGTGGACGAGCAGGGCCGCCTGCACCTGAGCGGCCGCTCCAAGGACCTCATCATCCGCAGCGGCCACAACATCGACCCCAAGGTGATCGAAGACGCGCTAGGCGCCCACCCTGCCGTGCAGCTGTGCGCCGCCGTGGGCGCGCCCGATGCCTATGCGGGCGAACTGCCCGTGGTCTACGCCACGCTGCGGCCCGGCGAACAGGTGACCGAAGCCGAGCTGATGGCCTTTACCGCGGAACGCGTGGACGAGGCCGTGGCCCGCCCGCGCTGGGTGCAGGTGCTGGAGACCATGCCCGTGACCAATGTGGGCAAGATCTACAAGCCCGAGCTGCGCCAGCGCGCCGCCTGCCACACGGTGCAGGCGCTGGTGGATAGCGTGTGCGCAGAAGCCACGGGCAGCCCCCGCCCCCAGGTACAGCCCGAGGGCGACAACGCCGTGCGCGTGACCGTGGCTCCGGGCTCCGACGCAGACGCGCTGCAGGCCCGCCTGCGCGAAGTGCTCGCGCCTCTGCCCCTCACCGTGCGCATCACCACCGCCCCCGCCGCAGGGAGCCCCCAGACCGCATAAGCCCATGGCGTGACAGCCAGGCCCCGGCCCGCCACTATGCATCGCGGAGCCCGCTGAGTGATTTTTATAACCATGACAGGAGACAAACCCGTGCCCTTCCACGCCCTCAACCGCCGTTCCTGGCTCGGCGCTGCCGCGCTGGCCGCTGCCACCGCCTGCACCGGCACCGCCGCCTGGGCGCAGACCGCCTACCCCAACAAGCCCATCAAGGTGGTGGTGCCCTTCGCCCCCGGCGGCGCCACCGACGTGCTGGCGCGCGTGCTGGCTGAGAAGATGGCCGTGGGCCTGGGTCAGCCCATGGTCATCGACAACAAGCCCGGCGCGGCCGGCATCATCGGCACCGACGCGGTGGCCAAGGCCGCGCCGGACGGCTACACCCTGCTGCTGGGTCTGAGCAACTCCATGCTCACCAACCAGTTCCTGTACACCAAGCTGCCCTACAGCCCCGAGAAGGACATCGCGCCCATCTACCAGATCGCCATCGCGCCCCTGGTGCTGGTGGCCCACCCCAGCGTGCCGGTGGCCACGGGGCCCGAGCTGCTGAAATACATCGCCGCCAACAAGGGCAAGGTGGCCTATGGCTCGTACGGCACGGGTGCCTACCCGCACCTGGCCGGCGCGTACATGAGCCAGTCGCAGAACGCGGACATGAGCCACGTGGCCTACCGGGGCGAAGCGCCCATGGTGCAAGACCTGCTGGGTGGGCAGATCCAGATTGCTTTTGCCAGCGCACTGCAAGCCAAGGCGCACATCGATGCCGGCAAGCTCAGGGCCATTGGCGTGAGCGGCGAGCGCCGCATGGGCACGCTGCCCAACGTGCCCACACTGGCCGAGCAAGGCCTGAACGACGAGGCCTACCGCGTGGCGGGCTGGCTGGCCATGGGGGCCCCCGCAGGCACGCCGCCCGCCATCCTGGAGCGCATTGCCGCCGAGGTGCGCAAGGCCACCGAGCATCCCGATGTGGCCCAGCGCATCACCGCCATGGGCTTTGACGTGCAAAAGAGCTCACCGACGTTGTTCACCGCGGCCATGAACAAGGAGCGCCCGGTGTGGGAGCGGCTGATCAAGGCATCGGGGGCGAAGCTGGATTGACCCCCTGAGGCGCAGCACGTCTCGGTGCCGCACTCACTCTTGCATCCAAAAAAGGCTCTAGCGCTTATTCAAAAAGCGCTAGCAGCTATTATTTTTGCAGCACACTCGCGCGCTGTGCCGCAAACGCCACGTACCAGTCCAGGCAGCCCGGGTTGGCCATCGCGTCCTTGTTCACCACCTTCTCGATGGGCTGGCCCAGCAGCAGTTTCTTGATGGGCAGCTCCTGCTTCTTGCCGCTCAGGGTGCGCGGCACCTCGGCCACGGCAAAGATGTCGTCGGGCACAAAGCGTGGGCTCAGCGCCGTGCGCACGGCGCCGTTGATGCGCGCACGCAGTGCGTCGTCGAGCGCATAGCCAGGGCGCAGGACCACAAACAGCGGCATGTAGCTCTCGCGGCCCAGGTACTCCAGGTCCACCACCAGGCTGTCGAGCACTTCGGGCAGTGCCTCCACGGCGCTGTAGATCTCGCTCGTGCCCATGCGCAGGCCGTGGCGGTTGATGGTGGCGTCGCTGCGGCCATAGATCACGCAGCCGCCGTTGGCGCCGATCTTGAGCCAGTCGCCATGGCGCCAGACTGCGCCCATGCTGGCGGGGCCGTCGCCACCGCCCGGCTGGCGGCCATGGCCTGCGGGGTACATGTCGAAGTAGCTCGACAGGTAGCGGCTGCCATCCTGGTCGCCCCACAGGTAGAGCGGCATCGACGGAATCGGTTGCGCGCAGACCAGCTCGCCCACCGCGTCCTCCACGGGACGGCCCTCGGCGTCCCACGACTCCACGGCTGCGCCCAGCATGCGGCATTGCATCTCGCCGGGCACCTGCGGCATCTCGCGGTTGCCGCCGATGAAGGCGCCGCAAAAGTCGGTGCCCCCGGATATGTTGTTCCACCAGATGTCGTGCGTGCCGATGGCCTCGAACTGCGCCGTGCCCCATTGCTGCACCTCGGGCGACAACGGCGATCCCGTGGTGCCCAGCGCGCGGACGTGCGTAAGGTCGCCATAGTCGGTCAGTGTGATGCCCGCCTTCATGCAGTTGGCAAAGTACGCCGCGCCTGCGCCGAAGAAGGTCACGCCCGTCTCAGCCGCAAAGCGCCACAGCACGCCCCAGTCGGGGTGGTCCTTGCTGCCGCCCGGGTTGCCGTCGTAGATCACGCAGGTGGTGCCCGAGAGCAGGCCGCTGAGCTGCGCGTTCCACATCACCCAGCCGGTGGAGCTATACCAGTGGTAGCGCTCGCCGAAGCTGTTGGCCTCGTAGCTGCAGCCGATGTCGTTGTGCAGCACCTTGAGCTGCAGCGCCACCAGCACCGTGCCGCCGTGGCCGTGCACGATGGGCTTGGGCAGGCCGGTGGTGCCGCTGGAGTAAACGATCCACAGCGGATGGTCAAACGGCAGCCACATCGGCTCGAATGCTGCCGTTTCTGCATCATTTCGGGCGGTAGCGCTAGTCCAGCTTGCCCAGTCAGCTATCGAAACAGAAGCATCCAGATTGCCCAGCAGCACCGCGTGCTGCACGCTGGGCAGGGCCTCGCGCAGCTCGGCCAGCACGGGGCGGCGGTCGTGGTCGCGGCCGCCGTAGCTCACGCCGTCCACACCGATCAGCACCTTGGGCTCGATCTGGCGGAAGCGGTCGAGCACCGCATGCGTGCCCATGTCGGGCGCGCAGATGCTCCACACGCCGCCAATGCTCACCGTGGCCAGGAAGGCGATCATGGCCTCGGGCACATTGGGCAAGTAGGCGGCCACACGGTCGCCGGGCAACACGCCCTGGGCCTTGAGGTGCAGCGCCAGCGACGCGACCTGGCGGCGCAGCTCGGGCCAGCTCAGCTCGCGGTGCTGGCCCTTTTCGTTGCGGCTGATGATGGCGGGCAGACCCGCGGCGTGGGCGGCATCCACATGCCGCAGCGCCTGGCGCGCGTAGTTGACTTGGGCGCCAGGGAACCACAACGCGCCGGGCATGGTGTTCTTCGCCAGTACGGCGGTGTGGGGCGTGGGCGACTGCAAATCAAAGTAGTCCCACACGCTTTGCCAGAAGGCGTCGAGTTCGGTGGTGGACCAGCGCCACAGCGCGTCATAGCTGTCGAACTGCAGGCCGCGCGTATCGCGCAGCCAGTTCTGGTACAGGCGGATCTGGGGGATGTAAGGCGGGGTTGTGTGTGTTGTCTCCATGGCGACGCAGCGTACCAGCGGTGCCCGGCAGAGGCCAGCCGCACCCGTCACCCGGTTGACAGCGCAGGGGATTGCGCCATTTCGCACAATCGTGCTAAATTGCAGCCATGGACGCCAAAACCCAGAAAGCCGAACTCACCCGCGCCGCCATTGTCGGCGCGGCGCTGGACCTGGCTGCGGCCGAGGGGCTGGAGTCGATCACGCTGCAGGCCGTGGCCGACCGTGTGGGCCTGTCCAAGAGCGGCGTGTTCTCCCGCGCCGGCTCGCGCGAGGCACTGCAGAAGGCGGTGATCGAGGAGTTTGGCCGCCGCTTTCTGGCCGACGTGTTCGTCCCCGCCATGCAGCAACCCAAGGGCCTGCCGCGTCTGCAGGACATCATGCGCCGCTGGATTGCCCGCACGCGCGACGTAGAGGCCTTCACCGGCTGCATCTACACCGCCGGCGCGTTCGAGCTGGACGACCGCGAGGGCGAGCTGCGCGACCTGCTGCACTCTGAAATCACCCGCTGGCGCGCCGCCTTGCGGCGCACGGTGCTGCAGGCCATCGAGGCCGGGCACCTGGCGGCTGACACCCCGCCTGACCAGCTGGTAGGCGAGATCTATTCCCTGATCATGGGTCTGTTACACGACGTTCGCTTCCTGCGCGATCCGCAGGCAGTGGCACGCACCGAAGCGTCCTGGGCGCGCCTCGTCAAGAGTTACCTCCCTCTCCCTGCCTGACACCCGGTGGTGCGCGCTGGAGGCCTCTTGTTTTTTATTGCCCCAATTTCGCACGATCGTGCGAAGAAAGGAACCACCATGTTGATCATCCTGGGCATTGCCGCCATCGCGGCCGCAGCGGGCGCCATCCGGTCTCTGCGCAGCACCCTCACCAGCCTTCCGCGCAGCAACCGGGACTGGATCTTTTACTGACCGTCCACCCGGTCCGCCTCCTCCCATCTCCCTTCTGGAGCCCCACCATGAACACCTCCCCCTCCACCGCGCTGCAGGCCACGTCCAGCTTCTATGGCGAGCACCCCGGCATGCGGCTGCTGCGTGCAGCGCTGGGCACAGCCGAACGCCTGTGGCCCACCTTGGCCGTGCGCGCGGCCTACCGCCTGTTTGGAACGCCCCTGCCCCTGCGCAAACGGGGGCGCAGCGCCGTCCCACCGGGCCGCTGGCGCACGGAGCGCCTGGCGTTTGAAGACGCCGAGATCACGCTCTACCTGCCCCAGGCGCAGCCGCACGGCCCCACGGTGCTGCTGCTGCACGGCTGGGGCGGGAATGCGCGCCAGATGTTGCCGCTGGCCGACGCCTTGACCGCGCGCGGCATGCGCCCGGTGCTGGTGGACCTGCCCGCACACGGTGGCAGCCGGGGCCGCGTGAGCAACCTGCCGCAGTTCGCCCGCGCCATCGAATACACCACCACCCGCCTGCACGCGCAGGATTCGGCACCCCACGCCGTGGTGGCCCATTCGCTGGCGGCCAACGCAGCGGCCCACGCGGCCAGCCGGGGTCTGGCCACCGGGCGGCTGGTGTTGCTGGCGCCGCCCGCCTCGCCGCATGAATACACACGCCTGTTCGCGCAGGTGTTCGGCCTGTCCGAGCGCACGCGCGCCGCCATGCAGCGGCGCATCGAGGCGCGCGAGGGCATCCTGATGCGCCAGTTCGAGCCCCCGGCCGTGGGCCCACGCATTGCCCTTCCCACGCTGGTGGTGCACGACCGGGGCGACCGCATCAACCGCTTTGCCGACGGCGAGGCCTACCGCGACCACATCCCCGGCGCCACGCTGGTTGCCACCGAAGGCCTGGGCCACCGCAAGATCCTGCAGCAGCCCGAGGTGCTGCAGGCGGTGGCGGACTTCGTGGCCGCCTGAGGCATCCGGGAGCGCGGCGGCCTCCGGCGCGGTTCGCCGCCGGCCCGAAACAGCCAGCCTCTATCATCCGCAGTCGCGCCCCTGGGCGCGTTGCCGATGAACCGCTGGTGCCTGCACCGGCGGCCCTGTTGCCTGTTGCTGTCTGTTGCCACTGCCGTTTCTCTGATGTCCAAACTTCTGTCCGCCTGGCCCGCCGTGGCCCTGTTGTTGCCCGTGCTGTGGCTGGTGTCGGTCATCGTGTTCCTGGCCAAGGGCAACCGGCGCGCGGTGGCGCAGCTGATGGCCCTGCTTGCGTGCTTTCTGATCGGCGCGCTGCTCATGGAGTTCTTCACCTTCATGGGCGCCCTCATGGCCCGCTCGGGCAGCCAGCACGCCACGCCCACGCTGGGCACCGGCACGCGCCAGTTGCTGGAGACCATTGCCAACCCCCGCTCCATCACCGCACCGCCACTGTCGCTGGCGGCCTGGGCGGCGTACAGCATCCCGGCGGGCTACCTGTGGCTGCTGGTGGCGTGGGTGCTGCACCTGCGCGGCAAGAAGGCGGGCCCGGCCAAAAAGAAGTCCGCCAAAGCCCCGCGCAAGGCCGCCAAAGACTGAGTTTTATGGGTTTTAGCCCCCAGGCGCTAGAACCACATGCCTGAGCAGCTATTGTTTAGATAGCATCTCCACACCATGGCTTGACGCAGGGCAAAGCGTGCCCCAACCCGCCCGCCCACAATGGCGCGCGGCCTCCCCGTCCCGGGGCGGGCACCTTGTCACCCTGCATTCCTCCCGCCATGACCACCCACCACAGCGACGTCCTCATCGTCGGCGCAGGCCCGGCGGGCCTGTCGCTGGCCACCTCCCTGGCGCAGGCCGGGTTCACCGCCACCGTGGTGGAGCAGCAGAGCGACAGCGCGCTGGCCGCCCCCGCACCCGACGGCCGCGAAATCGCCCTCACCCACCCCAGCCGAGCCACGCTGCAGCGGCTGGGCAGCTGGGCCCACTTAGCCAACCACGAAGTGGGCCAGATTGCCGAGGCGCAAGTGCACGACGGCCCGCTGGGCCGCCACAGCGCGCTGCAACTCAACGCGGCCAGCGGCACGCGCGGTGATGCATCAGCTCCCGGCGCCCTGGGCTTCATCGTGCCCAACCACGCGCTGCGCCGCACGGCCTACACGGTGGCGGCACACACCCCTGGCGTGCGCCTGCTCACCAGCACGCAGGTCACCCGCGTGGCCACGCTGACTGGTCATGCCGAGCTGGACTGCGTGCCCACGAACGCAGCGGCACCAGCGCCCCAGCGTCTGACGGCCCCACTGCTGGTGGCCGCCGACAGCCGCTTTTCGGCCACGCGCCGCCAGCTGGGCATTGGCGCACAGATGAGTGACTTTGGCCGCACCGTCATCGTCTGCCGCATGCGCCACGCCCTGCCCCACGGCAACGTGGCGCATGAGTGTTTTGGCTACGACCGCACGCTGGCCGTGCTGCCCCTGCCCGATGACCCGCAAGAGGGGCACGCGCTGTGCTCGGTGGTGGTCACAGCGGGCGCGGCCGATGCAGCGGCGCTGATGGCCCAGAGCCCCGAGGCCTTTGCCGCCCAGGTGCAGGCCCAGTTCAACGACCGGCTGGGGCCCATGGCGCTGGTGGGTGAGCGGCACGCTTACCCGCTGGTGGCCGTGTACGCGCAGCGCTTTGCGGGCCACCGCTGCGCGCTGCTGGGCGATGCCGCCGTGGGCATGCACCCGGTCACAGCCCATGGCTACAACCTGGGCCTGGCCGGGGTGGAGCGGCTCACAGCCGCGCTGGTCAGCGCGCGCCAGCGCGGGCAGGACATGGGCAGCACCGACGCACTGGCCCCCTACGCCCAGGGCCACCACCGCCATGCCTGGCCCATCTACCAGGGCACCAACGCCATCGTGCGGCTGTACACCGACGCCCGCCCGGTGCCGCGCCTGCTGCGCCAGCTGGTGCTGCAGGGCGCGCGGCGCCTGCCGCCGCTGCAGGCGGCCATCGTGGGGCAGCTCACGGGCAAGGCCCCCGCGTGGATGCGGGTGCTGGCACCTGGGCCAGCAGCAGAACTCACAAAACAATAGCTATCAGCGCTTGTCTTCATTGGACTTCAGGCGGTTTTGGCCTGAAATCCATGGCAACACCCACGGCACAACGGGCGCGCCCTGTGCCAGTGCCCTTCGGGTGGCCTCCGCAGCGGAGGAGATGGAGCCGCTCAGGGCGAGAGGTCTTTCAGGCCCAGCGTGGCCAGGCCATACAGTGGCGCGCCGAACCAGGGGCGCCATAGCAAATCCAGGGCAATGCCCGGCCAGCCATAGCCCTCTGCCACGCTCTGCTCGCGCAGCAGCCGCAGGCGCGGGTGCACGGCGGCCAGCTCTGCCATGCGGCCCACACCCCAGCGAAACTCGGCCCCCGTAGGCCCCACGCTGGCGTGGCGGGCCGCGCAGCCCACGGCCTGGCGCGTCATCACATCCAGCACCATGCGCGAGCCCGCCGGCGCGTGCTGCGCAAACTCGGCCAGCACGGCGTGCACCTGTGCGGGCGGCAGGTACATCAGCACGCCTTCGCACACCAGCAGCACCGGCGTTGCGTTGGGCTGTGCGGGCAGCCCCAGCCGCTGCCACCAGCCGGGTTGCGACAGGTCCAGATCGGCGTGGCGCATGCGCGGGCACTGCGGGGGCAACAGCGGCGCGCGCAGCGCCATCACCTCGGGCAGATCGGCATCGAGCCACTGGTTGGCGCCTGTGTCCAGCCACTGAAAGTGGTGCGTGAGCCCACACCCCAGGTTGACGCCCAGGGCCTGGGGATGCTCGGCGAAAAAGGCGCGCCCCGCCTCCTTGATGGCCCGGGTGCGCCACAGCACATGCAGCACCGTGTGCAGGTCATTCAGGGTGCCGTTCACGTCGGCGCCCAGCTCGGCCAGCAAGGCCGGGGCCACGGCGTCGTGGCAGTCGAGCCAGGGAAAGTAGCGGCCCCCGTGAGCGCGAGCGGCCAACGGGATGAGCAGGGTGCTGGGCACGGGCGGCAGCTGCAGGCTGGCGGTGCAGCCAGCCGCGCCCTCTGGTGGCGCAGGGTTGCGCGGCGGTCGGACACGGCGTCGGGCGGGGGACTGCGGCACGGGGCGCTCCTCCAGTGGCAGCGGGCGCCACGGTTGCGTGGGATGCGGGGGGCCCAAGGTCAGGACAAGGGCCCGCAACCATTCTGAACGGTCAGCCCCAGTCTGTCGTGAATGACCGCAGCGCATGCTGCGGTATGTCAATGCGCAGGCAGGGCCCTCAGCACGTGTTCACGTTCTCAGTCCTTCATCAGCGCCCACACCAGCGCCACCCCTGCCGCCAGCAGATCTCCGGTGAACGAGCTGTCGTCCCCATCGCTGCTGCTGGTGAACGCGCGCTTCTGGCGCTCGCGCTCTGCGCGTGTGCGGTCGCGCTCCAGGGCCACCAGGGCATCGCCAATGTCCACGGGCGACGCGGGTGCCGCCTGGGCCTTGGCACGGGCGCCCGCCTGGGCATAGCCCTCCATGGCGCGCACCACGGCCTGTGGGTCGATGAGGGAGAACGCGGCGCGGCAGTAGGGGCAGGCGTGGTCCTTGCGGATGTCCACGGGCGCGCCGCAGCTGGTGCAGTAGATGGCGCCCACGCGTTGGGCCAGGTCGTCGATCTCGGGGCGCGTCATGTGGCGCACAAAGCCCTTTTCGACCATGAAGGACGAAAAACTGCTGAAGCGGCCATGCTGGCGCCCGCAGCGGTAGATCATGTAGCGGCCGCTGCGCACCACGTCGAAGCCTTTGGTCAGGCTGGTGTTGCAGCGCGGGCAGGCCATGCTCTCGGCCAGGGGATGGTGCTGGTCGATGCGGTGCTCGTGCAGCAGGCGGAACAGTTCCACCACGGCGGCGGGCGTGAGCTTGAGGTTCTCGTGCCGGTCAAACCACAGGCCCTGGCAGGCAAAGCAGATGTCCAGCTCCAGCGAATCACCCAGGTTGCTGGCAAAGCGGTGGGCCTGCATGGGCTGGCGGCACGACGGGCAGGTGGGTGCAGTGAACATGGCAGTCTGGGTCTGGGCAACGGTGCGAGGGGCGCCTTGCGGGGGCGGGCGCATCGTAACCCGCCAGGCGCCTTCGTCCCCCACCCTCGCCGCATCCACTAGCATTCGCGCCTCAACCACAAGGAACAACAACATGGGATTCATGAACTGGCGCGTGAAAAGCGCTGAGGTGTTGCAACAAGGCGGCGTGATCGCACCCGACGAGCGGCTGCCCTGGCCGCAGACGGCGGTGATGGGCGTGCAGCACGTGATTGCGATGTTTGGCGCCACGGTGCTGGCGCCCATCCTGATGGGCTTTGACCCGAACGTGGCCATCCTGATGAGCGGCATCGGCACGCTGATCTTCTTCCTCGTCACCGGCGGCAAGGTACCCAGCTACCTGGGGTCGAGCTTTGCGTTCATCGGCGTGGTGATTGCGGCCACGGGCTATGCGGGCCAGGGCCCCAACGCCAATATCGGCGTGGCGCTGGGCGGCATCATTGCTTGTGGCCTGGTCTACACGCTCATCGGCGCGCTGGTGCAGGCCATTGGCACGGACTGGATCGAGCGCTTCATGCCGCCCGTGGTCACGGGCTCGGTGGTGGCGGTGATCGGCCTGAACCTGGCGGGCATCCCCATCAAGAACATGGCGGCCAGCAACTTTGACAGCTGGATGCAGGTGGTGACCTTTGTGAGCGTGGGCCTGGTGGCCGTGCTCACGCGCGGCATGGTGCAGCGCCTCTTGATCCTGGTGGGGCTGATTGTGGCGAGCATCATCTACGCGGTACTGACCAACGGCCTGGGCCTGGGCAAGCCCATGGACCTGACCGCACTGGCCAACGCCGCGTGGTTTGGTTTGCCCAACTTTGCCGCGCCGGTGTTCAGCGGCAATGCCATGCTGCTGATCGCGCCCGTGGCCATCATCCTGGTGGCCGAGAACCTGGGCCACGTGAAGGCCGTGACGGCCATGACCGGCCAGAATCTGGACCGCTACATGGGCCGCGCGTTCATCGGCGACGGCATTGCCACCATGGTCAGCGGCAGCGCGGGCGGCACGGGCGTGACCACCTATGCCGAGAACATCGGCGTGATGGCGGCGACCAAGATCTACTCCACCGCCGTGTTCCTGGTGGCGGGCGTGTTCGCGCTGGTGCTGGGCTTTTCCCCCAAGTTCGGCGCGCTGATCCAGACGATTCCGCTGCCGGTGATGGGCGGTGTGTCCATCGTGGTGTTTGGCTTGATCGCCGTGGCCGGCGCCAAGATCTGGGTGGACAACAAGGTGGACTTCTCGCAGAACAAGAACCTCATCGTGGCGGCCATCACACTCATCCTGGGCACGGGCGACTTCACGCTGAAGTTCGGCCAGTTTGCGCTGGGCGGCATCGGCACCGCCACCTTCGGTGCGATCCTGCTGTACGCACTGCTCAACCGCAAAGCGGCGTAATCTGCGGGTGCGTGACCGTCAACACGTTCTGAGCCGACCGGACTGCATTTGTAAGGGTTAACCCCTAATTTGTAAGGAACGAAGGCTAGCATCCTGGGTTTTGTCCACGGGGCCATCCGCTCACCGGGCGGGTGGCCTCTTTTCTTTTTGCGGAGTTTGTTCATGTCCCTGGCCGATCGGGTGCTGTACCCCGACTTTCTCTCCCGCACCATGACCGCCGACGAGGCGGCCGCCCTGATCCCTGCCGGTGCCCATGTGGGCATGAGCGGCTTTACCGGCGCGGGCTACCCCAAGGCCGTGCCCGGTGCCCTGGCGCGCCGCATCGAAAGCCTGAACGCACAGGGCCATGGTTTCAAGATCGGGCTGTGGACCGGGGCCAGCACTGCGCCTGAGCTGGACGGTGCGCTGGCCCAGGTGGACGGCATCGAGATGCGCCTGCCCTACCAGTCCGACCCCACGGTGCGCCGCCAGATCAATGCGGGGCAGATGCAGTATGTGGACATCCATCTGTCGCACGTGGCGCAGTTTGTGTGGTTCGGCTTTCTGGGCAAGCTGGATGTGGCCGTGGTCGAGGTGGCGGGCGTGCTGCCCGACGGGCGGCTGATTCCGTCGTCTTCGGTGGGCAACAACAAGACCTGGCTGGACCAGGCCGACAAGGTCATCCTGGAAGTGAACACGTGGCACAACCCGCAGCTGGAGGGCATGCACGACATCTACTACGGCACCGACCTGCCGCCGCACCGCAAGCCCATCCCCATGACGCGGCCCGACGAGCGCATTGGCGAGCCCTACCTGCGCTGCGACCCGAGCAAGGTGATCGCGGTGGTGATGACCAACCAGCCCGACCGCAACAGCGTGTATGCCGCGCCCGATGACACCTCCAACCGCATCGCGGGCCACATCATCGAGTTCCTGCAGCACGAGGTGAAAAAAGGCCGCTTGCCCAAAGACCTGCTGCCGCTGCAGTCGGGCGTGGGCAACATCGCCAACGCGGTGCTGGCGGGGCTGAACAACGGCCCGTTCGAGAACCTCACGGCCTACACCGAGGTGCTGCAGGACGGCATGCTGGACATGCTGCGCTCGGGCAAGCTGGCCAGCGCCTCGGCCACGGCGCTGTCGCTGAGCCCAGCGGCCATGCAGGACTTCAACGAGCGCATCGAGTACTACAAAGAGCGCATCGTGCTGCGCCCGCAGGAGATCAGCAACCACCCCGAGCTGATCCGCCGCATGGGCCTGATTGCGATGAACGGGATGATCGAGGCCGACATCTACGGCAACGTGAACTCCACCCACGTGATGGGCTCGGCCATCATGAACGGCATCGGCGGCTCGGGCGACTTTGCGCGCAATGCCTACTTGTCGATCTTCATGACGCCGTCGCTGGCCAAGAACGGCAGCATCTCGTGCATCGTGCCCATGGCCTCGCACGTGGACCACACCGAGCACGATGTGCAGATCCTCGTCACCGAGCAAGGCCTGGCCGACCTGCGCGGCCACTCGCCCTCGCAGCGCGCCGAGATCATCATCGACCGCTGCGCACACCCGGACTTCCGGCCCGCTCTGCACGACTATGTGGCCCGCGCCAAGCGCGGCGCCGTGGGCCAGCACACGCCGCACCTGCTGAACGAGGCGCTGTCGTGGCACCAGCGGTACGTGGAGACGGGCAGCATGCGGCTGAACCCGCCCCCCGCCAGCGCGGCCTAAGGGCAGGAACCCGGCCCCATCAAAGGCCCCCCGGGGCCTATGGGCGTGCGAGCCATTGACAGCCAATTGCCAGCGGAGCCGGATAACATTCAGGGTTTACCCTGGGTTCACCCCCTCCCCCTGTCCACCCCCACCAGCCCCCATCCGGGGCTGGTGGCATTTTTGTCTGCGAGTTTTCGTCACCATGCAACGCCGTCAGTTCACCCAATCCCTCGTGGCCGCCAGCGCCGGCCTGCTGCTTGCCACCTCATCGCGCGCCGTGGGCGTGCAAGACCCCATGGACGCCAAGAGCGTGACCATTGGCTGCTCGCTGGGCACCACCGGCGCGCTGGCCAGCCTGGGCAAGGAACTCAAGCAGGGGCTGGATGCGGGCATTGCCCAAGCCAACGCCAAGGGCATCCACGGCCGCGAAATCAAGCTGCTGGCCCTGGACGACGGCTATGACGCCACGCGCTCCGAAGACAACGTGCGCAAGCTGATTGCCGATGCCAACGTGGTGTCGCTGATCTCCTGCATGGGCACGGCCAACAACCAGCGCATCCTGCCGCTGGTGGACGAGGCGCAGATCCCCTACGTGGCCCCCCAGAGCGGCGCCACCTCGCTGCGCAAGGCCGAGTACCGCTCGGTGTTCCACGTGCGCGCCAGCTACACCGACGAGGCCCAGCGCCTGGCGCAGAAGCTGGTGTCCATGGGCATCACCGAGCTGGCCGTCGTGTACCAGGACACCGCCTTTGGCCGCGAGTTTCTGGCCGACGTGACCAAGGCCATGGCCGCCGCCAAGCAGCCCGCGCCCAAGGCCTTCAAGCTCGACGCCCAAGGCGCCCAGGTGGCCGATGTAGTGGGCAAGGCCGTGGCCGCCAAGCCCAATGCGGTGCTGCTGGGCACGGCGGGCGACATCACCGCCACGCTGGTCAACGAGTTCAAGAAAGTCTCGCCCAGCACGCCGCTGGCTGCCACCAGCGTGGCGCTGTCGGGCGACAACCTACGCCAGCTGGGCGGCAAGGCCTCGGGCATTGCGCTGTCCATGGTGCTGCCCGATGCGGCCCGCACCAGCTATGCCGTGGTGCGCGACTACCAGAAGGCCATGCGCGCACTGGGCTACCAGGAGTTCTCGGCCCGCAGCTTTGAAGGCTATGTGAACGCCCGCGTGCTGGCCGAGGGCCTGGAGCGCGCCGGCCGCGACCTGACCCGTGCCAAGCTGCGCAACGCCCTCGCAGGCATCCGCAGCAATGACCTCGGCGGCCTGTCCATCGACTATGCCAGCGGCGCGCCGTATGTGGGCTCGCGCTTTCTGGACCTGGGGGTGATGGGCGCCAACGGGAAGTTTGTGGGCTGAGGCCAGGCGCGTGCGGCACAGGGCGGCGCCACGGGCATTGGCACAATCAGCGGCTTGCACTGACTTGGCCCTGCCCCGTGAACACCATGCCCATCTGGAAGAAACCCATCGACCTGGCCCTGCTGAAGGCCGCCAACCGCAACACCGCCGTAGAGCACCTGGGCATTGAATTTGTCGAGGTGGGTGACGACTTTCTGCGCGCTCGGGTGCCGGTAGACCACCGCACCATCCAGCCTTTTGGCCTGCTGCACGGCGGCGTCAGCGTGGTACTGGCCGAGTCCATGGGCTCCACCGGCGCTTACTACGCCCTGCCCGAGGGCTACCGCGCCGTGGGCCTGGACATCAACGCCAACCACCTGCGCTCTGCCACCAGCGGCTGGGTGACCGGCACGGCCAAGCCGGTGCACATCGGCCGCACCACGCATGTGTGGCACATCGATCTGCACAACGAAGCGGGTGAGCTGACCTGTGTGTCGCGGCTGACGATGGCGATTCTTGCACCGAGGTAGAGGACTTCCCCCTGAGCGGCTGCGCCGCTTCCCCCTTCTCTCGAATCGCTGACGCGATTCGGGAAGGGGGACGATGCCCTCGCTGCGGGGCCGCCCTTGCTTGGCATCCCTGGCACGGGGCACGCCCATGGCACAGGCTGGAAATTTGATTGAACTCGGCCCCTAGCGCTTACCAGACAAGCGTTAACAGCTATTTATTTAGTAGCATTTTGCTGTGCCAGGCGCTCGCTTTTCCAGTACACGTCATCCCCGCCATCCATGCGGTTGAGCACGCGGGCCAGCACGAACATCAGGTCGGAGAGGCGGTTGAGGTACTGGCGTGGGGCGTCGTTCAGTGCCTCTTCGTTGCCCAGGGCGACGACGGCGCGTTCGGCGCGGCGGGCCACGGTGCGGCAGATGTGGGCTTGCGATGCGGCGCGCGTGCCTGCGGGCAAGATGAACTCCTGCAGGCGCGGCAGCGCGGCATTGTGGTGGGCCAGGGCATCGTCCAGTGCCAGCACGGCTTCGGCCTTGAGCAATTCAAAGCCCGGGATCGACAGCTCACCGCCCAGGTTGAACAACTGGTGCTGCACCTCGACCAGCAGGGCGCGGACTTCGTCGGGCATGGGCTCGCACAGCAGCAGGCCGATGTGGGAATTGAGCTCATCCACATCCCCCATCGCGTGGATGCGCAAGCTGTTCTTGGAGACGCGCTGGTTGTTGCCCAGGCCGGTGGTGCCGGCGTCGCCCGTGCGCGTGGCGATCTGTGAAAGTCGGTTGGCCATGTGTGGATGCAGTCAGCGAAGGAGGGATAGGCCCGATTGTCCCCGAGCGCACATTCCCCCTTCCGACCGCGCGGTCGAGATGCAAAAACGCCCCCTGCGCAAAGGCGCAAGGGGCGAATGACTCACGCTGAAGACGGCTGGCCGGACCGGTGAGCAGGGCACCGCCGCATGGATCGGTATCAGTGCGTGGCGGAAGTGCGGTTCAGCTTGTCAATGTCTGCCGTGGACACGCCCGTGTTGCCAGGCTGCATCTGGTTCCAGGCCTGCGCGTGGTAGGTGTCCCATTCGGCGCGCGACACCATGCCATCGCCATTGGTGTCCATCAGCCGCGCATTCACGCGCATGTCGGCCTTGGCCGCCGCCTTGCCGCCCGCAGCGCTGGGGTTGATCTCTGCCACGGGGGCCGCGCGGCCATCACCGGCGGCAGGGTTGGCGGGCGCTGCCGTGCTGCGGCTGGCGCGCTGGTCCACCTTGTTCTGGGCCGCCGACGCGGCAGCGCCTCCCGATGCCGCAGGGTTCACCTCGGCCGGAGGACGCGCGGTGTTGTTGGCGGGCGCCTGGGCCAATGCCGCTGTGCAGGCGAAGGCAGCGAGTGCGGCGAGAACAGTTTGCTTGTGCATGGAATAGCTCCTTGAAGTTGAACAACAGCATCCGCAGGGAATGCATGAAGGTCATTGTTGGAAGGAGCGTGGGCAAGGGCTGTAGGACACACGCTGGCATGCCGGTCAGCCCCTGCGAGCCCCGGGGCGTAGGGCCAGGCTCTGCCCGTAACCAGGGCGCAGGCCTACGTTTGGCTACATCCGGCGCGGGCTCAGACACAAAACACGGCCGGGGCGTTACACAGCGCAGGCAAATGTAGAGTGAGGCAACAGCAGGCAAGAATGCTGGCGCCGGAAGCTGTGCTGCGGTGCAATGCAAGCCTGTTCAACTTCAAAGGAGCCAGGCTCAACATGAAAGCACTGCAACGACGCAACTACTCGTTCGACACGCGCAGCGTGATGCTCTTCGCAGCCCTCTCTTTGGGTGGTGTGGGTGCCTTGCAGGCACAGACCTCATCACCGTCCTCCCCTCCCCAATTCGGTCCCCAGAGCAAGAGCTCCGCACAGGCAGGCTCGGGCTTTTCGGTGGGGCCCAACAGTGGTGGCATTTCCTCCGCAGCCACTGCCGCCTTTGACAAGGCCGACGTGAACAAGGACGGCCAGCTGAGCGTGCAAGAGGCCGCCACGCTGCCAGCCATCAGCCAACGTTTCAAGGAACTCGACACCGACAAGAACGGATCGCTGTCCCGCACAGAATTCGACAAGGGGGTGCAGTCCTGACCCTGCCCACCGCTTACCCGCTCTGAGCCAGAGGCCGGGGTAGGCGCAACTACCAAACTGCAAAGCCTGCCCGCGCTGGAACTCCAGGGCGTGGGCAGGCCTTTGTGCGTACGAGCAGTGGCAAATGAATTTCAGTCGTGCAACGACGACAAAAACTGCTGCAGTTCAGGCGTCTGCGGGTTTCCAAACAGCTGGGCGGGCGTACCCTGTTCATGCACCCGCCCCTGGTGCATGAAGATCACGCGGTCGCTCACCTTGCGGGCAAACGCCATCTCGTGCGTGACCATCATCAGCGTCATGCCTTCCTGCGCCAGCGACTCCACCACGCGCAGCACTTCGCCCACGAGTTCAGGATCCAGCGCCGAGGTGATCTCGTCGCACAGTAGCACCTGCGGCTCCATGGCCAGCGCGCGGGCTATGGCCACGCGCTGCTGCTGGCCGCCCGAGAGCTGATCGGGCATGGCGTCAAACTTTTCGGCCAGACCCACGCGTGCCAGCAGCTGGCGCGCCTGCGCCTCGGCGGCCTTGGCGTCGCGGGCCTTCACCAGCGTGGGCGCGAGCATGATGTTTCGGCCCACACTGAGGTGCGGAAACAGGTTGAAGCTCTGGAAGATCATGCCCACCTGCTGGCGCAGCGCGCGCATGGCCGCGGGGCTGTCGTGCAGCAGCTTTTGGCCGCTGACGCTGAGCGCGCCCTCCTGGAACTCTTCCAGCCCGTTCACACAGCGCAGCAAGGTGCTTTTGCCCGAGCCGCTCTTGCCGATGATGGCAATCACCTCGCCGCGTTGCACCTTGAGGTCAATGCCCTTGAGCACCTCGTTGCTGCCGTAGGACTTGCGCAGGGCCGTGATTTCCACGATAGGGGGATCGCCCACCACAATGCCGTCGTGCGCGGGGACCGGGGTGGTTTCAACGGCGGTTGCCATGGAGTTTCCTTTCAAGCGATTGCGCCACCAGGCTCACCGGGAAGCACAAAACAAAATACAGCAGCGCTACGCACGCGTAGACGAGGAAGGGCTGGTAGGTGGCGTTGGAGATCATGCTGCCCGCCTTGGTCAGCTCCACAAAGCCGATGACCGAAGCCAGCGCCGTGCCCTTGATCACCTGCACCAGAAAGCCCACCGTGGGCGGCACCGCGATGCGCAGCGCCTGCGGCAACACCACATGGCGCAGCTGCTCGCCGAAGTTGAGCGCCAGGCTCTGCGCCGCCTCCCACTGCCCCTTGGGGATGGAGGCCACACAGCCGCGCCAGATCTCGGTGAGGTAGGCGCTGGTGTAGAGCGTGAGCGCCACCGCAGCGGCCGTCCACGGCGAGGTCTTGATACCGAACAGCGCAATGCCGAAGTACGCGAGGAACAGCTGCATCAGCAGCGGCGTGCCCTGGAACACCTGCACGTAGACGCCCACGGCGCGATCCACGCCACGCACTTTAGACAGGCGCAACACCAGCAGCACCAGGCCCACCAGGCCACCACCGACGAAGGCGATGAGGGACAGGGACACCGTCCAGCGCGCTGCAAGCAGCAGGTTGCGCAGGATGTCCCAAAGGGAGAATTCCACCATGGCTTATCTCCCCACCAAAAATCGGGCGCCCATCCACATGAGCAGGCGGCGGGTCAACATGGACAGCACCAGATACACAGCCGTGGCCAGGATGAAGGCCTCGAACGCGCGGAAGGTGTTGCTGGAGATGAGGTTGGCGGCGTAGCTCAGCTCGGGCGTGGAGATCTGCCCGCACACGGCCGAGCCCAGCATCACGATGATGATCTGGCTGACCATGGCGGGCCACACCTTTTGCAGCGCGGGCGGCAGCACCACACGGCGGAAGGTCTGGCCCGGCGTGAGCGCCAGGCTGTGAGCAGCTTCGATCTGGCCACGGGGCGTGGCCTCGATGCCAGCGCGGATGATCTCGGCCGAATACGCGCCCAGGTTGATCACCATGGCCAGCACGGATGCGAACTCGGGCGAGAGCTTGAGCCCCATCGCGGGCAGCCCGAAGAACAGAAAGAACAGCTGCACGATGAAGGGCGTGTTGCGCACCAGTTCCACATAGCTGGCCACGGCCCAGCGCAACGCAGTGGGCCGGTGGCCCAGGTTGCGCGCCCGTGCCCAGGCACAGGCACAGGCCGTACCCAGCATAAGGCCCAGCACGGTGCCCACGATGGTGAGGCCAATGGTCCAGACCACGCCGCGCACCAGCAGCGGCCACGACGCAAGGACGGCAGAAAAATCGAGCGCAATCAGCATGCTTGTGCCCTGCGGCGCTTGTCGCGCCACAGGCCCTTGGGTTTCAGCAGTTCATCCGGTGCGCAGCATCACAGGGGCAGGTCGCCCGCGGGGCGGCCCAGCCACTTGTTGGATAGCTTGTCGATGTCACCCGATTTGCGCGCCTCGGCAATGATCTCGTTCACGCGCAGGCGCAGCTTGTCTTCGCCCTTGGCCACGCCAATGAAGTTGGGGCTGTCCTTGAGCAGCAGCTTGTATTCGGTGGCCAGGTTGGGGTTCTTGACCATGATGGTGCCCGCCGTCGATGCGCTGGTCGCAATGGCCTGCGTCTGGCCCGACACAAAGGCCGCAATGCTGGCGGCGTGGTCTTCAAAGCGCTTCACGTCGACGCCGGGAGGCGCGACCTTGGCCAGCTCCTGGTCTTCCATCGCGCCGCGCGTCACGGCCACGGTCTTGCCCGCCAGGTCGGCAAAACTCTTGATGTTCAGGCTCTTGCTCGCAAACACGGCCTGGAAGAACGGTGCGTAGGCGGCGGTGAAGTCGATCACCTTCTCGCGTTCGGGGTTCTTGCCCAGCGTGGAGATCACCAGGTCGGCCTTCTGCGTCTGCAGGTACGGGATGCGGTTGGCGCTGGTCACGGGGATCAGTTCGACCTTCACACCCAGCTTGGTGCCGATGTAGTTGGCCATCTCCACGTCCAGGCCCTGGGGCTTGAGATCGGTGCCGACAAAGCCGTAGGGCGGGTAGTCGGTGGGGATGGCGATCTTGATTTCCTTGGCCTTGAGGATGTTGTCCAGCGCGTTCTGCGCGTAGGCGGCGGGCGCCATCAGGGCCGCTGCAAGGCCGGTGGCGGCAAGCACGCCCAGGGTCAGGCGGCGGGTGGACGAGGTGACGGTGCGGACGGTGGTCATAGCAGGGCTCCTAGGTAGGTGGATGCGTCGGCAGGTGCGTCTGGGTCAGACGCTGGGGGGATGGAACTCTTGGCTGCGCGGGGCTTGCGCGCGCGGGCTGGTGGGGTGGCTGATGCTGGGCTCTTGCTCACCGGTGCCAGCGCGTCGCGCAGCCCAGCCAGCGGATCGCTGCTGGCCTGCAGGCGCAAGGCCGACTGCACGGTGCCGATGTGCTCGGACATGAGTGCCTCGGCGCCGGCAATGTCGCCCGCCTCCAGCGCCTCGACGATGCGTACATGGTCGGCGCAGCTCTGCGCCGCATCGTGCGACGACTGGTAGAGCATGGCGATGAGCGTGGTGCGCGCCGTGAAATCGCGCAGCGTGTCGGCCAGCAGGCTGTTGCCCAGGCATTCGGCCAGGCACACGTGGAAGTCTCCCAGCAAGAAGCTGCGTATTCCCACGTCGGTGCCCGCCAGTGCGGCTTTTTCGCGCTGCAGGTGGCTCTTGAGCTGGCGCAGCGCCGTCTTGTCCACCACCTTGAGCTGGTGCAGCAAACCCAGTTCAATCACGCGGCGCGCCTCGAAGGCCTCGCGCGCCTCGTCCTGCGAGGGCTCGATCACATACCAGCCGCGCCGGGCACTGACGGTGACGATGCCGCGTGTGGCGAGCCGGGTGAGCGCCTCGCGCACGATGGTGCGGCTGCAGTCGAACAACATGGCCAATTGCTGCTCGCCCAGGCGGGAGCCGGGCGCGAGCTTTTGCGCCATCACGGCTTCGATGATGCGGTTGCTGATCTCGGTGGCGGTGGTCATTGCCTGCGGTATCGCAGGTTCCGTGCCAACTGGTATACAAGCTGAATGCACCAGCCTGGCGCACGGCGGCTGTGCACCATGGGGGCAGCCTGCCCCGCAACGAGGCGCAGGGCTGCGCTAGACCGAACCAAAAGGATGCTGGCGCATGGATGTGGTGCAGCCCCCCGGCGCTGGCGGGCCACTCACTACGCACGGCGCCCTAACGGCCGCAGAAAGCTATCGCTTTTGCCCGTAGGGAAGCAACAAAGCCCCTCCGGGCCCAGCAAGCCGTTATACGAGCCCCGCCAGGCGCGAGACCCAGGACAGCACCAGCCCGCTACCCACCATGGTTAACACTGCCGGGTGCCACCACGGCCAGCGCGCCACGCGGCGGCGGCCCTGGGCGCCTTCGACCAACGCCTGGCCCGCCAGCAGCACCAGCCACACCAGCAACAGCACTGCGCCCGGGTTGGCGGCCCAGGCGGCTGACCAATCGCCCTGGATCAGGGCTGCACAGGCATGGGTGCCGCCGCACAGCGGGCAGGGCATCCCCGTCAGCGCGCGAAACCCGCAGCCCAGGCCCAGCCCACCCTGCCCTAGCCACGACGGCGTGGCAGCCATGGCTAGGGGCCAGCCCAGGCCGAACGCCATCCGCAGCCGCCGCGCGCTGCCATCCAGCGGCTGCCAGGCGGGCATGCCGCCCACCGGCACCACGACGGGTCCGGGGTCAGAGGGGAGGCAACGCGACCGGTTCATCGCCCACCAATTGGCGTGCCATGTAGTACGACCCGATGGTGGACAGCGGCAACGTCAGCAGCGCGCCCACCCAGCACAGCAGAAAGCCCAGCGAGCCCACAATGCCCAGCACCAGCGAGCAGAAGAAGGCCGAGCCGAGGTTCTTGGTCACGATAGTCCAGGCCTGGCTGAAGGCGGCCACACCGTCGCGCTCTCCGCGCGCCACCAGGAACAGCGCCACCGGGGGCAGAGCCATGACCAGCAGGCCAGGGATGAAGCACAGCATGAAGCCCAGCGACACCACCAGCGAGCTGATGAGCCCCGCCACAAACGCGGGCACAAAGTCGTCAAAGCCCCGAAAGACATCGCCGATCTGCACCGCTTCGCCGCGCGTCTCGCGCTCGATCATGCGCATGTAGCCCACCATCATGGGCCCGGCCAACAGGCCCGCGCTGATGCCGGCGACCACCATCACCAGCAAGGTGCAAACCACATGGGTGAGCACGTTTTTCTTGAAGGTGCCCCAGGCACCCGACAGGCAATCTCCCACACTGGCTGAAGCCATGGCAATCCCTCTCTCTGTAGTTGGTTGGTCGCGCACAAGCGCCAGCCCAGTGTAGCGAGCCAGCTGCTGCTGCGGTACCCCCTGGCGAGAGATCCCAGAGAGCGGATCGCTACAGCACGCCCTCCCACAGCGCGAACCGCTCAGGCTGCGTGTGGGGCGCACAGAACAGTGTCTCCCCCACATGCTGGACCGGCGGCTGTGCGCCGGTATACGGCGCCCATCCAGGGTTGCCATCCCGCGCAAACGCCACCCAACGCTGCTGAAGCGCCTCGGACAACGCAACGGGCGGCGCGGGCCCTGCAAGTTCCTCCCCCGTGGGCGTGTGGAGATTGCCGAACACAAATGGCAACTCCACCCCGTGCGCAGCGCCCAGGCGCCCGCGCCACTGCGGCGAGGACCAGGTGAATTCATAGCCATGGGCGCTGCGGGCCCAGCGGCTGGCCAGCGCGGCAATGCGTTGCGCGGGCACGCGGTAGTAGTAGTCGGACTGCAGCGCGCACAGCCACTCCCCGGGCGTTTGCAGCGCGGGCGGCAGCATGCTGCGCAGGGCCTCGGCAGCATCTGTGGGCAAGCCTACATCCTGCGCAAAGGCATGGCCCTGCGCCTCCGTCACCCGGTCGATGGCACCGCCGGGCACGTGGTAGAGGCGCATCTCCTGCGCGTTGCTGCCCACCAGCACCTGCAGGTCGGGCGGCTGTGCCCCCCACTGCTGCGTCAGCGCCTTCAGCGGCGGTGCAGTGAGTACTTGACCATCGACCACGGGCCGCAGGGGAAAGAAGTTGCGCCCGCCCAGCCCGTGCTGTTGCCGCAGGGCCGGCTCGGACGCGAGCCGGTGCACAGCGTGCAGCACGGCGGTCTGCGGCGCTCCTCCCAATGCAGTCAGGGTGGGCTCCACCCCGGCCAGCGTGGCTACGGCGCGGCGCGCGGCGGCGGCTTCCTCCAAAGTTTGGCAGGCCACGCTGGGGCTTTGCAGAATGACACGCTGGAACAGCCCGCGCGACACGGGCATGCCCATCAAGCAGGCCACGGCCCCGGCGCCGGCCGACTGGCCGAACACGGTGGTGCGCGCTGCATCGCCGCCCCAGGCGTGGATATGGTCCCGCACCCACTGCAGTGCCAACATCAAGTCCAGCAGGCCGCGATTGGCAGGCGCAGCCTGCTCCTCGCCCTCGAAGTGCAAAAAACCGTCTATGCCCAGCCGGTACTGCACCGACACCAGCACCACGCCCCGCCGCGCGAGCACCGCGCCGTCGTACAGCGGCTCGCTGGCCGCGCCGCGAAAGAAGCCGCCGCCATGCACCCACACCATCACGGGCAGATGCGCGCCAGGTTCAGCGGGCGGCGCCCACACGTTGATGGCCAGGCAGTCGTCGCCCCCCAGCATGGGCGCATCGGCACGCGCGGTGCGGGGCAGCTGGGGTGCCATGGGCGCGAACGCCGTGGCATCGCGCACACCGATCCACGGCGAAGCTGGCACCGGCGCCGCAAACCGCAGCGCGCCGCGTGGCGCCTGTGCGTAGGGCATGCCACAGAAGACACGCACGCCCTCCTCCCACAGGCCGCGCAGCTGCCCACCATGGGCCAGCGTGACCCGGGGCTCCGCAGTGCCCACCGTCATTCGGTGGCCAGGCCCAGCTTGTCGATCAGTGGGCGCCACACGGCCGCATCGCGTGCCGCCCAGGCGCGTGCGTCGGCCGGCGCGGTGGCAGTGAGCGTGACGTTCATGGCTTCGAGGCGGGACTTGTACTGCGCATCGCCGCCCCGGCATTTCTCTGTGGCGGCATTGAGCCGGTTCAGCAGCTCGGGCGGGGTGCCGGCCTTGGCCACCACGGCAATCCACGCGGGCCGCGCCAGGTCGCTGGCGGCGGGCAGGGCCTCGGCGATGGTGGGCACATCGGGCAGCAAGGGCGAGCGCTGCGTACCAAACAGCGCCAGAGGCACCAGCTTGCCCGCCTTGACCTGCGCGGCCGCCGTGCCAATCACCAGCGTCATCGCGTGGATCTGCTGGCCCATGAGCGCGGTGAGGCCCGCGCCCTCGCCCACAAAGGGCACATGGGTGCCGGGCACGCCCAGCTTTTCGACGAGCGCAGAGGTCAGCAGGTGCGCCGGGCTGCCCTTGCCCGGCGAACCGAAGTTGATACCGCCCGGGGTGGCGCGCGCCAGCTTCTGCAGATCCGCCAAGCTGGCAATGCCCTGCCCCGCTGGCACAGCCAGCACCAGCGGCGATGTGCCCAGCACAGCCACGCCGTCAAAGTCGCGCAGCGGGTCATAAGGCTGCTGCTTGTAGACGTAGGGCGTGATGGTCATCTGCGACATGCCGATGCTCAGCAGGTTGTAGCCATCTGCAGGCTGGGCCTTGAGGTAGTTGACGGCCAGGATGCCGTTGGCCCCGGGCTTGTTCTGCACCACCACGGGCTGGCCCAGCTCGCGCGCGGCGCAATCAGCCCACACGCGGGTCATCGCGTCCGAGCCGCTGCCCGGCGGCTGCTGGGCGATGAGCTGGATGGGTTTCGCCGGGTAGGCTGCGGGCTGCTGTGCCAGGGCGCCACCGGCCAGGCAGGCGAGTGCGGCCAGCGCGACCGTGCGTGGAACGCGCGTGAATGCTGAGGTCATGGTGTGTCTCCTAGTGATTTTTTCGATGGATGTACGCGTTGCGTGGTGTGCAGGCGGGAGATGCCGCACACCACAACAAGCAGACAAATGGGGGATCAGCGGCGGCGTGTGCGCGCCTTTGGAGGCACAGCAGCGGCTTCGCACCGGGCGGCAATCCAGTCGGCCAGGCAGGACAGTTGCGCCTGCTGGGCAGCATCGGGCACGGTGGGCGGTGCAGACTGTGGTGCGGGTGCAAACAACTGCAGCAGCCCCAGCCCGCGCAGCGACGACAGCACCAGGCCCAGCAGGCCATCGCGGTCGGGCTCTGCCGCCAGTTCGGGGAAGGCGCCGAAGAAGCCTTCGTGCATGCGCGCCTGCACGATCTGGCGCAGCTCGGCAATGTGGCCCAACACTTCGGGCTGGTTGCGACAGCCCAGGTAAATGTTCCAGGCCACGATAAAGCGCGGCTGCGCATAGACCAGGATCCACACCGCCTGCACAAACTTCGCCGCCCGCTCGCGCGCTGGCAGCGCCGGGCTGGGCCAAAGCTCGCCCGAGCGCATGGTGGACTCGATCAGCTCACTGAGCACATTCATCATCAGCACCGCTTTCGATTCGAAGTGGTGCTGCACCGCGCCCGAGGTCATGCCCGCTGACTTGGCCAGCTCGTGGATGGACATCTCCTCCAGGCTGCGGTGCTGGATCACGTCGATGGCCGTGGCAATCAGGTGCTGGCGGGTGGCGGCGCTGCGCTCGGCATGGGTGCGGCGCGCTCCTGTCTTGGGGGAAACACGGTGGTTCATGGTGCTTTCACAATATACATTTCGAACGTAATGTATTTATGCAGACGCGGACCCACAAGTCCGTGAATACCCGCATCCCGAAGCGGGCCCAAGGTGGATCACCAGAGGCCACACACGGGGCCGAACCTAGAATGCTTCTCACTGACCGCACCCACCGGAGACACACACCATGAACGCCCCCACCGCTGCCGCCCACCTGCTGCCCGAAATCCAACTGCGCGACGTGCCCCAGGCCCTCATCGATGCGCTGCAAGCCCGCTTCGGCGCGCAGTGCTCACTGGCCCAAGCCGTGCGCGAACAACACGGGCGCGACGAAGGTTCGTTGCAGGCCCCGCCGCCCAGCGCCGTGGTGTTTGCCGAAAGCACGCAGGACGTGGCCGACGCGGTGAAGCTGGCCAGCCAGTACGACGTGCCCGTGATCCCCTACGGCGCGGGCTCATCGCTCGAAGGCCATCTGCTGGCCGTGCAGGGCGGCATCAGCATCGACGTGAGCCGCATGAACCAGGTGCTCAGCATCAACGCCGAAGACCTCACCGTGACGGTGCAGCCCGGCATCACGCGCAAGCAGCTCAACGAAGCCATTAAGGACACGGGCCTGTTCTTCCCGATCGACCCCGGCGCCGACGCCAGCATCGGCGGCATGAGCGCCACGCGCGCCAGCGGCACCAACGCCGTGCGCTACGGCACCATGCGTGAAAACGTGCTGGCGCTGGAGGTGGTGACCGCCAGCGGCGAGATCATCCACACCGGCACGCGTGCCAAGAAGAGCAGCGCGGGCTACGACCTCACGCGCCTGATGGTGGGCAGCGAAGGCACGCTGGGCATCATGACCGAGATCACCGTGCGCCTGTACCCGCTGCCCGAAGCAGTGAGCGCCGCCATCTGCTCCTTCCCGAGCATCGAAGCGGCCGTGCGCACCACCATCCAGATCATCCAGATCGGCGTGCCGATTGCGCGTGTGGAACTCATCGACCACCACACTGTGCGCATGGTGAACGCGCACAGCAAGCTGACCCTGCGCGAGGAACCCATGCTGCTGATGGAGTTCCACGGCTCGCCCGCCAGCGTGAAGGAGCAGGCCGAGTTGGTGCAGGACATCGCCAATGAATTTGGCGGCCAGGCCTTTGAATGGGCCAGCACGCCCGAAGAGCGCACCCGCCTGTGGACCGCACGGCACAACGCCTACTTCGCCGCCGTGCAAAGCCGCCCCGGCTGCCGCGCCATCAGCACCGACACCTGCGTGCCCATCAGTCGCCTGGCAGACTGCCTGCTCGAATCGGTGGACGAGGTGGAAGCCAGCGGCATCCCCTACTTCCTCGTCGGCCACGTGGGCGACGGCAACTTCCACTTCGGCTACCTCATCGACCCGAACAGCGCCGAAGAACGCACCAAGGCCGAAGCCATGAACCACACCCTGGTGGCCCGGGCCCTGAGCATGGGCGGCACCTGCACGGGTGAGCACGGCGTGGGCATCCACAAAATGGGCTTTTTGCTGGACGAAACCGGCACCGGCGCGGTGGACATGATGCGCGCCATCAAACGCGCGCTGGACCCGAAGAACATTCTGAATCCGGGGAAGATTTTCATCCTGTGATTGCTACTCTATTGATAGCTTAAAATACAATACCGGCAGGCGGAATCGGCTATTTTCTTGCATTCTTGTAGCACGCTGCGTACAGCTGGGCGCTCAGGCCCACCTCGCCTGTCCCCATGGGCCGTGCCCATGCAGGGGTGCACACTATGACCACTCCCGAAGCCGTGATTGCTTCGTACCTGGACCACATCCAGGACGAAGCCTATATCGAGGCAGCCCTGGCGCGCCACGGCGCGGCTGCGCTGGTGGATGCCGCCGTGCGCCTCGTACGCAGCCTGGAGACAGAGCGCTTCGATGACGCTGTCCTGTTCATCCGTGATGTCTCCATCGGACTTTTTCAGCAAGAGATCACGCTCGCATTTCGCGCACTGCTGCCAGGCTCGGGCCTGTTCGACGCGCTCGACCGGTGCCTGCGCGCGCCCGCTTTTCATATCCGCAGCCAGGCGGCCTACACGTTCGGAAAACTGAGCTACCCCGACAGCGCAGACCGCCTCATCCGCGTTCTGGAGGAGCGGCGCGACACAGACCCGCTGCTGGCACCCCAGCTCCTGTTCGAGATCCGCTGGTTGAGGTGGGACGACGAGGCCCATTGGCGGCGCATCCAGTGGCTCGCCGAAGCGCCCGAGGACGTCTGCCGCTGGGCGGCGCTGCAAGCGATTGAGGACACGGCCTCATGCCCGCCCGGAACCCCCATTGACGCGCTGTTGGCCGCTCTGCAGAACGACCGCTTTGACTACATCCGGGCTGAGGCCACCGGCCTGCGAAACAGGTCGAACCGGCAAACCCTCACACCTCAAGAGCCAATGGCCGCTGCCAAGCACACGCCCATGGCGTTTCGCGACCTGTCCATCCGCTTCTGGCACCACCACACCGCAGCCGACTACACCCCCGCCGACCTGCGGGCCTTTCTGGCACAGCAGGCGCCACCGCAGGGCAGGATCACAGCCTGACCACCGATGCCAAGATCCTGGAGAGCACCGCCCGATTCAGGACCGGATTGTCTCCTCTGCTGCCACCCCGTTGTCAGCAACATCGCCTACGCTGCGCACTGTCCGCAGCTCTCACTCGCACACCGTGGCCACACGCTCTGCCCCCGCATTGCTTGAAGACATCCGCTTCCTTGGCGAAACCCAGTACGCCATGGTGCAGGCCGTGCGCGCCCTGGTGCTGCAGCCGCCTTTTGAGGCGCCCACGGAAGAGGTGAAATACGGTGGCATTCTGTTTGCCGCGCAGGGGGTGTCGTTCTGCGGCGTGTTCGCCTACCAGGGGCATGTGTCGGTGGAGTTCGGGCGGGGCGCGCACATCAGCGACCCCTTCGCCCACCTGGAGGGGGCGGGCAAGGAGCGCAGGCACCTGAAGCTGCGCTCTATCGACGACCTGGTGAACAAGCAACTGGCGCAGTACCTGCCCCTGGCGCTGGAAGCCGCGCGGGCAAACACATAGCATGGGGATGCATGCTGCATGCTGCATGCTGCATGCTTGCAGCGGTACAGGCGCCGACGTATCGCCGTGCTGACCCACCCACCAACCACAACACGGTTTTCCCATGCGCATTGCTTTTGTCTCGGACATCCACGGCAACCTCGCGGCCCTTGAAGCCGTAGCGGCCGACATCACGCGCCGGGGCGCCGACCGTGTGGTCAACCTGGGCGACAACCTCTCGGGCCCGCTGCTGCCGCGCGAGACGGCGCAGTGGCTCATGGCCTCGGACTGGCTCTCGCTAGCGGGCAACCACGAGCGCCAGGTGCTGCAGCTGCGCCCAGGCCACGGTGGTGCATCGGACCAGTACGCGCACGCGCAGCTCACCGAGGCGGAATTTGCCTGGATGCGCAGCCTGACCCAAACCCTGCGCCTGGAAGAAGACATGCTGCTGTGCCACGGCTCGCCGCGCAGCGACCATGAATACCTGCTCGAAACGCTGGACGGCTCCACGGTACGCGCCGCCACCCCGACCGAGATCGACGAGCGCCTGTCGGGCCAATACGCCCCGCTGGTGGCCTGCGGCCACACCCATGTGCCGCGCCAGGTGCGGCTGGGAGCGGGCGTTTTGCTGGTTAACCCCGGCAGCGTGGGCCTGCAGGCCTATGGCGACGACCACCCTGTGGCCCACAAAGTCGAGAACGGCACGCCGGATGCGTGTTACGCCATCGCGGACCGCACAGCACAAGGCTGGCAAGTGGCGCACCACCGGGTGCCTTATAACCACGAGCCCATGGCGCTGCTGGCACAAAGGAATGGCAGACCGGAGTGGGCCCACGCGCTGCGCACGGGCTACATGCCGGTGTGAGCGCCTGTTTGCGCTCTCGCAGGGGATCGCAAACCGGCTCCAGCGACGTGCGCGCAGTCAGCCGTGCACCGCGCGGGAATCGGCAGGCGCCTGTGCCCGGTCGTCCATGCCATAGTCACGCACCACCGCCGCCACGCGCAGCCGGTAGTCGGCAAACACATGGTCGCGCCCGGCCGCCTGGCTGCTGCGGTGCGCCTCTTGCTGGCGCCAGAAGGCCAAGGCCTCGTCGTCGCGCCAGAAGGACAGGGACAGCAGCTTGCCGGGCGCGCTCAGGCTTTCAAAGCGCTCGATAGAAATGAAGCCGTCGATCTGCGCCAGCAGCGGCCTGAGCGCTGCGGCTGCATCCAGATAGGCGCTGCGCTGGCCGGGCGCAGGTGTGACCTCGAAGATCACAGCCATCATGTGACGGCCCCCTGTGGGTGGGCAGGCAGGCCCAGTGTGCCTTCCACCCCCTGCGTGAACGTGCGCTCCTCGCGCAGGATGAAGCGCTTGTCCTGCGCCAGAGCAAAGTTGGCGCGGCCTTCGGGGTCGGCGCGCAGGCGGGCACGGTAGGCCTCATAGGCGGCCAGGGAGTCAAAACCGATCAAACCCCAGGCCTCGTAGTTGCTGCCTTCGTGCGGCAGAAAGTAGCCCAGCAAATGGCCGCCGCAGCGGGGAATGATCTGGCCCCAGCGGCGCGCGTATTCGGCAAACGCCTCGCGCTGGAAGGGGTCGATCTCGTAGCGGATAAAGCAGGTGATCATGAAGCTCTGGATAGGTTGGTGGACAAGGGATTCACGATAGACGGTTGACGGCACTCGATGGTTCGCCCAAGATCGAACCATGAAAGACGGCCCCCACATCGCGCGCATTGCCGCGCTCATCGGCGACAGCGCACGCGCCGAAGTCCTCACCGCCCTGATGGCGGACCGCGCGCTCACGGCCACCGAGCTGGCCGACATTGCAGGCGTGACCAAGCAGACCATCAGCGCCCACCTCGGCAAGCTTCTCGATGCGGGCCTGATCGCCGTGGAGAGCCAAGGCCGGCACCGCTACTTCCGGCTGGCGGATCGGGATGTGGCGCACTTGCTGGAGTCGCTGATGAACGTGGCGTTTCGCGCCGGTGCCGTGCGGCTGCGCGCCAGCCCCCGCGAGCCAGCGCTGCGCCGCGCGCGCATGTGCTACGACCACTTGGCGGGCGAGGTGGGCGTGCAGTTTTATGAAGCACTGGTACGCCAGGGCATGCTGCAGGCCACACCCCAAGGGGCGGCCATCACACCCGCTGGCGCGCAGTGGTTTGCGCACGTGGGTATCGACACGTCCGCGCTGGGGCAGCAACGGCGCATGGTGTGCCGCCCCTGCCTGGACTGGAGCGAGCGCCGCCACCACCTGGGCGGCGCCCTGGGCGCGGCGCTGCTGCAGCGCCTCTTCGACGGGGGATGGGCCCAACGCGCTCAGGACTCGCGCGTGGTGCACTTCACCCCCAAGGGCGAGCTGGCGCTGCGCCAGTGGCTGGCCACCCATCCGGATGCCCCAAACCTCAGTGCCCCACAAGGCCCCGCAACATGCTGAACACATTGCTGCTTTTCATCGCCACGGCCCTCGCCGAAATCGTGGGCTGTTACCTGCCTTGGCTCTGGCTCAGCCAAGGCAAGCCCGCGTGGCTCCTGTTGCCTGCGGCCGCGAGCTTGGCGCTGTTCGTATGGCTCTTGACGCTGCACGACACCACTGGCGCAGGCCGCGTGTATGCGGCCTACGGCGGGGTCTACATCGGGGTGGCACTGGTATGGCTGTGGGCGGTAGATGGCATCCGCCCCACGCCATGGGATGTGGCGGGCGTGCTGGTGGCGCTGGCGGGCATGGCGATCATCATGCTGCAACCTGCGCGCTGACGCAGACTTGCGCCGTAGGCAGGGCGCAGGCCAGCACCTCAGGAAGCGACTCAGTTCACCTTGATCAACCGCCAGTCAATGCGGTTGTCCGGCCGCTGCACCAGCTCCACGTTTTTCTTCATGGCCCAGGCCAGCATCTGGTTGTGCAGCGGGATGTGGGCCACGGTGTCGTTCTGCAGCTGCAGGCCTTCGGTCAGCAGGCGGTTGCGCACGGGCAGGTCGGTCTCGGTCTTCACGCGGTCCACGATGTAGTCCATGCGCTCATTGCTGTAGCGGCCCAGGTTGTAGTTGCCGTCGCCGCCCGTGGTCTTGGTGCGGGTGAGCGACTGCAGTGTGTACAGCGCATCGAACGTGGGCACGCCCCAGCTCAGCAGCGCGATGCTGGCCTCGTGCCGCTGGGCCATGGGGTAGTAGCTCACGGCGGGCATGGTGCGCAGCTTGGCCTTCACGCCGATGCGCGACCACATGGCGGTGATCGCCTGGCACAGTTGCTCGTCCTGCACGATGGCGTTGTTGCTGCAGGCAAAGTCCACCTCAAAGCCATCGCTGTAGCCGGCCTGTGCCAGCAGCTCTTTGGCGGCATTGGGGTCGTAGGGCAGACGCTTGTCCACCGCGTCGGTCCACCCGTTGACCAGGGGCGACACCATGGCGCCGGTGGGTTTGGACATGCCGCGCATGGTCACGCGCTGCAGGGTCGCGCCATCGATGGCCTGGTACAGCGCCTTGCGCACGCGCAGGTCCTTCAGCGGGTTCTTGCCCTTGATGTTGCCGCCGGGCAGCTCGTCGCGGAACTGGTCCATGGCCAGGTACACGGTGCGGTTCTCCACCATCTCCATGACCTTGAGGTTCGGGTTGGCCTTGATGCGGCCCAGGTCCTGGATGCTGGTGTCGCGCACCATGTCCACCTCGCCGGACAGCAACGCGGCAATGCGCGTGGCCTCGGACTTGATGGGCAGGTAGGTGATCTCGGTCACGTTGCCTTCCGCCTTGCCCGCGTTCCACCAGCCCGGGTTGGCAGCGAACACGATCTTCTGGTCGGGCACCCATTCCTTGAGCACGAACGGGCCGGTGCCCATGGCATTGCGGTGCGAATAGGTTTCGTCCTTCGCCTTGATGTCCTTAGGCTCCACCGCGTTGTTCTTCTCGGCCCAGGCTTTGCTCATCACGCGCAGCTCGGTCAGCTGGTTGAGCAGCACCGGGTTGGGGTTCTTCAGAAAGATGTCGATGGTCTCGCCATCCACCTTGGCAATGCGGTCCATGCCCTGGGTGTAGATGGCATAGGTGGAGGTCTTGCTCATCGCGCGCTGCAGCGAATAGACCACATCGTCCGCCGTCATGGGCGATCCGTCGCTGAACTTCACACCCTGGCGCAGCTTGAAGCGCATCTGCATGGGGCTGACTGGCTGCCACGACGTGGCCAGCAGCGGCTCCACCCTGAGCGTGCGGCTGTTGAACATCACCAGCGACTCATACACCGCCGCATGGATGCCGTTGCCCAGGGCGCTGTTCTGCGAATGGATGTCCATGGTCTGGATGTCGCTGGAGCCGGACCACTTGAAGGGTTTGGCCAATACGGCGGGGGAGGCAACAACTGCCAGGGCCAGGGTGGCTACCGCCGGCAATGAGAACTTGAATGGCATGGAAACTCCCTCATCAATGAAGCGTGACGAACCTGCAATATGCAGCAGGACGCGCGCCAGCCCAAGCGCTTAGCAAGCGGTGTGGTGCCAGTGATTCATCGCTGGCGCTAGGACCGTTGCGCAATCACTGCGCCTGGGATACGCGCCGCCAACTGGCCGTGCATGTCACGGCTTTTTCGGCGCAGCCAGCGGGTACCGCGCCGCCGCCGCATCCGTCCCCACCTGCAGCAGGTTGATCACCCCCATCACATCGTCCACCAGCCACACGGCTTTCTCCAGCGCGTCGGACTGCGCCTGCGACTGCACGCAACCCTTGAGCGTCACCAGCCGCCGCTCGCCCAGCACCCACACGCTGGTGTCGTCAAAGCGGCCGTCCTGCTGGATGTAGCGCTGCACGCGCGGGATGATCTCGGCGTCGTACAGGTAGGAGTTGGGCAGGCGACAGCGCCCCACGCGGTGACAACTGCCGCCATGTTGGGAACGCACATGCGCCAGCTCGCGCACCTCGGCCTCGGTGTACAGCGGGCCCTCAGGCACGGGGCATTGCGGGATGGCGCTGGTGACTTGGACGAAAGGGTCGTTGAAGGCGTTGGTGCGCGGGGGGCCGTCGGCAGAAGCCTGGGCGGCTCCCCCTGCAGCGCACAGGGCCATGGCCGAGCCGCCCAGCAGGGCACAAAGCGACCGATACGACGGATACAAGCGCATGGATGAATCCCCGGCTGCGGGCCAGCGCCGCAGGCGACGCCATCCTACGGGCGTGGTGTTTTGCAGTAAAGACAGGCGCCGGTACGCAGAACGCGGCGCAGTCCTGCAGACGGCCCAATCCACAACGGGATGATGGAGGGCATGCTCCGGCAGCGGGACGACCCCGCAGACCAAACGCTTCATTATTGATAGCGAACAAGGCATATAACACCGGCGCATGCAGCAGATTGAATGCCCAAAAGGCCTGCAACACCCCGCCGCGCAAACCCGGGCGGCCCCACCGACTTTGCCTTGCCGCCTACGATGCCACACGCATGCTCCGCAATGACTTGATCGTCCACCGCCCCGAAGGCCTGTACTGCCCGCATGGCGACTTCTACATCGACCCCTGGCGGCCGGTGGAGCGGGCCGTGATCACACACGCCCATTCAGACCACGCACGCATGGGCTCGGCCCACTACCTGGCACACGAGGACAGCGCGGGCACGCTGCGCAACCGGCTGGGGGCAGACATCGCACTACAGACACTGGCCTACGGCAAGGTCATCGACCACCATGGCGTGCGCGTTTCGCTGCACCCAGCGGGCCATGTGCTGGGCTCGGCCCAGGTGCGCGTCGAACACGGCGGCCAAGTATGGGTGGCCTCGGGCGACTACAAGCTCGAAGACGATGGCACCTGCCCACCGTTCGAGCCGATGCGCTGCCACACCTTCATCACCGAATCCACCTTTGGCCTGCCCATCTACCGCTGGCCCTCGCAGCCCGTGCTGTTTGCCGACATCAATGCCTGGTGGACGGCCAACGCTGCGGCGGGCAAGGCCAGCGTGCTGTATGCGTATGCCTTCGGCAAGGCGCAGCGGCTGCTGCATGGCGTGGATGCCAGCATCGGGCCCATCGTGGTGCATGGCGCGGTGGAGCCGCTCAATGCCGTGTATCGCGCGGCCGGTGTAGACCTACCACCTACGCTGCGTGTGACGGACCCAGGCCTGACCAAGGCGGACCTGAAACGCGCACTGGTGCTGGCCCCGCCCTCGGCAGCGGGCACACCGTGGCTCAGCCGGTTTGGCGAACACTCCGACGCGTTTGCCAGCGGCTGGATGCTGGTGCGCGGCGCACGCCGACGCCGGGGCGTAGACCGGGGCTTTGTGATGAGCGACCACGCCGACTGGCCGAGCCTGCAGAAAGCCATTGGCGCCACGGGCGCGGAGCGCATCATCGTGACGCATGGCAGCACGGCCGTGATGGTGCGCTGGCTGTGCGAGCAAGGGCTGGACGCCCAGGTGTTCGCCACCGAATACGGCGCCGATGACAACGAGGACGATGCAGGGGCGGCGCCTGAGGTGCCAGGCAGCACACCTACACCCGAGGCAGCCGCATGAAGGCCTTTGCCCAGCTGTTCCAGGCGCTCGACGCCACCACCGCACAGTCGGCCAAACTCGCGGCACTGGTGGCTTACCTGCGCGTGGCACCGCCCGCCGATGCAGCCTGGGCCACGTACTTTCTCGCAGGCGGCAAACCCCGCCAGATAGTGCCCACCAAGCGCCTCAAGGTGCTGGCTCAAGAGGCTGCGGGCCTGCCCGAGTGGCTGTTCGAGGAAAGCTACCAGGCCGTGGGCGACCTGGCCGAAACGCTGGCGCTGCTGCTGCCGCTGCCCACCCAGCCCACCGAACTGACACTGGCCGAATGGATGGCCCAGCTGCTGCCCCTGCGCACCCTGCCGCCCGATGAGGTCGATACCCGTCTGCGCACGCAATGGGACATGCTGGCATCTGAGCAGCGCTTTGTGTACTTCAAGCTCATCACCGGCAACTTCCGCGTGGGGGTGTCGCGCCTGCAGGTGACGCAGGCGCTGGCCACGGTGAGTGCGCTGGACCCCAAGCGCATCGCCCATCGGCTGATGGGCTACACGCAGATCGGCAGGCAGCCGCAGGCCAGCGACTACCAGGCACTGATCGCGCCGGTGGACGACGATGCCAATACGCAGGATGCCGCCGATGCAGGCCAGCCCTACCCCTTCTTTCTGGCCCACCCGTTCAACCAGCCTGTGGCCGACATGCCCGCACTGCTGGGCACGCCCGGCGACTGGCTGGTGGAATGGAAGTGGGACGGCATCCGCGCGCAGATCGTGCGGCGCGCAGGCGCAGTCTGGGTCTGGTCGCGCGGCGAGGAACTGGTGACCGACCGCTTTCCCGAACTGGCCGAGGCCGCCCTGGCGGCCCTGCCCGATGGCACGGTGGTCGATGGCGAGATCCTGGTCTGGCTGCCCGATGAGCCCCAGCCCCGCCCCTTTGCCGACCTGCAAAAGCGCCTGGGCCGCAAGAGCCTGACCCCCAAGCTGCTGCGCGAGCTGCCCGTGGTGCTGGTGGCCTACGACCTGCTCGAACACGCCGGGCAAGACCTGCGCCAAGAGCCGCAACAAGCCCGCCGCGCGCTGCTGGAGACCACGCTGCAGCCGCCTGATGACACCGCCATCGCCCCCCCACCCCATAAGGCCCTGCGCCTGAGCGCACTGCTGCATGGCACCGACTGGCAAGACCTCGCACGCCAGCGCGAGGCCGCGCGCAGCATGGGCACCGAGGGTTTCATGCTCAAGCACCGCAGCGCGCAGTACGGCGTGGGCCGCACCAAGGATGTGGGCGTGTGGTGGAAGTGGAAGATCGACCCGATGAGCGTGGACGCGGTGCTCATCTACGCCCAGCGCGGCCACGGCCGCCGCGCAAGCCTGTACACCGACTACACCTTTGCCGTGTGGACCGGGCCGCAGGACGACCCGGAGCGCCAGCTCGTGCCGTTTGCCAAGGCCTATTCGGGCCTGACCGATGCCGAGATTGCACAGGTGGACGCCATCATCCGCAAGACCACGCGCGAGAGCTTTGGGCCGGTGCGCAGCGTGGACGCAACGCTGGTGTTTGAGCTGGGCTTTGAAGGCATCGCAAAGAGCCCGCGCCACAAGAGCGGCATTGCCGTGCGCTTTCCGCGCATGCTGCGCTGGCGGCAAGACAAACCCGTTGCGGAAGCGGATACCTTGCAAACGCTGATGGCACTGCTACCCGGGCAGGACGTTGCGGCATGAGCACCACCCACCGCCCGCGCAAGCCCCTGCCCCCGATGGCACTGAGTGCCGCAGCCGCCTGGATGGCGGCGCGGGGCTGGCAGCCGTTTGGCTTCCAGCAAGACGTGTGGCGCGCGATGGGCGAGGGTCGCTCGGGTCTGCTGCATGCCACCACGGGCGCGGGCAAGACCTATGCAGTGTGGCTGGGCGCGCTGCAGCACTTGGCGCAGGCCGATGCTGCACCTGCGCCTGCAGAAGCACCCAACGCCCGCACCGCCCTGCGCACGCGCCGCGTTGCGGCACCGCCCCTCACCGTGCTGTGGATCACGCCCATGCGCGCCTTGGCTGCCGATTCGCTGCGCGCCCTGCAGGCCCCACTGCCCGACCTGGCCCCCACATGGACCAGCGGGCTGCGCACGGGCGACACCGCCAGCGGAGAACGCGCTGCGCAAGACCGCCGCCTGCCCACGCTGCTGGTGACCACGCCCGAAAGCGTCTCGCTGCTGCTGGCCCGCGCCGATGCGCGTGAGCGCTTGGCCAGCGTGCGCCTGGTGGTGGTGGATGAGTGGCACGAGCTGGTGGGCAACAAGCGCGGCGTGCAGGTGCAGCTGGCGTTGGCGCGCCTGTCGGGGTGGAACCCGGCGCTGCAGGTGTGGGGCATGTCGGCCACGCTGGGGAACCTGGACGAGGCCCTGCACACCTTGCTGCCCCAACCTATGCCCAGTGCACCCGGCGCGCCGCAGCCACCGCCCGCCGTGCTGGTGCAGGGCCGCATCGACAAGCGTCTGGAGGTGCAGGTGATGCTGCCCGCGCGGGCCGACCGCTTTGCATGGGCGGGCCACATGGGGCTGAGCCTGTTGCCGCAGGTGGTGCAGTCGATCGAAGCGGCGGCGTCCACCTTGGTGTTCACCAACACCCGGTCGCAGGCCGAGCGCTGGTACCAGGCGCTGCTGGAGGCGCGGCCCGACTGGGCGGGCACCCTTGCGCTGCACCATGGGTCGCTGGGGCATGAGGTGCGCGACTGGGTGGAACAAGGCCTCAAGGCCGGGCAGCTCAAGGCCGTGGTGTGTACGTCCAGCCTGGACCTGGGCGTGGACTTTTTGCCCGTGGAGCAGGTCCTGCAGATCGGCTCGGCCAAGGGCGTGGCGCGGCTGGTGCAGCGCGCGGGCCGCTCGGGCCATGCGCCGGGGCGCAGCTCCAGCATCACACTGGTGCCCACGCACAGCCTGGAGCTGGTGGAGGCCGCCGCCGCGCGCCACGCGCTGGCACAGGGCCGTATGGAAGACCGGCACACGCCACGTGCGCCGCTGGATGTGCTGGTACAGCACCTGGTTACCGTGGGGCTGGGCGGCGGCTTTGTGCCTGATGTGCTGCTGGCCGAAGTGCGCCGCGCACCGGCCTACGCTGCCTTGACTGACAACGACTGGCAATGGGCGCTGCAATTCGTGCGCCAGGGTGGCGCATCGCTGGCCACCTACCCGGACTTTCACCGCGTGGTGCCGGACGACGAGGGTGTGTGGCGCGTGCCCGATGCGCGCCTGGCGCGCCGCCACCGCAGCAACATCGGCACCATCGTGAGCGACGCCGCCATGCAGGTGCAGTTTGTGAGCGGCGGGCGCCTGGGGTCGGTGGAAGAGAGCTTTATCGCGCGGCTGCGCAAGGGCGATGTGTTTATGTTTGCAGGCCGCCTGCTGGAGCTGGTGCGCACCCAGCAGATGACGGCCTATGTGCGCATCGCCCCCAAGGGCAGCGCCGCCCTGCCGCGCTGGAGCGGGGGGCGCATGCCGCTGTCGAACACGCTGGCCGATGCGATGCTGGAGCAGCTGGCGCAGGCCGAGCGCGGCGAATTCACCACGCCCGAGATGCGCTGCGCCCAGCCGCTGCTGGAGCTGCAGCAGGCCTGGTCGGCCCTGCCCACACCCGGCCGCCTGGTGGCCGAGACGCTGCACACCCGCGAGGGCTGGCACCTGTACCTGTACCCGCTGGCGGGGCGCCTGGTGCACCTGGGGCTGGCCGGGCTGCTGGGCTGGCGCGCGTCGCAGCAGGTGCCCAACACCTTCTCCATTGCGGTCAACGACTACGGGCTGGAGCTGCTGTCGGCCAAGCCGGTGGACTGGGCCACGCTGCTGCCGCAGCTAATTGGCGAAGGCACGCACACCACCATCGGTAGCGGGCTCGAAGACGAAGTGCTGGCCAGCCTGAACGCCACCGAGATGGCGCGCAGGCGCTTCCGCGAGATCGCGCGCATTGCGGGGCTCATCTTTCAAAGCCACCCGGGCGAGCAGCGCAGCAGCCGCCAGCTGCAGGCCTCTTCGTCGCTCTACTACGACGTGTTTGCGCAGTACGACCCCGGCAACCTGCTGCTGGCGCAGGCCCGTGCCGAGCTGCTGACGAACGAGCTGGACATGGAGCGCCTGGCGCACACACTGCGCGGCATGCAGGCGCAGACCCTGTCTATCCACGCGCTGGAACGCCCCACCCCATTCGCCCTGCCGCTGATGGTGGAGCGCTTTCGCGAACGCCTGAGCACCGAGACCCTGGCCGACCGCCTGGCGCGCATGGTGCAGGCGCTGGAGCAGGCGGCCGACGCCACCACGGGCACGCACCTTGCACAGCACTCCGCGCCATCCACGGACATGGCGTGGGACCTGCCCGACAGCTCTGGGCCCCGCACACCACGCGCGCGCCAGGCTGCGGCTGGGGACGCCCCCCGCCGCGCCCGCAGACGCCACGGATTCTGAGCACGATGACCACGCTTCCCTTTCACACATCCGCCCCCGAGACGCAGGCCGTCCCTGCGCTCCCCATGGGTGCGCACGCCATCACCCTGCACTGTGGCACGGGCCTGCAGCTACTGCCCCAACGCGCGCTGTGGTGGCCCGCCGCGCGCATGGTGATGGTGGCGGATGTGCATTTCGGCAAGGCGGCCACCTTCCGCCGCGCGGGGCAGCCGGTGCCCCATGGCACCACGGCCGACAACCTAGAGCGGCTGGATGCGGTGCTGGCTGCCACTGGTGCCGACCACCTGGTGTTCTTGGGGGACTTTCTGCACGCGCGCAGCGGCGCGGCCGATGCGCTGTGGCAGCAGTTGCTGCCCTGGCGCCAGCGCCATGCGCATGTGGCAATGACCCTGGTGCGCGGCAACCACGACCTGCATGCAGGCGACCCACCGGCGGCGCTGGCGGTGGCGCTGGTCAACGAGCCCTGGCAGCCCTGTGCCGATGCGCCGGTGCTGGCCTGCCACCACCCGCAGGCGGTGGCGGGCCACACGGTGATTGCCGGGCACCTGCACCCCACGCTGCGGCTGCGCGGCCCGGCACGCGATGCGCTGCGGACGCCCTGCTTTGGCTGGGGCAACGGGCAGTTGGTCCTGCCCGCCTTCGGGGCCTTCACCGGCACGGCGCCCGACACCCTGCCTGCGCACTGGGCGCAGTTTGCGGTGCTGCCTGGCCGGGTGGTGGCTGTTCCAGGGACTTTTTCGTAGGGTCTGCAGGGGGTGGCGCGCGGGCGCCAAGACGATCAAACTGCAGGGGGCCGCAGGGTGATTACCACCTATTTGGTGAAAAAAAGTGCCCTGGGCTTATGATAATTTTGCATTGTGAGATTCGATTGCAAAAACAGCGGGCTGTGACAGCCCCGAGCAAGGAGAATCAGAGAGCATCCGCGTTTGGCCCCGCTGCGACGCAGCCGGGGGCATCTACCTACTCTGTTTCGTGAGACAAGCCATGACGACCCAGCAACCTTCCATCATCTACACCCTGACCGACGAGGCACCCCGTCTGGCCACGGCTTCCTTCCTGCCCATCATTCGCACGTTTGCGGCACCGGCAGGCATCAACGTGCTGGAGAGCGACATCTCGGTGGCAGCACGCATCCTGGGTGAGTTCTCCGACTACCTGACCGAAGAACAGCGCGTGCCCAACAACCTGGCCGACCTGGGCAAGAAGACGCTGCAGCCCGATGCCAACATCATCAAGCTGCCCAACATCTCCGCATCCGTTTCGCAGCTCAAGGCGGCCATCGCCGAACTGCAGACCAAGGGCTACGCGCTGCCCGACTACCCGGACCAGCCCAAGGACGACAAGGAAAAGGAACTCAAGGCCCGCTACAGCAAGTGCACCGGCTCGGCCGTGAACCCCGTGCTGCGCGAAGGCAACTCCGACCGCCGCGCGCCCAAGGCCGTGAAGGAATACGCGCGCAAGAACCCGCACAGCATGGCCGAGTGGAGCCAGGCTTCGCGCTCGCATGTGTCGCACATGCACGCCGGCGACTTCTACCACGGCGAAAAGTCCATCACACTGGACCGCGCCCGTGACGTGAAGATGGAGCTGATCACCAAGAGCGGCAAGGCCATCGTCTTGAAGCCCAAGGTCAGCCTGCTCGACCGCGAAGTGATCGACAGCATGTTCATGAGCAAGAAGGCGCTGCTGGAGTTCTACGAGAAGGAAATCGAAGACGCGCGCAAGACGGGCGTGATGTTCTCGCTGCACGTGAAGGCCACGATGATGAAGGTGTCCCACCCCATCGTGTTCGGCCACTGCGTGCGCATCTTCTACAAGGACGCGTTCGCCAAACACGCCAAGACCTTTGAAGAACTGGGCGTGAACGTGAACAACGGCATGGTGGACCTGTACACCAAGATCGAAACCCTGCCGCAAAGCCAGCGCGACGAGATCAAGCGCGACCTGCACGCCTGCCACGAGCACCGCCCCGAGCTGGCCATGGTCGATTCCGCCAAGGGCATCACCAACTTCCACTCGCCCAACGACATCATCGTGGACGCCTCCATGCCCGCCATGATCCGCAACGGCGGCAAGATGTGGGACGCCAACGGCCGCCTGAAGGACGTGAAGGCCGTGATGCCCGAATCGACCTTCGCCCGCATCTACCAGGAGATCATCAACTTCTGCAAGTGGCACGGCGCGTTCGACCCCAAGACCATGGGCACGGTGCCCAACGTGGGCCTGATGGCGCAGCAGGCCGAAGAGTACGGCTCGCACGACAAGACCTTCGAAATCCCTGAAGACGGCGTGGCCAACATCACCGACCTGGCCACGGGCGAAGTGCTGCTGTCGCAGAACGTGGAGCAAGGCGACATCTGGCGCATGTGCCAGGTCAAGGACGCCGCGATCCGCGACTGGGTGAAGCTGGCCGTGAACCGCGCCCGCAACTCCGGCATGCCCGTGGTGTTCTGGCTCGACTCGTACCGTCCGCACGAAGCGCAGCTGATCACCAAGGTCAAGATGTACCTGCACGAGCACAACACCACCGGCCTGGACATCCAGATCATGAGCCAGGTGCGTGCGATGCGCTACACGCTGGAGCGCGTGATCCGCGGCCTGGACACCATCAGCGCCACCGGCAACATCCTGCGTGACTACCTGACCGACCTGTTCCCCATCATGGAACTGGGCACCTCGGCCAAGATGCTGTCCATCGTGCCCCTGATGGCCGGTGGCGGCATGTACGAAACCGGCGCGGGCGGCTCGGCCCCCAAGCACGTGCAGCAGCTGGTGGAAGAAAACCACCTGCGCTGGGACTCGCTGGGTGAGTTCCTCGCGCTGGCGGTGTCGCTGGAAGACCTGGGACTGAAGACCGGCAACGGCAAGGCCAAGGTGCTGGCCCAGACGCTGGACGCCGCCACGGGCAAGCTGCTGGACAACAACAAGAACCCCTCGCCCAAGACCGGCCAGCTGGACAACCGTGGCAGCCAGTTCTACCTGGCCCTGTACTGGGCGCAAGAGCTGGCCGCACAGACGGCCGACGCCGAACTGGCCAAACTGTTCGCTCCACTGGCCAAGCAACTGGCCGACAACGAGCAGACCATCGTGGCCGAGCTGGCCGCCGTGCAGGGCGCGCCCGCCGACATCGGTGGCTACTACCTGCCCGACGTGGCCAAGCTGGACGCCGTGATGCGCCCCAGCAAGACGCTGAACGAAGCCCTCAAGGCCGTGGCGGTCTGATGCAGGCCCCCGCTGCTGCGGCCCTGCGTCGCAGCAGCACAAAAAAAGGCCCCGCTCTGCGGGGCCTTTTTTTATGGGGCAGCGGGAACCGCCACAGAAAACAACCTACGGCCGTTCGCGGTCGGCCACGCGGGTGTTCAGCGCAGCCGGTGCATAGCCGGGCAGAAAGGCGCAGCCCTTGCCAAACACGGCCTCCATGCCAGCGCACTGCCGCGCAATGCCCTCGGGCGTGGGCTTGTCGCCCTTGCCCACCCAGCGCAGCAGCGCGGTCATCAGCGTGGGATAGGTGGGGTCGCTCAGGTAGCTGTGGGTGTTGTGCTGGGTGAAGGTCTGTAACAGGCGGTCCGCGCTGCCGCCTTGTGCCATGGTGGCCCGGAAGGCCGCGTCCAGCTCGACAAAGGCCGTGGGGTCATCTACGCCCTTGACGGTGAGCACGGGCACGGGGATGCTGCCAGTCAGGTCCGTGTCCTGCGCAAAGCGGGCCACGGCAGCGGGGTCGGCACGGTAGCGCAGCACGGCGGCGTTGAGGGCGGCGTCGTCGGGCGAGCCCCGGTACTGCACACCCCGGTTGCCAAACGGACTGGCGCCGCCCGTACGGTGCTGCACCACGTCGCGGAAGTGGAAGGTGGCCCAGTTCATGTGGCCCTGGATGGAGCTGACTGGGATGCGGATCACATCCACGATGGTTTTGATTTTGCGCTGCTGCTCGGGCGTGCGCTCGGCAGCGGGCTTATTCAGCGCCAGGCATTCGTTCACGCGCGCGGCCAGGTCCGCCTGCGTCATCGCCGCATCGGCAGGCAGGCCGATGTTCAGCGGGTACTGCGCCTCATTAGGCCGGGGGTGGTTGTTGCACAGGTACTGGTAGACCACGCGCAGGTCGGTGCGGAAGTCGTACGAGCGTGTGCCGCCCGCCAGCACGCCGCTGGTGAGCAGCACGGCGTCGTAGGGGCGCTTGCCGTCGGCCGTGGTCTGGAACATCTCGGCCCCCTTGGCCGCCACGCTGGCGCCCCAGGACTGGCCGTGCAGGATGGTGCGCTGCGGCTGGGCCACATGGCGCACGAAGATCTGGCGTAGACGCTCGGTGTCCTCGGCCGCAGCACGCACCTCCACACCGCCCTGGCGGAAGGTGCTGCCCGCCCAGGCGTACCCCGCGCGGACCATGATGGCCCAGCGCTCCAGGTCTTCCACCGACCGCTCCATCTTCGGCGCGCCGAGTGCCGGGCCTCCGTGGGCGTGCAGCACCAGGTGGCCGTTCCACTGCTGCGGCAGGGCGATCAGGTAGTAGGCGCCAGCACTGTCCCGGCCCGCCAGGCAGCGCGCCAAGTCCGCGAGCTCCGCGGGGCATGTGCTGGCATGGGGCGCCGCCTCGGGCGTTGCGGGTCCTTGCACCGGCGCAGGCGGCGCAGCACCCGCGCAGCCCCAAAGGCTGACACATAAGGGCAGGGCCAGCGCCAAGGCAAGCCCCCGGGCAACCAGGCGGGCGCGGAGCGGGCTGCCGGAGGGATATCGCAGGGTGTGAGGCATGGTACGGGCGAGTAAAAAAGAAAAGGCAAAGTGCGTACCGGCACATCGTAGGGGCGCCGGAGATATGCCGGCTTCGGGCCAACCCGCAGACGATGCCCAGGGGGCGATCTTTTCGATGCTGGACCTTCTGTCGGCAGCACGCGGGGAAGATGCTACTGAGAGACATTGCAGATGTATATCGCGCTGCGCCGCCGCGTGCGCTGTGTAAGCCCTCTTTCCTGGGGCTACGCAGAAGAAGCCGCCTTCGCCACGGCGTGGCGGAACTGCGCTACCCAGGGCCGGGGGTCATCCGCGCGCCACACCAGATGCACGCTCACGCGCAAGTCTAGCCACGGCAGCTCGCGCAGGAGCACGTCCCGTGGTGCATGGGCGGTACCCAGGCTGGCCTGCACTACGGCCAGTCCCAGGCCGGCCCCCACCAGTTGCAGCGCGGACTGCGGGTCTGAGGTTTCGTACACGATGTCGGGTGTGAACCCGGCGCGCTGGCAGCCCGCCAGCAGCGCGGGACGGATGGTATCCACCGGCTGGCGGGCCACGGCAATCCAGGGGCGCTCGTGCAGCTGCGCGGGCTGCAGGTGCCGCACCTTGCGCAGCGGGTCGTCCGGAGGCAGGGCCAGAACCAGGGGTTCATCCACCACCTGGGCGCTGTGCAGCCCGGATGCCTCGGGCGGGGCCCGGTAGGTCAACCCGAGGTCCAGCGTGTGCTGGTGCAGGCGCTCGAACTGCACGCCCGAGCCCAGCCCCTGCAGAGACAGCGCCACCCCAGGGTGCGCGCGCCGGAACCTGCGCAGCGCAGGGCCCAGCACGTTGGCCTGCATCGCCCCTTCCACGTAGCCCACCGCCAGATGCCCGGCCCCCCCGGCGCCGAGGCGGCGTCCGAATGCCTCCACGCGCTGGGCGTTGGCCATCAGCACACGCGCCTCGGCCAGAAAGTCGCGTCCCTCCTGCGTGAGGTGGAGGCGCTTCTTGCTGCGTTCGAACAGCTGCACACCCAGCTGCGCTTCCAGCTGCTGAATCTGCCGGCTCAGCGGCGACTGCGAGATGTGCAGCAGCTCAGCCGCACGGCCCACGTTTTCGGTTTCGGCGACGGCAATGAAGTAACGCAGCTGGCGCAGTTCAAACATGGCGGGTTCAGTCCTTTCAGGTCTGAACTGTCTCACATTCCGTCTTGGACAGGCGCGGCGCGTTTGCGGATCCTTGGGGCCTGGACACCGCGCTCACGCTGCCGGCCGTTCCGGGCCCCGCGCCACCGCTTTTCAACAATCTCTTCCCAACCAGGCATTCCATGCAGATTCTCCATCTCGACTCCAGCATCCTCGCCGACAGCTCAGCGTCGCGCGCACTCAGCCAGGCCATCTTGGCCGGGCTGCTGCGTCAGCACCCCACAGCGACCGTGAACTACCGCGATCTCGTCGCGGAAGCTATTCCACACCTGGACGGCGCCATCGCTGCGAGCTTTCGGCCCATCACGCCACCCGCCCAGGCGGCCACGGCCGTCGAGCACGCGCGTTCGCAAACGCTCGTGGCCGAACTGCTGGCCAGCGACATCCTCGTCATCGGCGCACCGATGTACAACTTCTCGGTGGCCAGCCAGCTGAAGGCGTGGATCGACCGTGTGGTGCAGCCGGGTCGCACGTTCCAGTACACCGGGCAGGGTCCGGTGGGCTTGGCCACAGGCAAACGGGTGTTCATTGCATCAAGCCGCGGCGGCCTGTATTCGAGCGGCGCGCTGGCGCCCCTGGATTTCCAGGAAAGCTACCTGCGCGCCGTCCTGGCGTTCATCGGCATCACCGACGTGCACGTAGTCCGGGCCGAGAACCTCTCCCGCGGCCCCGAGGCGCGGGAGATGTCCATGCGAGGGGCCTACGCCGCCGTGGCCGATCTGTCGCCAGATTCCGCCCCAGCGCACTGAACGCAGCACCGCTACAGCCATTTTCGATCCACAGGAGAACCCCATGCTTTACCTTGTCACCTTGCGCTACATCCGCCCCGTTGAAGAAGTCCACGTGCACCTGGACACCCACCGCGACTGGCTGGTGGAACACACTGGCGCTGGCCGCATCCTGGTGGCGGGTCCGCTGGAGGACCGCACAGGGGGCCTGGTGCTGGCGCGCTGCGAGAACCGCGAGGCACTGGACCAGATGCTTGCGCAGGATTCCTTTGCCCAGCACCGCCTGGTGGAGCACGCTGTGCTCGGCTTTGGCGCTGCCCTGCGCGCCGGGGTTTTTCCGGCAGACTGGGCCCCCGAGGCCAAGGTGGTGGCGTGATGCGCGCATCACCCGTGCCGGGGGCATCCTGGCTCAAACGCTGGCCTGCATCGCTGCTGGTCATGCTGGCGACCAGTTGTGTGGTGCCGCAGACAGCCGCCGGGGCCGGTCCCGCTGCGCCTGGCGTGCGCAACATCGTGCTGGTGCATGGCGCTTTTGCCGACGGATCGAGCTGGGGGGCGGTGATAGAGCGTCTGCAGCGCAAGGGCTATCACGTCACGGCGGTGCAGAACCCGCTGACCTCGCTCGCGGAGGATGTGGCGGCCACACGCCGCGTGCTGGCTCGGCAGACGGGCGACACCCTTCTCGTCGGCCACTCATGGGCTGGCGCCGTCATTACCGAAGCCGGCATGGCCGACAACGTCCGCGGCCTGGTGTATCTCTCTGCACTGGTACCCGACGCAGGTGAATCGGTCGCCGACCTGCTCGCCAGGCTGCAAGCCCCCATGGACGGGCTCGCGCCCGACGCGCAGGGGCTGGTCTGGCTGGACGATCCGGAGGTCTACCGGCATGTCATGGCCGCCGACGTGCCAGCAGCCCGGGCCGCACAGCTGGCGGCTGTGCAGCAGCCGATCTCGGCCCGCGCATTTGGCGACAAGCTGGGTGCCGCAGCCTGGCGTCACAAGCCCAGTTGGTACCTCGTCACGGAGAACGACCAGGCCTTGCCGCCCGGGGCACAGCGCGCCATGGCGCAAGGCATCGGCGCCACGGTGGCCACCGTGCGGTCCAGCCACATGTCGCTGGTGAGCCACCCGCAGGCCGTGGTGGCACTCATCGAGCGGGCGGCGTCGGGCAGGCGATAGAAAGCGCTGACGGGCCATGCCTGCGGAGCAGGGTGTGGGTCTCTTTGGGCGTGAGCGGTTCCGGTGGATGGATGCCGAACCACGATGGTTCAGCAACCACGAAGCCGCTCCGGCGGCATCAAATCTTGCCCATGTAGTCGCGCTTGCCCAGTTCCACGCCGTTGTGGCGGGCGATGGCGTAGGTCGCGTTCACGTGGAAGAAGAACTGGGGCAGGCCGTAGTGCAGCAGGTAGTGTTCGCCCACAAACTGCTTTTCGCGCGGCGTGCCGGGCTGGATGGTGATCTGGCGCGTGGCGGCCTCGGAAAACGCGGCCTGAGGCAGACCTTCGATGAACGTCAGCACGGTGCTGATGCGCTCGTTCAGGTCGGCAAAACCGGGGCGCTCGGCGTCGGGCAGCGAAGGCACCTCCACACCGGCCAGGCGCGCGGCCACGCCTTTGGCAAAGTCGCAGGCGATCAGCACTTGGCGGGCCATGGGGAACATGTCGGGGAACAGGCGGGCCTGCAGCAGCGCGTCCGGCTCGATCTTGCGGGCCGTGGCATGGGCCTCGGTCTTGGCCAGGATGTCCTGAAGCGAGCCCAGCATCTGGCGAAAGACGGGGATGCTGGCGTTGTACATGGGGGTCGTCATGGGCGGTGTCCTGGAAGTGTGTTGAAAACAAAGCGCGCGGCTCTGGGCCCTGCCAACCCGGGCCCCAGCGCCACCGATCGCGATTGCAACACAGGCCCGCGCGGCGTGCTGGGCGCCGTACAGAGCCCCCCGCGCCGTGGGCCCTTCAGGCCGCCGCAGGCACGGGCCGCGCCGCCCGTGCGGCCACGCCCACCCCCACCAGCGCCGCCGACACCACGCTCAGGCCCAGAGTCAGGGCCGAGCCGTAGAAGATGCCCGCCGTCATGCCGTGGTCCAGCATGGCGCCGAACACCGGGGCCGCCAGGCAAAAGCCCAGGTCCAGGCCCGAATACACCGTGCCATACACGCGGCCCGTGGCACCGGGGGGCGCGGCGCGTTTGATCAGCATGTCGCGCGAGGGGCCGGCCAGGCCTGTGCCCAGCCCTGCCACCGAGGCCACCACCAGCGCCACCATGCCCGGCAGCAGCCCGGAGGCCACCACCACCAGCAGCGCGGCCGAGCCCAGCAGGCACACGGAGATGATCTTCTCCAGCCGCTGCACACGGCCCACCAAAAAGCCGCCCACCAGCATGCCCGCCGCACCGCACAGCATGTAACCCGTGACCACCATGGCCGTCACGCTCAGCGGCAGGCCGTACATGGACTGCAGCGCCGGGCTGGCAAAGCTCTGGATGGCGCTCAGTGCGCAGGTGCTCCAGAAGAAGAACGAGAAACACAGCCACACCGAGGGCAGCTTGAGGAAGGCCATGGGGTGCTCGGGCTGGGCCGCCGCTGCGCCGCCCTTGGCCTGGTGCGCCCAGGCGCCCTTACGGTCGTCAATCGCATCGCGGTTCCAGACCATGATGGCCAGCACCGTGAGGGCCAGCAGGCCGCCGCACAGGCAGGCCGTGCGCCATGAGCCTGTGGCCGTGGCAATGCCCGCCATGAACACCGGCGCCGTCGCCCAGCCCAGGTTACCGCTGATGCCGTGCACCGAAAAACCATGCCCCAGGCGCTGTGGCGACACGCGTTTGTTCAGAATCGTGAAGTCCACCGGGTGGAACGGCGCATTGCCCAGCCCGGCCAAAGCCGCCGCCAGCAGCAGGCCCGTGTAGCCCTGCGCCGTGCCCGCCGCCAGGCCCGCGGCCGCAAAACTCGACAGCGCAAAAAACATCACCGGCCGCGCGCCCACGCGATCCACCAGGAAGCCCGACAGCGCCTGCCCCACGCCCGAGATCACGAAGAACACCGACACCAGCAGACCCAGCTCGGAATAGCTGAAGCCGAACTCCCCGATCAGCCACGGAAACAGCGGCGGCAGCAGCATGTGAAAGAAGTGCGAGCTGCCGTGGGCCAGGCCGATGAGGCCGATGGTGCGGGCGTCCTGCCGCAAGGGGACGGGGTTGGCAGTGGTGGCGGTAGCGCCGGAGGTGGAAGCAGTCATGGTCTCGATCTTAGGCAGCATGGCCTCGGCAGGTTTACGATAGGCAGACAACTTCTATCGCAAACATGCCAAACCCGCCCACTGAACTCGCCGCGCCCGCCGAACCGGGGGGGGAACACTTTGCGGCCCAGGCCGTGTCCCGTGCGCCCGGTGGCAAGCCGCGCGGCATGTCGTACGTGGACTCGCTCACGCCCGAGCTGTTTGTGCCCACAGCCGCCCGGCCGGTGCGCGCCAAGCTGCGCTGGCTGGCCGCCGACACGCAGGTCATGCCCCACAGCCACCCGTGGGCGCAGGTGGCGATCTCGACCACGGGCGTGATCCGCCTCACGGTGAACCACGGCACCTACATCGTGCCGCCATCGCGCGCGCTGTGGATTCCGCCCGGCGTGGAACATGCCGTGACCATGGTCGAAGACGCCGACCTGCGCACGCTGTACTTCCACCAGCCCCGGAGCCGCTGTGGCCCCGGCGTGCCACGCGACCAGGAAGACGCCTGGCGCCAGTGCCGCGTGCTGGAGGTGTCCGACCTGCTGCGCGCCCTAGTGCGCGAGATGCCCACCGCGCCCGACGGCGGCCCCGCGATCAGCCCCACAGACCTGCGGCGCGAGCAGCATTTGAGCGCCCTGGTGCACGACGAACTGGCCCGCGCCGCCGCCGTGAAGCTGGGCGTGGACCTGCCGCAGGACAAGCGCCTGCGCCACCTGTGCGAGGCCGTGCTGGCCGACCCCACGCGCCACGACACCCTGGCCGACTGGGCGCAGGACACAGGTGCCAGCCCCCGCACCGTGGCGCGCCTGTTCCGCTCCGAACTGGGCAGCACCTTCACCCAGTGGCGCCAGCAGGTCATCCTGGCCAAGGCCGTGTCGCTGGCCGCCGGGCGCATGCCCATGGGCCAGATCGCCGCCGAGCTGGGCTACAGCGCGAGCGCCTTCAGCGCCATGGTGCGCAAGTCGGTGGGGCAGCCGCCGGGGCGGTTTCTGGGGCAGCAGCAGCCAGCGGCCGTGGTCCCGTAACCCCCGTGCGGTGCGTGCAGCCGAGGCTGCCGGGCGTTACGGCATGGCCTCGCCGCACAGGGCCTTAGCCAGGGTATACAGGCGCTCCATGAGCCCTATTTGCCTGCTATTGCCCCTGTGCGCCAGAAACATATGCCCAAGCAGCTATTAAAAAGTGAGCATACAGATACCCCGATGACTGCAGCGTACCGCGTCCGCCGCTAAGGTGTCAGCTTGTTCGCCCCACCCTGCCGAGCCCCATGACCAGTCCACAGTCCCCACGCACCTTCCACAGCTACGAACCCCGCCAGGGCCACGGCCTGCCGCACGACCCGTTCAACGCCATCGTGGGGCCGCGCCCCATCGGCTGGATCTCCACGCAAAGCGCCACAGGCGCCACCAACCTGGCGCCGTACAGCTTCTTCAACGCGTTCAACTACGTGCCGCCCATCGTGGGCTTTGCGAGCATTGGCTACAAAGACACGGTGCGCAACGTGCAGGCCACTGGCGAGTTCGTGTGGAACCTGGCGACACGCGACCTGGCCGAGGTGATGAACCAGAGCTGCGCCGCCGTGCCGCCCGAGGTCAGCGAGTTCGACCTGACCGGCCTCAACCCCCTAACCTCCACCCGCGTGCGCCCGCCGCGCGTGGCAGAAAGCCCGGTCACCTTTGAATGCCGCAGCACGCAGATCCTGCAGCTGCAGGGGGTGGACGGAGCACAGGTGGACACCTGGCTGGTGCTGGGCGAGGTGGTGGCCGTGCACATCGACACCGCCCTGCTGAAAGGCGGTGTGTACGACACCGCGAACGCAGGGCACATCCTGCGCGGCGGCGGCCCGGCGGACTATTTCACGGTGGGGCCGGAGCAGTTGTTCAGGATGTACCGGCCGCGGCCCTAACTGCAGCCAGCAAGTAACAGGCTGTCACGCGATGGCCCTGGCATCCCATGGGGCTTTGCGCTATACCCACCTGTCGGGAGGCCGTTGCCCTCCCCCCGTCCGGAGACCCCATGAAGTTCGCACGCGCAACCCTTGCCTGCCTGTCGGCCGCCCTGGTGCCACTGGCCATGGCCGGACCACCGCTCATCGGCAACTGCCCGGTACTGCCGCCAGACCATCTCTTCAACACGCCCATCGACACCTTGCCGGTGCACCCGCAGTCGGCGGCGTTCCTGCAAACCATCAGCAGCACCCCCCGGCGTCTGCACCTGGACCTGGGCCAGACCGAAGACATGCGCAGCCCCGAGTACTGGGGTATCCCGTACAACGTGGTGCAAGGCCGCAGCTTTACATGGCCCTCGGTGCACTTTGACGGCGACGGCGCGCCCGACGAAAGTGACTGCGCACGCAGCGACAGCAGCCTGGCACGGCCCTGTACCGGTCTGCGCGAGCCAGCCCGGCTGCCAATTCCACTCCAACCGCTGGTAGAGGGCGGCATCAGCGGGAACAAGGCGGTTTACAACGACCACCACATCCTGGCCGTGGACACCGACACCTGCATGTTGTGGGAAAGCTACCTGAGCTACACACGGCCCGACGGCGGCTGGGACATCTACAGCAGCGCCGCCTTTGACCTGCGCTCCAACGCCCTGCGACCCGTAGGCTGGACCTCGGCCGATGCAGCCGGGTTTCCGATGCTGCCGCTCTTGTTGAAGGCCGATGAAGCCAGCGCGGGCGACATCCGCCATGCGCTTCGCTTCACCATCCAGAGCCACAAGATTCGCACCAGCTACGCCTGGCCCGCCCGGCATCTCACACGCAACGGGGACGCATCCGCCACCAAGCCCCCCATGGGCCAGCTGTTTCGGCTGCGGGCAGACTACCCCGTTCCCGAGACCTACACGGTGCAAGCCCGGGCCATCCTGCGGGCGCTCAAAACCTACGGCATGTACATCGCCGATGGTGGTTCGGACATGTACATCACCGGCGACCCCAGCCGCCTGTGGAGCGATGCCACCATCTCGCAGGTCCAGTCCGTGCCGCACACGGCTTTCGAGGCGGTGGACCTCAGTCCGGTCATGGCCCAACCCGGCTTTGACAGCGACAGTGCGCGGGTACCGTACACAGGCGCCAGCCCCGTGTTTTCAGCCTCCGTATCGGGTCCGCTGCAGCAGCTGAACCTGTGGGCGGCGATCCAGGTTTCGGCCCCCGACGCCGGGCGCGCCGGAGGCCTGTACGTGGCTGCCCTGGTACCTGGCACGGGACTGTTTGCGCTGTCGCCCGGAGGTTGGGTGCCTGTGGCGGATGTCAACCTGCCCGCAGCCAGCCGCGCCATGCTGGGCAGCCAAATGGTGCCCATCCTGGCGGCAGCCGATGTGTCTGACTTGCGCGGCACGCAGGTGTTTGCGGGCTATGGCATATCACCCAGCGAGATGCTGGAGCGCGGGACGTTTGGGCAGATCTACACCGTGCCGTGAGAGACCGCCGACAGGGTCGGTCCGGAGTCCGTTCAGGGCACGGTGGCCTGGCTGGCCGAGGCGGGCGTCACTGCGCAGGCGCGGGTACGCCCTGAGCGCCCAGCAGCGGCGCACACAGACCTGCTGTGGGGGCCCGCGCCCACTGCTCCATCCAGGCCCACACCTGCTGCACACCGTCCTCCGCGCCCTCGCTGGCATCGCGGCGTTGCAGGCCATGGTCGGCGCCGTCGATACGCCGCGCGCAGTAGGGCTCGGTGCGGGCGGATGCCAGCACCGCAAAGCGCTCGTACGCTGCCTGCGGCACCAGTGCGTCATCCCCGCCCCACACCTGCATCAGCGGCCAGGGGCTTTGCACCAGCGGCAAGGCCAGCGGCCAGTGCCACAGGTCACTCCAGTAGCCCAGGCTGCGGCCTTGCAGCACGGTGCTGTCGGGCATGCGCGCCCTCAGGGAACGACCTAGCGCGTCCCAATCAGCCTGGGCACCCAGGCGTTGTGCCTGCAGCGCGCCCGCCTCCTGTGGGTCCAGGCCGCTGGATGCGAGCACCACCAGGCCCGCGAGTCGCGGCACCTCTGGCGCAAGGGCCACCAAGAGCTCCGCACCTTCCGAAATGCCCACCAGCAGTTGCGGCAGCGCAGGGGCACCATCGCGTTCGCGCTGCAGAGCATCAGCCTGTAGCGCGGCGCGGGCGTGCGCAACCCAGGCCGACAACCGGTCTTGCTGCACAAAGTCGGGCCCGCAGTCTGCAGATTCTGTGCGGGCTTGAGGGTCTACACCGGGCTTGTGCAGCACCAGCACCTGGGCATGCAGCAACCCGGCAAAGTAGCGGTCAGCGATGGAACCCATGCCGGCACAACCTGAGCCGGGAATCACGATCACCCGATAGCGCAGCGGCGGCGTGCGTTCTTTGCGCTGCAGGGCCTGCAGCGTGGCCCCTTGCGCACCCGGCAAAGGCCAGAATGTGAAGGGCGACAAGACATCAGGCACCGGCGCTGCGGTTCGCGCTGCACCAGCACCGGTGCTGGACGGATCGGTGCCATACACCTGGGCCAGCGATTCAGAGACCGCAGCCGCAAAGAAGGTCTGGGGCGGTTGGGTGCACCCCGCCACCACGCCCGCCAGACCCACCAGGAGAGGCGCAAAAAAAGCCAGCACATGGCTGGCGTTGGTGAATCGACGCGCCCTAGGTGCCGCCGCAGTGTGCGGCGCAGGGGCAAGGCAGTGCATCGTCCTCAAGAGACTGTCAAAAAAATCTTGGCTACTTGAGGATCAGCACCTGCTCGGGCTGCTGGGGCTGCGGCACGGGCATGGGTTGGCCGCCCTGCTGGTACACCACGGGCGGGCGCACGCCGCGCGCCAGGTTAGCGTCGGTGTAGCCCAGCTGCATGGCGAGCTGCTGGTACACGTCCTGCGCCAGCGACAGCGAGGTTTCACGCATCACCTTGGCCCGGTTGGGGGGTGCAATGTCGCCACGGATCGACAGGATCTTGGTGTCGTTGCCTTCGCCCTGGGCGGAGAACGCGGCCTTGATCTCGTAGGTCTTGGTGTTGATGAGCGAGAAGTCCGCCAGCAGCTGCAGGCCGTACTGGCGCGTGGCGCTGGTGGTGCCCTGCAGGGGCGAGAGCGCATCGGTGAACTCGATGCTGGACACCACGCCAAACAGCACGTAGTCGGCGCCGTTGAACTCACCCTTCTTGATGCGGGTGATCACATCGTTGACCTGGGGCTGTGCTTGCGGGGTAGCCATCTTGCCGCCCTGCACCTGGTTGAGCACCTGCTCGGCCTTGCTGGGCTGGGGTTTGCCCGCGTCAAAGCCCTTGCCCTGCACCAGGCGGAAATACGTGCCCTGCAGGATGGCGCCCTTGATGTCGTTGGTGTAGCCGCCCAGCTCGCGCTGTTCGATGTAGCTGTAGCGCCCGGCCACATACGTGCCGCTGGCCTGCTCGGACGCCTGCATGGACTGCTGACCCGAGTACGAGCCCCCACCGCCGTACATGCCGTGGCTGTAGCCGCCGCCCTGGCTGCCCTGGGCGCTCATCTGGCTGCTGCGCTGGTAGGTGCCCGCCATGAAGTACTCGGACACGCGCTGGGCGTAGGCCAGGTCGGTCACGGCGATGCGGGGGGCGGCGCCGGGCTGCTGCGCCTGCGCGCCGGTGCCCCAGGCCAGCGTGGTGGCCGCGATCACGGCCAGGGCCGTGTGGAGGGTGATTCTGCGTTGCATGGTGTGCTCCTTGTGAGCTAACGGAAAGTCATGAATTCATCGAGCGATGTGGCTTCAGCACCGACATCCTTCGAAACTGGCGCGGCCCAGGCCAGCGGCCGCCGTGCAAGGGCCGCCCCGCCGCACTGGCGGCGTCCCCCTTCCCGGCGAAGCCGAGAGAAGGGGGAAGGCGCGCAGCGCCTCAGGGGGATGTCACCGCTTACTTGTCTTCCGGATTTCCTTTTCGTCCTGCCACTCGATCGTGCCTTCCTGCACATCAAACAGCTTGAGCGTGAACTTGTAGTAGACGTCCTTGGTGGCGTTGTTCTGCTTGACGATGCTGGTCAGCTCGCCTTCCATGCTGTACTTGGCGGCCGTCATCTGGCCCACCTTGGCAGTGGTGCCCTGCTTGTACAGGCCGCTCTGATTCTGGCGCTGCAGCTCGTCCACGCCCGCTTGCATCTCGTTGATGGAACGCACGAAGCGCACCTTGCCCGACTTGACCAGCGCGGTCTGGATCGAGTTCATCACGTTGGTGGTGTCGATGTATTCGCTGGTCTTGTTCTTCACGGTGGAGATCGTCACCGTGGGGCGGCCCTGGAAGATGCCGGTTTCGAGCAGACCGCCTGTCATCTTCTCGGCAATCATCTGCAGGTCGGTGGAGCCGAATTCGTTGGTCACCAGCTCGACAGCCTTGGCGTCACCGTAGTTGACCTGGCGGTCAAAACGCACGGTGGGCGAAGACAGGTTCTGGCAGGCCGACAGGGCCAGGGTGCTGGCCGCAAAGGCCAGGATCAGCGCGCTGCGCTGGATGCGGTTCTTGGTTGTCATGGTTTTACTCCTCACTCAAACAGGGATTGGTGCGGCGCGTCAGCGCGGCTCCACATTCATTTCCAGGCGCAGGTCCACGGCGGCGCTGGTGGGGGCCACGCTCTTGACGGTCTGCTGGCCCAGGCCGAGCACGCTCATCTGCTTCCAGGATTCGCCGTCGCCCACCTGGTTGCCCACGTTGTCCAGCCACTTGAAGCGGTAGAACACGGTGCGGTCGGTGCGGCCCATGTTGGCCATGTCGGCCTGCACGACCAGGATGTCGTTCTTGCGCACGATGCGCATCTCCCGCACGGCGATGCTGTTGGCTTCGCCGCGCAATGCGACCTTGGAGGCCACAGCCAGCGGTGTGGCGGGGTCATGCAGTTGGGCGCTGGCACTGCCAGCCAGGGCCATCAGGGCCGCGCACAGCGCTGCGGGGACAACAAAACGGTTTCTCATGCCGGAGGCTCCTTGAATGGGGTCAGAAACAGGGGTCAGTTCTTGGCGGCCGCGGCGGGCTGGGCGGCCGTGGGCTTGACGGTGGACGAGGGCACGGTGCGGGCGCGGTTGTTGTTGGTGGTGCGCACCGGGGCGGCAGGCGCCGCAGCAGCGGCTGCGGGGGCCGGCTGGGGTGCAGCCGCCAACGTAGGCAACTGGCCCAGCATGGCCACGTCGCCGGTCAGCACGCTGTTGTCATACATGCGCAGGGGCACCAGGGCGTACTGGCCGTCGATCTTGATCGGCTGAGGCAACTGGCGGCCATTGATGGTGACGGTGTGCTCACCAGGAGGCAGGTAGCCACGGGCCACATACACGCGGCCGGGCAGCATGCGCCACAGGCGGTCATCGGCCTGCTCGGTAGCCACCGAGGCAGCGGCACCAATCAGGCCGCCGATCAAGCCGCCACGCTTTTGCAGCTCGTTCTGCAGCACGCCCTTGGCCACGGCCCGGGTGAAGCCGCGCAGCACCATGCCGGGCATTTCGTCCTTGAGCGCACGGCGCGCCATCACGTTCACGTCCACCACCTTCTCCAGCTTGAGGTCGGTGCCGGCGGCCGAGACCACCGTCAGGGGCGCGTCCTTGGAGGGCTCGATGACGGGGTAGGAGATGCTGGCGGTGACCAGACCACGGCCCGTGGGCACGGGAATGGTGAAGGCCTTGGGCTTGCGTGCGGGCGCGTCACCGGCTTCGACGATAAAGAGCACATCGGTCATGCGCTGGCGGCGCTTCCAGGTAAAGCCCGTGCGGTTGTCCAGGCCGCGCAGGCCTTCTTCGAGCACGGGGGTGTCTGGCTTGAGCTCGATGGCCTTGCGGTAACCGGGCGCGGCCAGGCCGGGCTCGTTGAGCATTTCGTAAAGAAAGCCGGCCAGGTAGTGGCTCAGGGCGTTGGAGTAGCCGTTCTTGAGGGCCAGCACCTCGGGGTCGTTGAGGGTCTCCACGGGGTAGCCGTTCAGCTCTTTGCCGCCCGATGTGGCGCCCTTGGACTTGGCCTCTTCTTCGGCCGCCAGGGTCTCCTTGGAGCGGAACTCGGCAATGATAGCTTCGCGCTCGTGCGTGCGCTTGATGTCCACACGGGCGTTTTCAAAATCGCCCACGGCCATGCGGTTGAGTGCCAGGCGCGTGGTCAGCCACACCTTTTCATAGTCCTGGCCTTCGTAGACCTTCAGGCGCTCGCTCACCAGGGCTGCGCCCACGGTGCCCATCAGCTTGGAGGGGTTGGTCTTGGCGGTTTCTTCCCATTCCTTGACCTTGTTGTCGGCCAGCAGGAAGGCGTTGGTGCTGTCAGGGTAGCGGCGGTCCATGCGCAGCAGCTCGCCGCGCTCCATGTTGAAGAGCAGCGCCGTTTTTTCTTCTTCGGTCTTGGCCGTGCTCTCCAGGCTGGCCAGCGCGGCAGGGATGCCGCCACTGCGCCCGGCGGTCTGCATGTCAGTGGCCGTTTTGTCGTGGCTCTGCATGGTGGCGCAGCCGGTGAGGGCAGCGCTCAGCGCCAGCACCCACAGCAGGCGCGGACGGAAACGGGATGGGTGGGCGGTCATGGATGCTCCTTGCAGATCGGTCGGTTGCTCACCAGAAACACCCCGCGCTTCCCACGCGCAGCCGCGCAACAGCCCCGCCCAAAGGAGGGTGCAGCGAATACGGCGCGCATGGTGGAAGTCCGGTCAAGGCGGGTGCTGGCAGCGCGTGCGCCCCCTCCCGGTGCGAATACGTGCTGTGTGCGGCCCCCCTGTGGCTGTGAGTTTCTTGGTTGTTGTGTATGGGGTTGTAGCCAGCCGCGCAATGTAGCAAAAGGTTGTGTCTTTTCTGTAACGGTGTGTGGGGCCCGCAACACACATGAACACGCGGACCAGCGTCCTTGTTGCTCGCATCGCATGGTCAGTCCTCCCCACGCAAACGCGGCATGCGGTACAGCCACACCACCCGCCCGCCAGGGGCGCGCAGCTGGGCGCTGGGCAGCCAGCTAGGCACCGCAAACTCCAGGCTCACCAGCCAGGCACCGGGCGCCAGCTCGGCCTGGGCCTTGGCGGCCGCGCGGGCCATGCTCTCGGGCCGCTGGAACAGGTACACCATCTGGTAGGCGCTCCAGTCGGCCTTCCACATGTCGGCACGCTGCACCCGGGCCCAGGGGCAGCGCAAGGCGCACAGCAGGCGCAGCGGCCAGCTCCACTCCAGCCCGTCGAGCTGGGCGGCAGGGTAGGCATGGCGCAGCGCCTTGAGGCCATCGCCCAGGCCACAGCCCGCATCGAGCACGCGCGCCCCGACGGACAGCGGCGCCTGCACGGCCAGGGACTGCAGCGCGTGGCGCGGCGTGGGAAACAGGGGCGCATCGCGCCACGCATTGAGCGGGTAGACCAGCAGCAACAGCGACAACGGCACCAGCCACGCCCACGTGGGCAGGCTGGCTGCCCCGAGCAACGCCAGCGACAACGGGAACCCGGCGGCAATCAGCCCGCGCCGCCACCAGCTGTCGCCCAGCACACTGGCCGCCGTACCCAGCAGGCAGGCCACCAGCAAGGCGGCCACCGGTGGAACCGCACGCTGCAGCGCCACAAAGACCAGCCACGCACACCCCCACGCCGCCAGTGCGGGCAGGGGCCAGGGCATGCGCAGGGCGAGCATGGTTCCGTTCTCAGCGGCCAAAAATGCCGCGCAGCAGATTGACGGGGTTGACCACGTTGCCGGCGTCCGTGCCGCCGTCGCCCGCAGGCGACTGGCCTGCAGACGCACCGCCCATGCCGCTGGAATAGGCACCTGTGCCGCCCGACGGTGCGGCGGGTGCTGCGCCCATGCCGCTACGGCGCCCCTGCATCTCCTCGCCCAGCATGGCCATGGTGTGCGACTTCACACGCACGCGCACCGACCATTCAGGCTCCCACGCGGCCTTGGGGTCGGCCGGGCGGGGTGGGTACACGATGTGGCTTTCGCCGCCGTAGGCCATCATGCGCAGCATGGGCGTGGCATCGCGCCCGCCGCCCGCAAAGATGCCCTGGGGGATGGCGCACTGCGTGGTCTCGGGCTGCAGCAGCACGCGCTCCTTCAGCCAGCGGTCGATGGTGGCGGGCGAGAGGTAGTCGAACAGGCCCATGCCGGTGTCTGGCGTCTCGGCGCTGGACCACATGATGAGGTCGTCCCCGCTTTGCGACATGGCGTGCAGGTAATAGGCGCGCGCATTGCGCACGGGCTGCCAGCTGGTGCCCATGCTGTCCTGCGGCTTGCCGGTGGTGCGCAGGTCGATGGCGGGCATCAGGTCCTGTGCCGCGCCCAGCGTGAACTTCATCGAGGCAGGCACGCCATCGCCACGCACCTGGTGCTCGCCCACCACCGAGCTGTCCCGCGACAGGCTGACCTGGTTGCGTTCGTTGGGGTACAGCGCATAGGCCGGGCCCACGCGCGGGCCCCGGTCCGGCACGGCACGGCCCGCGAAGGCCTGGGCGTAGTCGGAGGGCTTGGCACGCGCCAGATCGATCACGCGGGGCTGGCCTGCACGCACCGCGCTACCGCAGCCCCAGTACAGCAGGATGCGGCCCTTGGGCTGCTGTTGCTGGTACTCACGCGGCACTTCGCCCGGCTCGGTCTGCGTGGGCTGGGCACGCGGCGGGATCAGCGGCAGGGACTCGCCCATGCGCATGCCCGGCGGGATGGACTGGCTGGCCTCGACGCCGGGGCGCAGGCTGTTGTGCAAGGCGATATCGATGACCCGCGGCGGCATGATGGACATGGCGCGTGCGTTGCCGTACGACGTGTTGCTGCCGCCCCCCATACCCGCCGCAGCGCCACCGCCCATGCCCCCCATGAGGCCGCCGAGCATGCCGCCGCCACCGGGCAGGCTGTCCATCTCGGGCATGCCGGCCATGGTGCCGGTGGACAGGTCCATCCACAGCTGCACCTTGGGGGCTTTGGTGTTTTGGGCCTGGGCGCCCAGGCTGGCGATGCATAGGCCAACGGCCAGGCTGGCGGGGGTCAGAAAGCGCAAAGGGGTCATGGGTCTGCTCCAGGAGATACGTGGATCACCCGGCAAACCATCGTGGGCCGCAAAGCGGCTTCGTCGCCGCCCTGTGAAGAGGCCTTGCGGTCAACCCGGGTGTGTTGAACGCAGCGCAGTGTAGGCCCCGCAAGGACGCATTTTGCCCCTGCAAGTTACTTGTGGAAACCGTTTATGTGCGCTATTTCACGCCATCTTGCGCGGCGACAGGCCGCGCCTGCGCAGAATGATCCGTCAGCCGCGCAGGCGGTCGATCAGCCCGTTCAAAGCCTCCAGCGACCCGAACTGGATCGCCAGCTCGCCCATGTCTTCCACCCGGCCGTGGCGCTTGACGCGTTTTTTCACGCGCACCTCGACCTCGGCCATGAGCAGGTCCGAAAGCTCTTCTTCCACGCGCTTCAAGTCGCGCGACTTTTCCTTCTGGGGCTTTTGCGGCACCAGGCTGAACTCGGCGCCGATCTTTTTGACCAAGGCCTCGGCCTCGCGCACCGACAACTTCTTGGCCGCGATCTGGTTGCCCGCCGTGATCTGTGCGGCGCGGTCCAGCGACAGCAGCGCACGCGCATGGCCCATGTCGATGTCGCCCGCCATCAGCATGGTCTGCACCGGCTCGGCCAGATTCAACAGGCGCAGCAGGTTGCTGGCGGCGCTGCGCGAGCGGCCCACGGCCTGCGCAGCCAGCTCGTGCGTGAGGCCAAACTCCTTGACCAGGCGCTGCAGGCCCTGGGCTTCTTCCAGCGGGTTGAGGTCTTCGCGCTGGATGTTTTCGATGAGCGCCATGGCGGCGGCCGACTCGTCGGGCACATCACGCACCAGCACCGGCACCTCGGCCAGGCCCGCCAAGCGCGAGGCGCGAAAGCGCCGCTCGCCCGCGATGATTTCGTACTTGCCCGCATGCTCCCCGCCCGTGAGGCGCCGCACCAGGATGGGCTGCATGATGCCCTGGGCCTTGATCGACTCGGCCAGCTCGTACAGCGCGCCCTCGTCCATGCGCGTGCGCGGCTGGTACACCCCCGGCACCAGTTCGGACAGCGGCAGGCTGCTGGGCAGACCCGCTTCGGCGGCCTGGGCCTGTTCCACTTTGTCTTCGACCTTGGGGCCCAGCAGGGCTTCCAGGCCTCGGCCGAGGCCCTTGGGTTTTTTGGTGACCATGAAATGCGTCTCGCGAAAGGAAAAAGTAAAGGGGAAGAATCAGCGGTCGATGATGACCAGCGTGCCGTGGCTGCCGGGCGCCACGGCGTGGGGCACGCCTGCGGGCACGATGAACACCTCGCCCGCGTTCACCTCGGTGACCTGCCCTTGCAGGGCGAGGCGCATGCAGCCGTCCAGCACCAGCAGCGCTTCGTCAAAGTCGTGCGACTCGTCGGGGTAGGCCGCGTCGTCCATGCGCAGCACCTTGAGGTTGGCGCCCGCAGCACGACCCACCACCGTGGAGTTCCAGGCGCGGGGCAGTTGATCGGCAATGGCGGCGAGAGAGATTTTGGACATGGCTCGGAAACAGGCCGTTGTGCGGCTTACGCCGTGGCGAGCTGCATCAGCCAGCCCCGCCCCTCGTCCCAGTCGCCCAGCCCGGATTCGGCATTGATGTGCCCGCGCTCGCCATAGTCCACCCACCGCGCACCCCAGGCCTGCGCCAGCCCTTCGGCGCGCTCGAAGCTGCAATACGGGTCGCTGCGGCTGCCCACCAGCACGGCGGGGAACGGCAGAGGCTGGCGTGCAATGGGCGCCCAGCCGTGGATCTGCGCTGCCAGGTCGGGCCGCTCCACATCGCCTGGCGCTACCAGCAGCGCGCCACGCACCTTGTCCGCGTGCCGGGTGTGCGCCGCCCACCAGGCGGTGAGTATGCAGCCCAGGCTGTGCGCCGCCAGCACCACGGGGCCGTCGGCGTCGGCCACGGTTTCTTCCAGGCGCGCGGACCAGTCGCCGCGCAGCGGGCGCATCCAGTCGTGCTGCTCCACGCGCTGGTATCCGTGCGCAGCCTCCCAGCGGCTTTGCCAGTGGTCGGGGCCGGAGTTCTGCCAGCCGGGCAGCAGCAGGATATTGGAGGCTTTCATTACTATCAATTTAATAGCTAGCAGCGCATATCATTCAAGCACCTGCGGCCATTTTGGCCATGGAAGAGGCTGCGGCAGGCATGCTTTGCACCCGCTCGACCATTTCCTGCGCAAACTCCACAAAGGCCTGGCTGCCCTTGGCCGCCGGGTCGAACACCACACCGGGCAGCCCATAGCTGGGCGCCTCGGCCAGGCGCACATTGCGCGGGATCACGCTGTTGAACACCTTGTCGCCAAAGTGGCCCTTGAGCTGGTCGCTCACCTGCTGCTGCAGCGTGATGCGCGGATCAAACATCACGCGCAGCAGGCCGATGATCTGCAGGTCGGCATTGAGGTTGGCGTGCACCTGCTTGATGGTGTTGACCAGATCGGTCAGGCCTTCGAGCGCGAAGTACTCGCACTGCATGGGCACGATCACGCCGTGGGCGCTGCACAGGCCGTTGAGGGTGAGCATGCTCAAGGACGGCGGGCAGTCGATGAGCACAAAGTCAAAGTCGGCATCCGCCTCGGCCAGCGCAGCCTTGAGGCGCTTTTCGCGGTGCTCCAGCGTCACCAGCTCCACCTCGGCGCCCGCCAGCTCGCGGTTGGCGCCCAGCACCCAGTAGCCACATTTGTCCGACAGCACGGCCGCCTCCTTGACCGAAGCGGATTCGAGCAGCACGTCGTACACCGTGAGGTCGAGGCTGCGCTTGTCCACGCCCGAGCCCATGGTGGCGTTGCCCTGCGGGTCCAGGTCCACCATCAGCACACGCTGGCCGATCTTGGCCAGGCCCGCAGCGAGGTTGACAGTGGTGGTGGTCTTGCCCACCCCACCCTTTTGATTGGCAACGCAAAAGATCTTGGCCATATGGGTGCTGCAGTTCGTGTGGTGTTATTTGGAGATGGCCAGCTTGATGCCAAAGCCGATCAGGAAGACGCCCGCGGTCTTTTCCAGCGCGCGGCCGATGCGCGGGTTGGCGCGCATGCGCTCGGCCAGGTGGTGCGTGAGCAGCACGGCCGTCAGGCCATACAGGAAAGTCAGCACCGCCACGGTGGCCGCCATCACGCCAAAGGTCAGCATGCCCTGGTGCCGGGCTGGGTCCACAAACAGCGGAAAGAACGCCATGTAGAACACGATGGCCTTGGGGTTGAGCAAGGTGATGAGCCCGGCCTGCTTGAAGTAGTGGCGCGGCTCGATGTTCAGCACGGGTGCATCGCCGGGCTTTGCGGTGAGCATCTTGAAGCCCAGCCACGCGAGGTAGGCCGCGCCCAGCCACTGCACCGCGTGGAAGGCCGTGGGGTACGTAGCCAGCAACGCGGCCACCCCAGCCACCGCCGCCCACATCAGCACCTGGTCGCCCGCAATCACGCCCATGGTGGCGGCCATGCCGCCCCGGATGCCACCCTTGCTGGTGGAAGTGATGAGCGCCAGATTGCCAGGGCCTGGGATGAGCAGAAACAACACAATGGCAGCGACAAAGGCGCCGTAGTCTGCGATGCCGAACATGGTTTCTCCTGGTGCGCGGGGAGGGTGCGATGGGAAGAAGCACCCGGGTGAGCAGCCGAGTTTACGCGAGCCCCCTGCCCTGGCTGTCGAAAAGTCGGCACCGCAGCGCAGAGGCCATCAGACCGGCTTCATCCAGACGATGCAGCGCTCGGCATCCAGGCCGGGCACCGTGAGCTGTTCCACGTGAAACACCGCCACATCCGCAGGCAGCGCGCCGATTTCGTCCTCCGGGTGTTTGCCCTTCATGGCCAACCAGACACCATGGGGCGCCGCCAGTGCGCTGCGCGACCAGGTCACGAAGTCTGGCAGCGAGGCAAACGCGCGGCAGCTGATGAGGTCGAACGGCGTGGTCAGCGTCTCGACCCGCGCATGCACGCCGTGCAGGTTGCGCAGCTTGAGCGCCACCGCCGCCTGCTGGATGAACGCTGCCTTCTTGCCCACGGTGTCCACGCAGCTCACATCCACGTCCGGGCAGCAGATGGCAAACACCACGCCAGGCAGGCCACCGCCCGACCCCACATCCAGCAGCTTCACCGCCGCCACCCCGCCCTGCTGCAGGTCTGCCACATGCCTGAGCAGCGGCGCGACAGCGGCCAGGCTGTCCAGCAGGTGGTGGGTCATCATCTCCTGCGGGTCACGCACGGCGGTCAGGTTGTAGACCTTGTTCCACTTCTGCAGCAGGGCCAGGAAGTCCATCAACAGCCCGACCTGCGCATCGCTCAAGTCCAGCGCCAGCGCGTCGGCCCCGGCTTGCAATTGCTGGCGCAGGCTGTCGTGGTTGCTGTTCACCGCCATCGTCATGCTGCCACTTCGCCTTCTGCCTTGGCGGGCGTTGCTGGGGCCACCGCAAACTCCTTGAACTCACCCTTCTTCAAATGCACCATCAGCAGCGAGATCGATGCCGGCGTGATACCCGTGATGCGCGAAGCATGGCCCAGCGTTTCCGGCCGGTGGCGGCTGAGTACCTGGCGTGCTTCGATGCTCAGGGCCGTGACCTGCATGTAGTCCAGGTCGGGCGGCAAGCGCAGCTTCTCGAAGTGTGCGGCGCGCTCCACTTCATCCTTCTGGCGGTTGATGTAGCCCGCGTACTTGGCGGCGATCTCCACCTGCTCGACCACCGGCTCGCTCAAGTCGCCCAGAGTTTCACGTGAAACATCGGTGGTTGCGTACTTGCCGCCGTCCATCGACATCAGGTTGGCGTAGCTCACATCGGGGCGGCGCAGCAGCTCGAACAGGTTGTACTCGTGCTCAATACTCTTGCCCAACACGCGCTCGGATTCGGCGGCAGGCAGGTTGCGCGGGTTCACCCAGGTGGCCTTCAGGCGCTCTGTTTCACGTGAAACCGCATCACGCTTGCGGCTGAAGGCATCCCAGCGGGCATCGTCCACCAGGCCCATCTGGCGCCCTATTTCGGTCAGGCGCATGTCCGCGTTGTCCTCGCGCAGCTGCAGGCGGAACTCGGCCCGGCTGGTGAACATGCGGTAAGGCTCGGTCACTCCCTTGGTAATCAGGTCATCCACCAGCACGCCCAGGTAGGCCTCGTCCCGGCCGGGCAGCCAAGGCGCATCGCCCCGGCACTGCAGCGCGGCATTGATGCCGGCGAACAGGCCCTGGGCCGCCGCCTCTTCATAGCCGGTGGTGCCGTTGATCTGGCCCGCAAAGAACAGGCCCTGGATCTGGCGCGTCTCGAAGCTGCTCTTGAGCGAGCGCGGGTCAAAGTAGTCGTATTCGATGGCGTAGCCGGGGCGCAGGATGTGCGCGTTCTCCAGCCCGGGCATGCTGCGCACCAGGTCGTACTGGATGTCGAACGGCAAGCTGGTGCTGATGCCGTTGGGGTAGAACTCGTGGGTGGTCAGGCCCTCGGGCTCCAGAAAGATCTGGTGGCTGTCCTTGTCGGCAAAGCGGTTGATCTTGTCTTCCACGCTCGGGCAGTAGCGCGGGCCCACGCCCTCGATCTTGCCGGTGAACATGGGGCTGCGGTCAAAGCCGCTGCGGATGATCTCGTGCGTGCGCTCGTTGGTGTGAGTGATCCAGCAGGGCACCTGCTTCGGGTGCATGGCCGCATTGCCCATGAAGCTAAACACGGGAACCGTGCCCTCGTTCACGCCGCCGGGCATGCCGTCGCCGGGTTGTTCAGTGCACTTCGAAAAGTCGATGCTGCGCCCGTCGATGCGCGGGGGTGTGCCGGTCTTCAGGCGTCCTTGCGGCAGCTTCAGCTCCTTCAGGCGTGCCGACAGCGACACCGCAGGCGGGTCCCCTGCCCGGCCTGCGGCGTAGTTGTTCAGACCCACATGGATCTTGCCGTCCAGGAAGGTACCCGCCGTGAGCACCACGGTGCGGCTACGGAAGCGAATGCCCACCTGCGTCACCGCGCCCACCACCCGGTCGCCTTCCACCATCAGATCGTCCACCGCCTGCTGGAACAGCCAGAGGTTGGGCTGGTTCTCCAGCATGCGGCGGATGGCGGCCTTGTACAGAATGCGGTCTGCCTGGGCCCGCGTGGCGCGCACGGCCGGGCCCTTGGAGCTGTTGAGGATGCGGAACTGGATGCCGCCCTCGTCCGTGGCCAGCGCCATCGCGCCGCCCAGCGCATCCACCTCTTTCACCAGGTGGCCCTTGCCGATGCCGCCAATGCTGGGGTTGCAGCTCATCTGGCCCAGCGTCTCGATGTTGTGGGTCAGCAGCAAGGTCTTGCTGCCCATGCGCGCAGCGGCCAGCGCGGCCTCGGTGCCTGCATGGCCACCGCCGACAACGATCACATCAAATTCCTGGGGGTACAACATGGGGAACACTCCGGGGCCACGGTGGGCCCGACATTCAAAACCGTCTGCCGACCTGCAACGGCCCCACAAGGGCGGGTCGCACAGCGGCGGGCTGCGCCACCGCCGTCCCATCAGGGTGGCAAGGGTGCAAGGGGAAACCCGCGATTTTCCCACCTTTGCATGCTTTTTGTGCAAAGCCCTGGGCACAGCGGCTGCGCCGTCCATCCGCAGCGCTGCTGGCGCCTGCTGCCCGGGGCAGATGTTCCACGTGAAACAAGCACCCACTCACGCCCGTTTTGGCGCGGCAGCTTGCAGTATTCCTGCCCCGGCTTTGTGCTCCAATGGTTCGCATGACCACCCAACTTCTCATCTTCGCGGGCAGCACCCGCCAACAGTCCTTCAACCGCAAACTGGCCCACGCCACTGCCGCCATCGCGCGCGATGCGGGGGCCAGCGTCACGCTGATGGAGCTGTCGGACTTCAACATCCCGCTGTACAACGCCGACCTCGAAGCCCAGGGCACGCCTGCCGACGTGATCCGGCTGAAGGAAATCCTCTGGCAACACCCGGCCTGGATCATCTGCTCGCCCGAGTACAACGGCAGCTACACCGCCCTGCTCAAGAACACGATCGACTGGGCCTCCAGCCCCGTCAAGGGCAACCCGGACTGGCAGGACGGCGGCAAGAGTTTTCGCGGCAAGGTCGTAGGCATGCTCAGCGCCTCGCCTGGCGCACTGGGCGGCCTGCGCTCGCAGAGCCACCTGGCCCCCCTGCTGATCAATGCCGAATGCTGGCTCGCGCCCAAGGCGTTTGCGCTGGGCTCGGCGGGCAGCGCGTTTGACGACAGCGGAGCCCTCATCCAGCCAGCCCACCGCGACCGCGTGCGTGCCGTGGTGGACCAGGTGCTGTGGGGCGCCAGCCGCCTCCAGCCCGCTGGCGACCAATAACGCGGCCCGCTCGTGGACTGCCGCCCCGGCTGCGGCGCCTGCTGCACCGCTCCTTCCATCAGCTCGCCCATCCCGGGCATGCCCCAGGGCAAGCCGGCGGGGGTACGCTGCATTCAGCTGGGGGACGACGCGCGCTGCCGCATCTTTGGCCAACCCGAGCGCCCGGCAGTGTGCGCGGGGCTGATGCCCTCGGCCGAGATGTGTGGCAGCAGCCAGGCGCAGGCCCTGCACTACCTGTCGCGGCTGGAATCGCTCACGCAACCGGCCCCGCGCCCGTAGCCGGTCTTGCGGGGCCCTCGCGGGACATTGCAGGCGGTTCAAGCCCCAAAGTGACCCAAGCGCCAGTGCCACATGCGCCAGCAGCTATCAAAATAGTAGTCTGCAAACTCGGCTGTCACAAACTGCAGGTATGCGCCGTCTGTGCTTCACTGAAGCACTCCACCGCCGCCATTGCCATGACTACCACCGACCCCTTCACCACCCTGCGCCCTCGCCTCTTTGGCATTGCCTACCGCATGCTGGGCGTGCGGGCCGATGCCGAGGATGTGCTGCAGGACGCCTGGCTGCGCTGGAGCCGCACTGACGCCAGCACCCTGCAGTCGGCCGAGGCCTGGCTGGTGACCATCGTCACGCGGCTGTCCATTGATCGGCTGCGCGCGGCCAAGGCCGAGCGCGAGGCCTATGTGGGCTGGTGGCTGCCCGAGCCGCTGGTGGAGCTGGACGCCCACACGCCCGAGTCGGCGGCCGAGCTGGCGGGCGAACTGTCGGTGGCGTTCATGTACGTGCTGGAACGCCTGGGGCCCGAGGAGCGCGCGGCCTTTTTGCTGCGCCAGGTGTTCGACTACGACTACCCCGAGATCGCTGCCCAGCTGGGCAAGACCGAGGCCAGCTGCCGCCAGATGGTGCACCGCGCCAGCGAGCGCGTGCAGCAGGCGCGCACCCGCTTCGAGGTGCCGCAGGCGGTGCACCACCAGTTGCTGCAACGCTTCATGAAAGCCGCCCAGAGTGGCGACCGCCAAGCCATCGAGGCGCTGCTGAGCGAAGACGCCCAGCTCATCGGCGATGGCGGCGGCGTGGTGCCCTCGTTCCCCAAGCCGCTGGTGGGGCCGTTCCGCATCACCAATCTGTACTGGGCACTGTTCCGGCGCCTGGGCGCGCAGGTGGTCTACCGCATGGCGCTCATCAACGGCGAGCCGGGCATGCTGCGCTATGTGGACGGGCGCATCGAGTCGGCCCAGGCGTTTGTGACCGATGGCGAGCGCATCGTGGCCATCTACGCGGTGCGCAACCCGGACAAGCTGGCGGGCATCCCCGCCACGCTGCCACTGTAAAGACACGGGCACAGCGCTGTTCGTGAGAACCGCTGCACAGGCGGCCCCGGCAAGCGCGCCAGGGCAGAAAAAAAGCAGGCCTCCTGTCACAACCCGGCACGGCGCAGCGTCTTGATGGGTATGGAAGACGGCAATGCAGCCACATGGCGACATCGCCACAAGGCCCCGCACCAGCGCCGTCTTTCACGACCGTCATCAACCCTTTGCCATCACCCAGGAGATTTCCATGTCGCAACACAGCGCCCGCCTCCCCTACCATCAACTGTCGTCCAAAGCCTTCATGGGCCTGGTCAACGTCTCTGAAACCATCAAGAAAGGCCCGCTGGGCACCCGGCTGGCCGAACTGGTGTTCCTGCGTGTGTCGCAGATCAACGGCTGCGCCTACTGCATGGACATGCACTGGAGCGCGCTCGTCAAGGACGGCGCCGACCCGCGCCACCTCAACGCCGTGGCCGGCTGGCGCGAAGCCCCGTTCTTCAGCGAACGCGAACGCGCCGCGTTTCGCTGGGCAGAGATCATCACCGCCACGCCCCACAGCGACGCAAGCGATGACGAATACGCCAAGCTGAGGGCCCTGTTCTCCGACGCCGAAATTTCCGACCTGGGCTTTGCCATCGCCATCATCAACGCCTGGAACCTGCTGAACGCGGGCATGCGCGCGCCGATCCCGCAGGCCGGCTGAGCGCTGGCCGACGAACGCTAGGGATGTCCTGCATAACCCTCGCGAGTCGGCGGTAGTGCGGATCGGGACAGGCCGCAAGGCGTCTTTTTGCAGCCAATAGCCGGGCTATTGGCAAAAAAAGCAACGCAGCGGATGGCCCGAGGCCGCGCTATCACAGACCGCAGGAAGTTATGCAGGACATCCCTAGGGGCCGGTGGAGTGCACATCGGACCCTGGAGCCTGCCAAAGGCGACAGACACCAAAAATCGGGTCAAACTGGCTGGTAGCGCCAGTGGATATTGCCTCTATTGCTATCAATAATAGAGCAAAGAACACCCGAAACATGGCCACGGGTGTAGCCTGCCTGACAGACCCGGTCACCGCCCCGCCCTACAGTGGTGTCTTCCCACCCACAACACCGGAGACACCCCCCATGCTCAACATCCCCTCGCTGCAAGGCAGCGTCAGCCCTGAAGAATGGCAGCTGCGCTGCGACCTGGCCGCGTGCTACCGGCTCGTGGCGCTGTACGGCTGGAGCGACCTGGTTTTCACCCACATCAGCGCCAAACTGCCCGAGTCGGTGTCGGGCCCGGGCGAGCACCACTTCCTCATCAACCCCTACGGCCTCATGTTCGACGAGATCACCGCGTCGAGCCTGATCAAGGTGGACATGCAGTGCAACAAGCTGCACGAATCGCCCTTCCCGGTGAACCCGGCAGGCTTCGTGATCCACAGCGCCGTGCACGAGGCCCGGCCCGAGGCGGGCTGCGTGTTGCACACCCACACCCGCGCCGGCGTGGCCGTCAGCGCGCAAAAGGGCGGCGTGCTGCCCATCAGCCAGCAAAGCACCTTTGTGCTGGGCTCGCTGGCGTACCACGAGTACGAAGGCGTGGCCTTCCGCGACGAAGAAAAGCCGCGCCTGCAGGCCGACCTGGGCGAGGCCAACTTCCTCATGCTGCGCAACCACGGCCTGCTGACCGTGGGCAAGACGATTGCCGACGCATTCTTGTCGATGTACACCTTCGAGAACACCTGCCGCATCCAGATCGATGCGCAGGCGGGTGGCGAACTGACGCAGGTGAACCCGCAAATCGTGAGCGGCGTGGCCCAGGCCATGCGCGTGCAGACCGGCGGCCTGGGCGGTGCCTTTGCCTGGCCCGCGCTGCTGCGCAAGGTGCAGCGCGACCTTCCAGGCTACGACACCTAACCCCCCTGTGTCGCCTTCGGCGCCCTCCCCCAGGGGGACGCCGCCCGTGCGGCAGGGCGGCCCTTGCACGGCGGCACTGACTTGGGCCGTGCCAGTTTCCGCCTCCGGGGCCTGTGCAGCGTAGGCGGCCAGCAAGAAAGCTGCGCAGCGCATAGGATCGGCGGTTTCCGACCGTTTTCAAGGACCGATCCATGAAGCTTTACTACTCCCCCGGCGCCTGCTCCCTGTCGCCCCACATCGCCCTGCACGAAGCCGGCCTAGCCCACACCCCCGTGCTGGCCAGCACCAAGAGCCACAAGCTCCAGGATGGCACCGACTACTACGGCATCAACCCCCTGGGCTACGTGCCCTTGCTGGAGCTGGACAACGGCGAGCGCCTGCGCGAAGGCCCCGCCATCGTGCAGTACATCGCGGATCAAGTGCCCGACAAGCAGCTGGCCCCCGCCAACGGCACTCTGGCGCGCTACCGCCTGCAAGAGTGGCTGACCTTCATCGGCACCGAACTGCACAAGGGTTTCAGCCCCCTGTTCAACCCCGCCACACCCGAAGACTACAAGCCCATGGTGCGTGAGCGCCTGCTGCAGCGCCTGCAGTGGGTGGACAGCCAGCTCGCCGGCAAGCAGTACCTGATGGGCGACCAGTTCACCGTGGCCGACGGCTACCTGTTCACCGTGACCAACTGGACGCAGCCCACCAAGCTCGACATCTCCGGCCTGGCGAACCTGGCGGCCTACCGTGAACGCGTGGGTGCCCGCCCTGCAGTGCAAGCCGCGATGAAGGCTGAAGGGCTGCTGAAGTAAGGCTGGGGCTACAAGGGGCGCTGCCGCCACGCCACCAGCGCCCCTACCCACAGCGCGCAGGCCGAGAACACCAGCCCGCGCGCGAGGCCTCCGGGCCCGTCGGCGATCCAGCCCACCACCGTGGGCCCCACGATCTGCCCGGCCGCAAACACGATGGTGAACGCGCTGATGCCGCTGGCCCAGAGCGCCTGCGGCAGGTTGTGCCGCACCAGCGCCGTGGTCGATGCCACCACCGACAAAAACACCCCGCCAAACAGCAGACCCGACGCCAGCACTACCGGCCAGGCCCCGGTGATGGCGGGCAGGATGGTGGCCATGCCCAGCAGCGCATTCAGGCGCGCCAGGGCCTCACCGCCCCGGCTGCGGTCCAGCAGCCCGGCCCAAATGCGCGACGACAGCACCACAGCCAGCCCCAGCAGGGCGTAGAACAGCGTCACCTCGCCCGCACCCCGGCCCTGCTCGCGCAGCAGCGCCACCACAAAGGTCATGTAGCCGATATAGCCCACGCCAAACAGGCCGTAACCCAGCAGCGCAGGGGCCAAGGCCCGCCAGCGCACGCGGTCGGGCACTGCAGCCGCCGGTGGGGTCCCGGAAGCCGCGGCCACGGGTGCAGCGAGCCCGTGCAACACCCGCGCCGGCCACAGCAGCGCCGCCGTGGCCGCCACACAGGCCAGCGCGAGCGCCCACCAGGCCCAGGTCCAGCTGTGCGGTGCGGGGGCCGCTGCCAGCACCGCGGGCACCAGCAGCGCCGACAGGCTGATGCCCCAACCCGTGCCACCGTAATACAGGCCCAGCAACAAACCGCTGCGCCCCGGCACCTGGGCACCCAGCCGCGCCGCGAGCAGGCCACCGGCAATGAACACCAGCGCACTGGCCCCACCGGCCAGCAGGCGCTGCACCAGGAGGGGTGCCGCCTGCGTGAAAAACCCGCTCAGGCCCATGAACACCGTGGCCATCACCGCACCCGCCAGCAGCACAGCCCCGGGCGCCACGCGCCGCAACAGCAAAGGCGTGGCCAGGGCGCCCAGCAGATAGCCCAGCGCATTCACCGTGTTCATGCCGCCCGCCAGCGTGTACGACCAGCCCAGGTCTTCGCGCATGGGCGGCAACAGCAAGGCATAGGCAAACCGCGTAATGCCCAGTGAAATGGCGGCGCCCATCGAGAGGGCCACAGCGAGCCACAGGCTGCGCAACGGGGAAACGGGGAACGGTGCGGGGGGCGGTGGCAGGGACATGGCTGTTCATTCTCATGCAACGGCCGCGACGCTGCAGGCACGACAGACCTGAGCGACCGGGCTAACACAAAACCGGAGCCCTTGTTGACGCCAGTGCGCTGCACGTTTTGCGCTGCAGCATTAAGCTGTCAGCCTGCTTTTTTGCACATCGTCTTTCTCAGGACTCTCACCATGACCTCTTTGTTTGAACCCACCCGCGCGGGCGACCTTCAGCTGGCCAACCGCATCGCCATGGCGCCGCTCACGCGCAACCGCTCGCCCGAGGCCATCCCCACCGACCTGGTCGCCACCTACTACGCACAGCGCGCCAGTGCCGGTCTCATCATTTCCGAGGCCACGGCCATCAGCCCGCAAGCCCAGGGCTATGCGGATGTGCCCGGCCTGTATGGCACCGAACAATTGGACGGCTGGAAGAAGGTGACCCGCGCCGTGCACGATGCCGGTGGCAAGATCGTGGTGCAGCTGTGGCATGTGGGCCGCGTCTCGCACACCGACCTGCAGCCCGGCAACGCCGCCCCCGTCGCACCCTCGGCCGTGCAGGCCAACACCAAGACCGTGCTCATCAAGGACGGCGTGCCCACCTTCACCCCCACCTCCATGCCCCGCGCGCTTGATGCCGAAGAGATCCCCGGCATCGTGCAGGACTACCGCCACGCCGCGCGCAACGCCATTGCGTCGGGCTTTGACGGTGTGGAAATCCACGCGGCCAACGGCTACCTGATCGACCAGTTCCTCAAGACGGGTGCCAACCAGCGCACCGACGACTACGGCGGCAGCATCAAAAACCGCGCCCGCCTGCTGCTGGAAGTGACGCGCGCCATCGTCGAGGAAATCGGCGGCGGCCGCACCGGCATCCGCCTGTCGCCCGTCACCCCCGCCAACGACATCGTGGACGCCGACCCCCAGCCGCTGTTCGACCATGTGGTGCGCCAGCTGGCGCCCCTGGGCCTGGCCTACATCCACGTCATCGAAGGCGCCACCGGCGGCCCGCGCGAGGTGGAAGGCCGCCCGTTTGACTACGCGTCCCTCAAGGCCGCCTACCACGCTGCAGGCGGCAAGGGTGCGTGGATGGTCAACAACGCCTACACCCGCGAACTGGCCGACGCCGCCCTGGCCAAAGGCGCCGACATCGTGGCGTTTGGCCGCCCCTTCATCGCCAACCCCGACCTGGTAGCGCGCCTGAAGGCCAACGCGCCACTCAACGAGGTGAACCGTGCCACGCTGTATGGCGGCGGGGCCGAGGGGTACACGGACTATCCAGTGCTCAGCGCCTGAGTTCGCACCGAGAAGAAGCGGCCTTCTTGGGCCGCGCTGGTTGCAACTGGCGCGGCGCAAGCCAGCGACCGTCGCGCTGGCGGCGCCCCCCTGGGGAAAGGCGACTCAGGAGGGGCTTCCCAATCCAATGGGGCTCGGCGCCCGCATCACGATGCGGGTGAACAACCGGTCATACGCCGCGTCGCGCGGCTTGCCCGGAGCCAGGGGGTTGGTGTTGCTGGCAAAGGCCGCGTCGATGGCGGCCCAGTCATCTGGCAGCAGGGTTGCCTGGGCGGCTGGCAGCACCACGGTTTCTTCCAGGCGCATGTGCTCCAGGTAAAAGCGGATATAGCTTTCCAGCGCCAGCACAAACGCCTCACGGCGCGCGTCGCCCATCAGCTCCCAGCCCAGCAGCAGGTGCTGCAACTCGCGCACCGCTGCCTCGCCACCCTCGTGGTCCCGGTCCAGTTGTGCAATGGCCTCTGCTGCCTGGGGTGAGCGCTCGGCCACCTTGGGGAACAGCAACTGCGTCTCCTTGGGGTGGTGCTGCCGCTCCGGAAACTCGTCGATGTAGAACAGCATGGCCCGCATCACGTCAAAGAACGCAGCGGGTTCGTCGCCCGGACCCTGGTCCAGCATCAGGCGCAGCGAGTGCAACACCGCCGCAAGCGACGCGTGCTCTTCGCGAATGGTTCGCAGACTGATCGACGGCATGGTGCACTCCCCAGGTTCAACAAGGCCCCAAGGGTGCCACGCACGCCCCGGCGCGCCCATGACCCAGGTCAATAAACGACCGGGCAAAGCACCGGGCCCATGCCCTGCAAGTCCCCAGCCACCGCCCACAAAAAAGCCCCGCAGGACAGGCCTGCGGGGCTCGTAGGGATGGGGACAGGAAGCGCGCTAAGGGCAGCTCAGGGGCGCGCGCGCCCCGCCACCATTCATTCAGTGCGCCAGGCGCGCCTGGGCGGGGCCCGCAGCCAGCGCCTGGGGCTGCTGATCGGCATATGCCGCAGCGACCAGGCCGCCATGGCCGTAGCCCGCCGCCGACTCGGCCAGCCGGAACTGCTGCACCACGTGCGACAGGCGTGCAGCCTGCTCGCGCAGCGACTCGGCCGCAGCGGCCGACTGCTCGACCAGCGCGGCGTTCTGCTGCGTCATGCGGTCGATCTCGCCCACTGAGCTGTTCACCTGGCCGATGCCGGCCGACTGCTCGGACGCCGCCGCCGTGATCTCGCCAATGATGTCGCCCACGCGCTGCACGCTGCTCACGATGTCCTTCATCGCCGTGCCCGCTTCTTCCACATGGCGCACGCCGCCGTCCACGGCCGTCACGCTGTTCTGGATCAGGCCCTTGATGTCGCTGGCCGCCGCTGCGCTGCGCTGGGCGAGGCTGCGCACCTCGCTGGCCACCACGGCAAAGCCCCGGCCTTGCTCGCCTGCCCGCGCGGCTTCCACGGCCGCGTTCAGCGCCAGGATGTTGGTCTGGAACGCAATCGAGTCGATCAGGCCGATGATGTCGCCGATCTTGCGGCTGGAGGTCGAGATCTCGTGCATGCTGGCCACGGCCTGCTGCACCACGCCACCGCCCTGGGTGGCCATCTGCGAGGCCGATGCGGCGAGCTGGTTCGCCATCTGCGAGGACGATGCAGTTTGCTGCACCGTGGACGTGAGCTGCGACAGCGAGGAGACAGCCTCCTGCGCGTTGCTGGCGGTCTGCTCGGTGCGCTGCGACAGGTCCTGGTTGCCCGTGGCGATCTCCTGGCTGGCCGTGGCGATGTTGCCGCTGGCATCGCGCACCTGCGCCACCAGCGCCCCCAGGCCCTGCTGCATCTCACGCAGCGCGCGCTGCAGGTCGGCCACTTCGTCCTTGCCCTCGGCGGTGATGTGCTGCGACAGGTCGCCCCCCGCAATCGCCTGTGCCATCTTGCGTGCGTCCTCCAGCGGACGGCAGATGGAGTTCATGTTCATCAGGGTGGTCGGCACCACCACGACCACCGTGATCAGCACCGCGAGCACAAACAGCCACTTGGTCTGGTTGGACACCTCGCCCTGCTGCGCCACGGATTTGCTGACCTCGCTGCGCAGCACGGTGTCCAGTTCGGCCATCAGCTTGTCGGCCTCGTCAAACTCGGCCACGGCCTTGCCGCTCATGCGGTTGGCAATGGTGGCGGTGTCGTAGCCACCGGCCTCCAGCTGGCGCGCCACATGGGCAAACAGGTCCTTGTAGCTGTCGAGCTTGGTGATGATTTTGCGCACCACCGCGTTGTCGGCGTCATCGGCGCCTTCCAGGAACTTGCTGGCGGTCTTCTTGGCCTTTTCGTGGCTGGCCAGCCACTTGGTGTGGGCCGCCTTCACGGCCTCCGTCTTTTCGTAGCCGATGATCATGTCCTTCTCGTACTGGCGGATGGCCCCCATCTCGCCCCGCAGCTCGGCCATGGTGCTCACCTTGGCAAAGGCGTTGTCCATGAAGTTCTGGCTCATGTCGTGGATGCGGAACATGCCCAGCATGCCCGCGCCGCCCAGCAGCCCCAACAGCCCCAGCACCACCCCAATGGCCCCCAGCATGCGCAAACGTATGGTGAACTGCCGCATGAGCGAGAAGAGATTCATGATCTGTCGTCCTTGATATAGCTTGGTCGATGCGCTCGCCGCACCTCCCCAGAGGCCGCAGACGGGCAACAAATCGTTGCAGTTTGCCAGACATCGATAACCGTTCTGTACGTATTTATCACATGCGCCACCGCTTGAGTAGGAGGGCATTCGCCATCACGCTGACCGAACTCAGCGCCATGGCGGCCCCGGCCACCACCGGGCTCAGAAAGCCTAGGGCCGCCAGCGGAATGCCCGCCACGTTGTACGCAAACGCCCAGAACAGGTTCTGGCGGATCTTCATCACCGTGCGGCGCGAGATATCCAGCGCCGCCGCCACCAGCATCGGGTCGCCGCGCATCAGCGTGATGCCCGCTGCATGCATGGCCACGTCCGTGCCATTGCCCATCGCCATGCCCACATCGGCCGCAGCGAGCGCCGGGGCATCGTTAACGCCGTCGCCCACCATCGCGACATGATGGCGCTTGCCATCACTGCCCTGTTGCAACGCAGCCACCTTGGCCGACTTGTCGCCCGGCAGCACCTCGGCCATCACCTCGCCCGCAGCCGGGTCCAGCCCCAGGCGGCGCGCCATGGCCTCGGCCGCGCCCCGGTTGTCGCCCGACACCATCACCGTGCGAATGCCCCGCGCCTTCAGCGCCGCCAGCGCCTCGCGCGCGCCGGGCTTGGGCTCGTCGCCAAAGGCCATGACCGCGCGCAATGCCAATCCCTCAGTCACACGCTGGGCCACGGCGGACACTGTGGCGCCTTCGCGTTGCAAAGCCTCCGCGCGGTCTGACAGCGGGCCCAGGCCCACCCCCAGCTCCTGCATCCAGCGCAGGCTGCCCACCAGGTAGCTCTGGCCCTCCACCTCGCCCTCGGTGCCGCGCCCGGGCACGGCGCGCACGTCCTGCGCGGTGGCCACGTGGATCTGCCGCTCGCCCGCAGCCGCCACCACCGCCCGCGCCAGCGGGTGTTCGCTGCCGCTTTGCACAGCGGCCACCGCCGCCATCACCACCGCATCGTCCAGACCCGGTACCACCTCAAACGCCGTGAGCCGGGGCTGGCCCACGGTCAGCGTGCCGGTCTTGTCAAAAGCCACCGTGTCCACCTTGTGGGCCAGCTCCAGCGCCTGCACGTCCTTGATGAGGATGCCGTGTTTGGCCGCCACGCCCGTGCCCGCCATGATGGCTGCAGGCGTGGCCAGCCCCAGCGCACAGGGGCAGGCAATCACCATCACGGCAACCGCGTGGATCAACGCGGCCTCCAGCCCCGCGCCTATGGCCAGCCAGCCCGCCAGGGTCACCAGTGCCACCACCAGCACCACCGGCACAAAGATGGCCGACACCTGGTCCACCAGCCGCTGGATGGGCGCCTTGGCGGCCTGGGCGTCTTCCACCAGCCGGATGATCTGGGCCAGCACCGTCTCGGCGCCCACAGCCGTCACCGCCATCACGATACGGCCATCGCCGTTGATCGCCCCCCCCGTCAGCGCCGCGCCCACATCGCGCGCCACTGGCAGGGGCTCCCCGGTCAGCATGGATTCATCCACCTGCGTGTGCCCCTCGTGCACCGTGCCATCTACGGGGATGCGCTCGCCGGGCCGCACGACCAATTGATCGCCCACCAGTACCTCGGCCACGGGCACATCTACCTCGCCAGATTTGGAGAGCAAATGCACCACATCGGGCCGCAGCGCATGCAGCGCGCGGATGGCCGCCGTGGTCTGGCGCTTGGCGCGCGCCTCCAGCCACTTGCCCAGCAGCACCAGCGTGACCACCACGGCCGAGGCCTCGAAGTACAGGTGCGGCACATGCCCCGGATGGTCTGTGGGCGCTGTGAGCCACAGCCACATCGACAGGCCCCAGCCCGCGCTGGTACCCAGCGCCACCAGCAAATCCATATTGCCGCTCAGCGCCTTGGCCGCATGCCAGCCCGCTTTGTAAAACCGCGCCCCCAGAATGAACTGCACCGGCGTGGCCAGCGCAAACTGCATCCAGGCGGGCAGCATCCAGTGCTGGCCAAACAGGTCGCCGATCATCGGCAGCACCAGCGGCGCCGACAGCAGCAGGCCAATGCCCACGGGCAGGAACCCCGCCCAGGGCGAGAGGTCTTCCACCGCCTCGTCCTGCCCCGCCGCACGCGGCTCGTACCCCGCGTTACGCACCGCGCGGCGCAGCACCGCCTCCATCGCGGCAGCATCAGCGCCGACCTGCGTGACAAAGGCGATGCGCGCAGACTCGGTCGCCAGGTTGACCGAGGCCTCCTGCACGCCGGGTACCTTGCGCAGCGCGCGCTCCACACGGCCCACGCAGCTTGCGCAGGTCATGCCAGAAATGCCCAGGTCCAGCGAGTGGAGGGACTCGGGCGCAGTGTTGGGGGGGGTGGTGATGGTGTTCATGGCCGGGATGCTGATCCTTGACGTGATGGCAAGGTCAAGCATTGATATTGATCAACCCTCACATCATGAGTGTCTTGCGCAGCGTTTGACTCTGCCACGATGTCAAGCTTCAACATTCGCTTCGGTCGCATCCACGGCCACATTTCCAAATCCAACAAGGACACACCATGGCAACCAACACCACAACCTTCCAAGTACAGGGCATGACATGCGGCCACTGCGAACGCGCCGTCACCCAGGCCGTGCAGCAGGTAGACCCTAACGCCCAAGTCCGCATCAACCGCGCCAGCGGCAAGGTGGACGTGGACAGCACCGCCCCCCGCGAAGCCCTGGCCGCCGCCATTGCCGAAGAAGGCTACACCGTCGCGGCCTGAGCTCCACGCCACCAAGCACCCAGCGAAGGCCACACCATGACCACGCCCCAGTCCATCAATACCGCGCCGACCGCGCGCACCAAGGCCGCAGCGCCCCGCGCCATCGCCTGGCCCGTGCCCATCGGCGTCGCCGCGCGGCGCGCAGGCATCTCGGCGCGCATGGTGCGGCACTACGAATCGCTGGGCCTCATCAACGGCGTGGCGCGCACCGACAGCGGCTACCGCCAGTACACCGAGGCCGATGTGCACGCCCTGCACTTCATCCGCCGCAGCCGCGACCTGGGCTTCTCGATGGAAGAAATCGCCGAGCTGCTGGGCCTGTGGCACGACCACAGCCGCGCCAGCAGCCAGGTCAAGCGCATCGCGCAGCAGCACATCGACGACCTGAGCGAACGCATCGCCCAGATGCAGGCCATGCAGCGCAGCCTGCAAACGCTGGTGTCCTGCTGCCAGGGCAACGACCGGCCGGACTGCCCCATCCTGGACGATCTGGCCTCCGGGCAGGCAGAACACCACACACCCCGGGCCTTGCGCAAAACGCTACCAAATCAATAGCTGCTTGCGCATGATCGAGTAACGCTTGGGGCACAAAGAGCCTCAAAACTGCTCACACTAGGCCCCGGCGGCTCCGCATGGCAGACTCTCAGGCAGTTCCCACTGCCTGCTACTGCCTGCCTCATGCCCACCTCTGTCGCCCAGCTTCAACAATGGCTGCTTGAACCCGAAGGCCAGCGCCTGGAATTCAAGGAGGCCAAGCAGAACTACCACTTTGACACGCTGGTCAAGTACTGCGTGGCCCTGGCCAACGAGGGCGGCGGCACCATGGTGCTGGGCGTGACGGACAAACGGCCCCGTCGCATTGTGGGCACACAGGCGTTTGAAGAGCCAGGACGCACCGAGGCGGGTCTGCACCAGAAGCTTGGGCACCGCATCCCCGTAGAAGAGCTGTTGCTGCCCAAAGGGCGCGTGGTGATCGTTCACGTTCCGCCACGCCTGCCGGGCACAGCATGGGAGATCGATGGCCGCTACTTCAAGAGCGCGGGTGACGACCTAGCAGCCCTGAGCGGCCAAGAGCTGCGGGAGATGTTTGCAGAAACAGGCCCCGACTTTTCGGCACAGCCCTGCCCCGGCGCCACGCTGGCCGACCTGGAGCCCGAGTCCATCGCCCTGTTCCGCGAACGCTGGGCGCGCAAGACTGGCGACCCACGCAGGCGCGAGCTGAGCGACCTGCAAACGCTGCGCGATACCGAACTGCTGGTGGAGGGCGATCAGGTGAGCTATGCAGCGCTCATTCTGTTTGGTACGCGTGCGGGCCTCACGCGGTGGCTGGCACAGGCAGAGCTGGTGTTTGAATACCGCTCGTCCGAAGCCGCAGGCCCGGCAGCCGACCGCGAGGAATACCGCGCAGGCTTCTTTGCCTGGCAGGACGCATTGTGGAAAAAGATCAACCTGCGCAACGACCGGCAGAGTTACCAGGACGATTTCTTTCGCATGGACCTGCCCACCTTTGACGAGGTGCCCGTGCGCGAGGCCATCCTGAACGCGGTGGCCCACCGCGACTACCGCCTGGGCGGCTCGGTCTTTGTGCGGCAATTTGCCAAGCGGCTGGAGGTGGTTAGCCCCGGTGGCCTGCCGCCCGGCATCACGCCCGAGAACATCATTGACCAGCAATACCCGCGCAACCGCCGCCTGGCCGAGGCGCTAGGGCGCTGCGGGCTCATCGAACGATCCGGCCAGGGCTTGAACCTGATGATGGAAAGCGCCGTGCGCCAAGGCAAGCCCCTGCCCAGCTTTGCGGGTACTGCCGCGCACGAGGTGCGGCTGACGCTGGAGGGTGGCGTGCGCAACCCGGCGTTTGTGCGGTTCATGGAGCGGCTGGGGGACGAGACGCTGCGCAGCTTTTCTACATTGGACTATTTGGCGCTGGAATGCCTGCAACAGGGTCGGCCCATGGCACCTCAGCTGCTGGAACGGTTGCCCGCCCTTGCGGAAGTGGGTGCCGTAGAAACTATCGGTAGGGGCAAGACCGCCAAGTACATCCTGGCGGCCGCCTTGTATGCGTCGCTGGGTAGTAAAGGCAGCTATACCCGGAAGCGGGGCTTGGATCATGGAACCAACAAGGCTTTGCTGCTGCAGCATCTCAAAGACCAAGGCGAAGCCGGTGCGCCACTGAGCGAGTTCAGACAAGTGCTGCCGTCCCTTCCCATGAAGGCCGTACAGAAGCTCCTGGATGAGTTGCGCAATGAAGGGGTGATCAATGTTCTCGGTCAGCGGCGCTGGGCCCGTTGGTATCTATCAGAGGCAGCCGTCTTTAAGCCAACTGGCAATACCTAGGGGTAAAGCAATGCTTTATGTCGCAGAATATTTCCATATAAATCAATGACTTATAAAACCCAAAACCGCACAAAGAATACGGTAGCGGGTTAAACAACCTGTTTAAACAAGCCGGTCACAGGAAGCCGTTCGCGCACATCACGTGAAAAAGGCAATGCGTTGATGAAAACCGGTTTCGCTGAACTTGCCAAGGCGCAGCGTGAGGCTTTGACAAGCTCAGCCCAAACAAGCACGTCAAGCATCAGAGATACAGGCTCAATACCCTGAAAACACTATTCGATAGATAGCTTTCAGCGCCTATCCAAGGACGCCAAAAGCCAATCTGCCTCAATCCATCGGTAGATACAACACGCTAGCCTCCACCGCGTTGGGCACGGGTCTTTGCCTTGCCGCTGGCGGGCTTTGGTTGGGGGACTGGCGCTGAAACAGCGCTATCGGCGATGACCGCCGCAGGCCGCCGCAACACCCCATCACACAGCGTCGCAATGCACTGCTGCGCCACCTGCTCGGGCGTGTATTCGCCATCGGGCTGGTACCAGCGGCCGATCCAGCTGAGCGCACCGGCAATCACAAAAGCCGTCATCTTCGGGTCGCAGGGCTGCAGCGATCCTTCGGCCACGCCCTCGGCCACCAGGCGGCGGAACTCCTGATCGATGGCGGACTTCAGGCGGCGCAGCTCCTTGCGGCTTTCGGGGGGCAGCTGCTCGTCGCCCACGCGGATCAGGCACATGCCGAAGTCCATGGTGACGATGCGCGCATACACCTGCATGCAGGTCATGAGCTGGTCAATGGCCTTGCCGCCCGCAGCGCGCGAGGCATCAATCCCCTCCAGCATCATCGTGAGGCCCTTGCTCACGCACTGCAGCAGGATCTCGTCCTTGTTCTTCACGTAGTAGTACAGCGTGGGCTTGGTCACGTTCAGGCGCGCGGCGATGTCGTCGAGCGAGGTGGCGTGAAAGCCGCGTTCGTTGAACAACTGGGCCGCCGCCTGCAGCACCGCATTGCGCTTGGCCTCGCGCTGGCGCTCGCGGTGCGACACCGGGGGCCAGGGAGACGCCGCAGCGGTCGGGGCTGGCGCAGGGGCGGCTAGGGCCGACTCAGCCTTCGCGGCCTTTTTGACCGGCTTGGCCAGCTTGACCTGCTTGGCAGCGGGTGCAGAAGACGGCGCTGCGGCGGTGGGGGTGGCGCTGCGGCGGCGGGTTGCCACTTTGGCGTGGGGCATGGATGGCAGTTCCTCGGGAAAGTACGGATGCTGATGAGGGTCGCGGCTTCCAGAATCTACTTGCGAGTAAACAGTTTACGCACAAGTAGGAAATTTGCGCTGGGTTCCATCGAAATTTCTGTCAAAAGCTGTAGTCAACCCGTATTAGAAAGCCAATGGAGACAACCCCTTCCGGCCCCGCTGCTGCCACGCCCCTGCTGCAGGTGCAGGGCGTGACCCTGGCGTTCGGTGGCGTGAAGGCGCTGACCGGCGTGGGGTTTGATGTGCAGCCTGGCTCCATCACCGCCGTCATCGGCCCCAACGGTGCGGGCAAGACCTCGCTGTTCAACACCATTTCGGGCTTTTACCGGCCCAGCCAGGGCTCCATCCGCTTTCAGGGGCAAGACATCACCCGCGTGCCCGCGCCGCAGCGCGCCAAGCTGGGCCTGGGCCGCAGCTTTCAGAACATTGCGCTGTTTCGCGGCATGACGGTGCTCGACAACATCAAGCTCGGCCGCCACGCGCACCTCCAAACCAACGTGCTCGACGCGCTGTTCTACCTGGGCCGCGCACGCCGCGAAGAGGCAGAACTGCGCCGCGACATCGAGGAGCGCATCATCGACTTCCTCGAAATCGACCACATCCGCCACGCCCCCGTCTCGGCCCTGCCCTACGGCCTGCAAAAGCGCGTGGAGATGGCGCGGGCCCTCGCCATGCAGCCGCAGATCCTGATGCTGGACGAACCCGTGGCCGGCATGAACCGTGAAGAGACCGAAGACATGGCGCGCTTCGTCCTCGATGTGCGCGAGGAATGGGGCGTGACGGTGCTCATGGTCGAACACGACATGGGCATGGTGATGGATCTGTCCGACCACGTGGTGGTGCTCAACTTCGGCCAGGTCATCGCGCAGGGCACGCCCGCACAGGTGCAGGCGGACCCCGAGGTCATCCGCGCCTACCTGGGCGCGGGCGACGTGGGCGACCTGCGTGCCAAGCTGCAGGGGGTGACCACCGCATGACTGGCAACTTCGACTGGGCCTACCTGTTTGAGATCAGCCTCACCGGCGTTGCAGGGGGCGGGCTGTATGCGCTGGCGGCGCTGGCCTTTGTGATGGTCTACAAGGCCACGCGCGTGGTCAACATTGCCATTGGCGAGCTGCTGATGGTGGGCGCCTACCTGTTCTTCACCTTTGCATCGATGTTCGCGCTGCCGCTGTGGCTGGCCATCCCGGGCGCCGTGCTGGGCACAGGCCTGCTGGGCGCGGTGATCGAGCGCACCATGATCCGCCCGCTGCTGGGCGAGCCGCCGATTTCCGTCTTCATGGTCACCGTGGGCCTGGCCTCGGTGCTCGTGGGCTTGGTGGAAATGATCTGGACCGCCGACCAGCGTCGCCTGCCCGACTTCATGCCCACGCAGCCCATCATGGTGGGTGATGCGTTCCTCGCGCCCAAGGTGTTCTGGGGTGCTGTGATTGCCGTCGCGTTCATCGCAGCGGTGCTGGTGGTGTTCCGCTTCTGGCGGGGCGGGGTGGCCCTGCGCGCCACGGCCAGCGACCAGGCCGCCGCGTATTCGGTGGGCATCAACGTGCCGCGTGTGTTCTCGTTGGCCTGGGTGGCCTCGGCCATGCTGGCGGCCATCTCCGGGATCATCGTTGGCTCGATTGGCGGCATCTCGTCCAGCATGGGCGTGTTCGGGCTGTCAGTGCTGGTGGTCGTCATTGTGGGCGGGCTCGACAGCGTGCTGGGCGCGCTCGTAGGCGGCATCCTCATCGGCCTGATCGAGGCGCTGGCCGGGGCCTACCTGGGCGGCGAATACAAGCTGCTGGCCACCTTCATCGTGCTGGTGGCGGTGCTGCTGGTGCGGCCGTACGGCCTGTTCGGCACCCACGAAATCGAGAGACTGTAAAAACATGAGCCCCCACGTTCATCACCTCGTGTATCCACTGCCCCCCAAGGGGGCGCAGGCCTCCCTTGGGCCGGCCCGGCGGCAGGCCTGACCCATGCGCATCGGAACCCTCAAGGAAACCTACATCGCCGACGCGGCGCTTTTCGACTCGCGCACCCAAAAAGTGTGGCTGGCCGTGGGCGCTGTGCTGCTGGTGCTGTTCCCCTTCATGGCCAGCGACTACTGGCTGTACCTGGCCTGCCTGGTCAGCATCAATGTGGCCAGCGCCACGGGGCTCAACATCCTCACGGGCTACACGGGGCTGGTCAGCCTGGGGCAGGCCGCCTTCATGGGCCTGGGCGCCTACACCGTGGCCGTGCTGGAAACCAAGGTGGGCACGCCCTTTGTGCTCAACCTGCTGGCCGGTGGCTTGGTGGCCATGCTGGGCGGCATCGTGGTGGGCATCCCCTCGCTGCGCGTGAAGGGGCTGTACCTGGCGATTGCCACCATTGCCGCATCGTTCATCGCGCACTTCATCTTTGCCAACTGGAAGTTCACCGGCGGCACCGGGGGCCTGAGCGTGCCACCCGCCAAGCTGTTTGGCATGGCGCTCGACACCTCATTCCGCCTGTACTGGCTCATCGTGCCCGTCACCATCCTGATGCTGCTGGGCGCGGCCAATCTGTTCCGCACACGTGTGGGCCGGGCCTTCATCGCCATCCGCGACCGCGACATCTCGGCCGAGGTGCTGGGCATTCCGCTGCTGCGCTACAAGCTGCTGTCGTTTGGGCTGTCGTCGTTCTATGCGGGCGTGGCGGGCGGGCTGTGGGCGTACTTCTTTCGCGTGGTCACGCCCGAGAGTTTTCCGCTGCTCATGTCCATCTTTTTCCTGGCGGCCATCATCGTCGGCGGCATGGGCTCCATCCTGGGCGGCATCCTGGGTGCGGTGTTCATGACCATGGTGCCCGAGCTGCTCAAGCTCGTGGTGGACCTGATGCCCGGCGGCAGCGAACTCACCGTGTTCCTCTCGCCCGTGCGCACGGTCATCTTTGGCCTGCTCATCATCGGTTTTCTCGTCTTCGAGCCCCATGGCCTGGCCGAAGTGTGGCGGCGCGTCCGTCGTTTCTTCCATCTCTGGCCTTTCAGAAACTAAACCCCCAGGAGACACGCATGAACAAGACCCCCACATCACCCCGTCGCCGCACCCTGCTGGCCGCCGCTGGCGCCGCCGCCCTCACCAGCCCGCTGTCGGTGCTGGCGCAAGGCGCTGAAGAAATCGTGATCGGTGGCTCCATCCCGCTCACCGGCGTGTTCGCGTTTGCAGGCGTGGGCATCAACGCGGGCATGGGCGACTACGTGAAGATGCTCAACGACGCGGGCGGCATCAAGGGCCGCAAGGTCAAGTACGTGCCCGAAGACACGGGCTACAAGGTCGATGTGTCGGTGGCGGCGTTCAAGAAGATCACCAGCCAGAACAAGGTCAACCTCTACTACGGCGACTCCACGGGCTTCTCCAAGACCATCAACCCCGAGCTGGACCGCAACGGCAACATCCTGATGGCGGGCGCATCATTTGCCACCGAACTCAACGACCCCAAGAAGTACCCCAACCAGTTCCTCGTGGGCCCCGACTACACCGAGATGTTCGGCATCCTGCTAAAGCACATCGCCAAGGAAAAGCCGGGTGCCAAGGTGGCCTTCGTGTACTCCGACTCCGAATTCGGCCGCGACCCCATCGAGTCCAGCGAAGCCCTGGCCAAGCAGCTGGGCCTGTCGGTGCCGATCAAGATCATGACGCCCGCCGGCAGCGTGGACGTGTCGGGCGAGGTCATCAAGCTGCGCCGTGCAGCGCCCGACTACACCATCTTCCACGGCTACATCCTCGCGCCCATCCCCGAGTTCATCACCCAGGGCAAGCAGCAGGGCATGACCAGCAAGTGGATGGGCACCTTCTGGACCATGGACAGCTCCACCGTCATGAAGATGGGCGAAGCCGCCGACGGCTTCATGGGCGTGATGCCGTATCGCTACTACTACGACACCGAGAAAGCGCCCATGCTGGAGAAGATCCGCGCCATGCGCCCCGAGTACCAGAGCACCGCCTACATCCAGGGGTTTCTGGCGGCCATGCTGTTCACCGAATCGGCCAAGCGCTGCCTGGATGCAGGCAAACCGCTCACGGGCAGCAACCTGAAGGCGGCGCTCAACTCCATCAAGGACTTCGACACGGGTGGCCTGATTGGCGTGCCGATCACCATCAGGGGCAACTCGATCCCCGTGGGCCGCGTGTACCGCGCCGACATGAAGGCCCAGAAGATGGTCGCCGCCTCCGACTGGATCAAGCTCTGACCCTGCTGTTGCCATGACCCAGCCAACCCCGGCCCACGTCCTCGAAGTCAACAACATCGAGGTCATCTACAACAAGGTGGTGCAGGCCCTGCGCGGCCTGTCGCTGGCCGTGCCTCGGGGGCAGATCGTGGCGCTGCTGGGCAGCAACGGGGCGGGCAAAAGCACCACGCTCAAGGCCATCTCGGGCCTGCTGGCGCTGGAGGATGGTGTGGTCGAAAGCGGCAGCATCCACTTCAACGGCCAACCCACGGCCGCCGTGGCCCCGCAGCAGCTGGTGCGCAACGGCCTGAGCCATGTGATGGAAGGCCGCCGCGTGTTCGAAGACCTCACGGTCGAAGAGAACCTGGTGGCCGCCACCTATGCGCTCACGGGGCGCAAGGATGCGACGCCGGACTTCGACTTGGTCTACAGCTACTTTCCGCGCCTGCACGAGCGGCGCAAGGGTCTTGCAGGTTATCTGTCGGGCGGCGAGCAGCAGATGCTGGCCATTGGCCGCGCACTCATCGCGCAGCCCCAGCTCATCCTGCTCGACGAACCCTCGCTGGGCTTGTCTCCCAAGCTCGTCGAAGACATCTTCACCATCATCGCGCGCATCAACGCCGAGCGTGGCACCAGCATGCTGCTGGTGGAGCAGAACGCCACCGTGGCACTGGCCGTGGCGCACCGGGGCTACATCATGGAGAACGGCAAGATCGTGATCGACGGCACGGCCGAACGCTTGGCCAACGACCCCGATGTGCGCGAGTTCTACCTGGGCATGGGCGGTGGCGGCGAGGCCAAGAGCTTCAAAGAGATCAAGCACTACAAGCGCCGCAAAAGATGGCTGTCATGACGCTCCCCGACCTCACCCTGCCCCAGATGCTGCGCGAGCGCGCGCGCACCGACGCTCAGCGCATCGCCATCCGGCAAAAGGACTTCGGCATCTGGAAGCCCTTCACCTGGGCGCAGTACCACCAGCGCGCCAGCCACTTCGGCCTGGGGCTGCGGGCACTGGGCCTGCCTGCAGGTGGGCATGTGGGCGTGATCTCCGAGAACCGCATCGAATGGGTGCTGGCCCAGATGGGCGCGGGCCTGGTGGGCGCGGTGACCGTGGGTGTGTACCCCACCAGCCCCACCAACGAGGTGTCCTATGTGGTGGGCCATGCCGACATCGAAATCATGGTCTGCGAGGACCAGGAGCAGACCGACAAGCTGCTGGCCGCGCTGCCCGAGCTGCCGCGCCTGAAAAAGATCGTGGTCATGGAGACCAAGGGCCTGCGCAGCTTTGCGCCCGAGGTGCGGCAGTTCATCACCACGTTTGACGAGGTAGAAAAACTCGGCGCGGCATCGGACCAGCAGGCGGTCATCAACGACGCCCTCGCGCGCCAGACACTCGACGACGTAGGCCTGATGATCTACACCTCGGGCTCCACCGGCAAGCCCAAGGGCGCGATGATTTCGTACCGCAACATCCGGGGCGTGGTGCCCGGCATCGTGGACCGGCTGGAGCTGTCGCAGGGCACCACGCACCTGTCGTACCTGCCGCTGTGCCACGTGGCCGAGCAGATGCTGACCAGCTTTGTGCCTGTGTACGTCGGCTCGCAGGTGAACTTTGGCGAGTCCATCCGCACCGTGCAGGAAGACCTGCGCGAGGTTGCGCCCACCATGTTCCTGGGCGTGCCGCGCATCTGGGAAAAGCTGCACGCCGCCATCCACATCAAGCTGCAGGAAACCGGTGGCCTGCGGCGCGCGCTGTTCCACAAGGCCTACAACGCCTGCAAGCCGCTGGCCGAAAAGCCGCGCAGTGCCTGGAGCGCTGCCGACAAGCTGACCTTTGCCGCGAGTTACTGGCTGGTGTTCCGTGCGCTGCAGAACTTCATCGGCCTGCGCAATGCGCATGTGGCTCTCACGGGTGCCGCGCCCATTCCGCCCGACGTGGTGCGCTTCTTCCGCGTGCTGGGCGTGCCGCTCATCGAGGTGTATGGCCTCACCGAATCCACCGGCATGGTCACGGGCCACCGTCTGGACCATGTGGTGGTGGGCACCGTGGGCGTCCCAACGCAAGGAGTAAAGCACCGCATCGCCGACAACGGCGAACTCCAGATCCAAGGTGACATGGTGTTTGCGGGCTACTACAAGAACCCCGAAGCCACGGCCAGCAGCATCGTGGACGGCTGGTTGCACACCGGCGACGTGGTGCGCGAATCGCAAGGCCAGATCAAGATCGTGGACCGCCTCAAAGACATCATGATCACGGCCGGCGGCAAGAACCTCACGCCGTCCGAAATCGAGAACACGATGAAGGGCAGCCCCTTCATCAAGGAATGCATCATCGTGGCCGAGGCGCGCAAGTTTGTGGGCGCGCTGGTGATGATCGACTACGAGACGGTGGGCAAGTGGGCCGAGGCGCGGCGCATACCGTTCACGCACTACCGCTCGCTGGTGGAGCACCCCGAGGTGCGCGGCCTCATCGACGCCGAAATCAACCAGGGCAACCAGCGCCTCGCACAGGTCTCGCAGATCCGCAAGTTCCACCTGCTCACCAAGGAGCTGGACCACGACGACGGCGAGGTGACCGCGACGATGAAGGTGCGCCGATCCAGTATCTACAAGACCTATGCGGCCGAGATCGAGGCGCTGTACCAATAGCCCTGGGCTTAGCGCATTGGGACCTATTCACTATCAAAACAGGAGCTGATAGCGCAATATCTACTAGCGCTTGAAGCGGATTGGACATGAAAAATACCGCCACAGACCCTGCAGCAGCCACTACCGCACCGTCCGCGCCCACCCCACAGCCACCCCTGCTGCTGGAGCGCAACGGCGCCATCGCCACGCTGCGCTTCAACCGGCCCGAGGCACTCAACGCCATCGACGTGCCCATGGCCAACGCCTTCCTCGCCACCGTGCAGTCCATCGCTGCCGACCCCGGTGTACGCGCCGTGGTGCTGTGTGGCAACGGCCGGGGCTTCATGGCCGGGGGCGACCTGGCCACGCTGCGCGCCGACCCAGTGCAGGGCGCCATCGACATCCTCACGTCGCTGAACCAGGCCCTGCTGCTGCTCGCGCAGATGAACGCGCCGGTCATCGCCCAGGTGCACGGCGCGGCCGCCGGTGCGGGCCTGAGCCTGGTGCTGATGGCCGACTACGTGATCGCCGCCGAAGGCACGCGCTTCAACCTGGCCTACATCAATTTGGGCACCAGCTGCGACGTGGGTGCCTCGTGGGCGCTGCCACGCATCGTGGGCGTGCGCCAGGCGCTGGAGATTGCGTTGCTGGGCGAGGCCTTCACAGCCGACGACGCGCTGCGCCTGGGCCTCATCAACCGCGTGGTGCCCGCTGCTGAACTGGACAGCGCCACCGCCGCCCTCGCCCAGCGCCTGGCCAATGGTCCGACGCTGGCCTACGGCGCCATGAAGCGCCTGATGCGCGCGTCGATGGACCACACCCTGCCCGAGCAGCTGGCCGCTGAAAAAGACGCCTTTGTGCACTGTGCGGGCACCGAAGACTTCCGCGCAGGGGTGGAAGCGTTTCACCAGCGCCAGAGCCCGCAGTTTGTGGGGCGCTAGTCCGACATCCCTTCCTGTTCTCATTCCCCGTTGCGCCACGGCCGTCCTGCGCAGGCATTGGTCCCGATTCCAGAACACTCCGTTTGACAAGCCCGGGTTTTTCCCGGCGCTCCGGCCGTCTACAGTGTGTGCAGTGCACCCCGCTGGGTGCGCGAAAGACACATCCCCATGATCACCGTCCGCCCCTCCTCCGAACGGGGCCGGTCCTCCACCGGCTGGCTGCACAGCGCCCACAGCTTTTCGTTTGGCGACTACTTTGACTTGCGCCACCAGGGGCATAGCAACTTGCTGGTACTCAACGACGACACGGTGGCACCCGGCAAAGGCTTCGGCACGCACGGGCACCGCGACATGGAGATCATGAGCTATGTGCTCGAAGGCGCCCTCGCCCACCAGGACAACCTGCACGAAAGCACGGGCCAACAACCTGGCGGCCCAGCGGCCTCGGGGGCGCCAAGGGCTGATTCGGCGGAGGCCCCCAGCGGTATCCTGCATCCGGGCGATGTGCAGCGCATGAGCGCCGGTTGGGGCGTGCGGCACAGCGAGTTCAATGCGCTGCCCGACCAGCCCACCCACTTCCTGCAGATCTGGATCAAGCCCCTGTTCACAGGCATCCGCCCCAGCTACGCGCAAAAACACTTTCCGCCCGCAGACCGCCGGGGCCGGCTTGTGCGTATTGCGTCGCGCCGGGGTGAAGACGGCTCGGTCAGCATGAATGCCGATGCCTCTATCTGGGCGGGCTTTCTAGATGGCAGCGAAACCGCTACGCAAGTGCTGAACCCTGAACGCTTGACCTATGTGCACGTAGCGCGGGGGGCACTGCAGGTCAACGGCATCACACTGTCTGGTGGCGATGGCGCCCTGCTGGACGGCGAGAACACGCTGACCATGCACGACGGCCACCACGCCGAGGTGCTGGTGTTTGACCTGGCGCGGCGTTGAAACGCCTGACGCCCCACCCCAGCGCACGGAACTGCCCCCAATGACCCCCGACAACGCCTTCCTTCACCTGCCCGAGCTGCAAGGCCGGCTGACCCCTGCCCATGCCTCGGGCCTGCGCCTCACCGACGAGGTGCTGGCCGAATGGGACGCCCAGGCGCGTTGCCAGGGCCTGCCCGCCCACTGGCGCCTGCCGGACATTGAGGTCGAGCAATCCCGCCGCGAGGTGCTTTCCACCATCACCGCGCAGCGGCAGGATCTGTGGGTGTTTGCCTATGGCTCGCTGATGTGGAACCCAGGCTTTCAATTTGACGAAGTGCGCCGCGCCCGCCTGCCCGGTTTTGCACGCCGCTTTGCCCTGAGTACCTCCATCGGCCGGGGCACACCCGATTGCCCAGGCCTGGTGCTGACCTTGCAGCGCATGGGAACCGCGGAGCCGCAGGACCCCGCCACCTCCCAGGACTGCGAGGGCCTGGCATTCCGCATCCCGCCCTCGCTGGTGGACGCAGAATCCCGCATGTTGTGGCGGCGCGAAATGATCACCGGCGCCTACTGCCCGCAGCTGCTGCCCCTGCCAACGCCCCAGGGTGAGGTGCAGGCGCTGGTGCTGGTGGCCAACACGGGCCACCCCCATTACCGGGGCGACCTGACCCTGCAGGCCACGGCCGCCACCATTGCCACCGCCTGCGGGCGCATTGGCAGCAACCGGGACTATCTGGAGCAGCTGGTGCAGCAGTGCGAGGTGCTGGGCATTGAAGATGCCTATGTGCGTGAGCTGGCGGCGTTGGTGGACGCTGCCTGCAGCAGCGACCGCTGAAGCCACAGTGGCCCGGCGGGCCACGATGTCAGAACGGCGCCGATTCCGGGTCGGTATCGACGGGCACTTCGCGGGGACCAGTCACCACCCCACCCCCAGCCACTTTACGCGCCGGGGCTGAGGGTGCTGCTGCAGCCATCGGTGGCTGTGATGCCGCTGGAGCAGCTTCAGCCCTGTCGCTGGCCACTGCCTGCGCTGCACCCGCCACCCCACTCTCCGACTCCCCTCCCAACGCCTCGATCAGGTCCGGGATCAGCTTGACCAGCTCGCCCGTGGCAATCGCCACGTCGGTGTCAAAGCCTCCATCGTCCGCCTTGGTGCCTTCAAACACCGTGTCCAGGAACGACACTTTCTTGATCTGCAAGCCCTCGGTGAGCATGAAGCTCACACGGTCGTCCCAGGTGAGGGCGAGTTTGGTGGGCAGCTTGCCGGCGTCGATGTGGGCCTGCACCTCTTCGATGTCGAGCGGGTGGCGGGCGTAGCGCACCACGGCTTTTTCTTCGTTGGCGCTTTTCAGCTCGCACTCACGGTCTACCGTGAAGCCCACGGGCGGCTCCTGCTCCTTGAGCCAGTGGGCCATGGCCGCCTGGGGGCTGGTCTGGGTGTCGAGCAGCGATACCGACAGGCCGGGCAGCGATTCGACCAGCAGGGTCACCACTTCGTCGGCGCGGCCCTGGCTGGACGTGTCCAGCACCAAGAGGCGCGAGGCCGTGTCGATCCAGATCCACATCGAGCCCTGCTTGGTGAAGGCCATGGGCAGCAGGTCGAGCTTGGCTTCGTCTTTGAGCTCCTTGCTTTCCTTCTTGCCGGGCTTGCGGCCGGTTTCCTTTTCGATGCGTTCGGCTTTTTCCTTGACCTTGCGCGCCAGCACGCTGCCGGGCAGCACCTTGGTCTCGACCATGAAGCGCAGGATCCACTGCCCGCCCACCGACTCGACCAGGGGGCCGTGTTGCTCACCCCGGGGGGGCACCCAGCCCAGCGACTTCTCCTGCGTGGCGCCACATTCCTGGAAAGGGGCCTTGGCCAGCGCTTCTTCCACTTGCGTCAACTCGACCTGCCATTGCGGAGCAATGCGGTACACGATCATGTTCTTGAACACGGAAAACCTTTGGTTGGGGTCGCTGCGAACAACGACACGGACACGGAACCCGCCATTGTCGGCGGTCGCCACCCCGGCGCCGGGCCGCCGGGACACGGACAGCCCTTGGGGGACTGAAAACGCTACACAATCAATAGCAAACAGGGCATATGGCACCAGCGCATCGCCCGCTATTTGCTCCAAATGATTCTGGAGGATGCTTTGCAAGCGTTCGCCGCAACTTTACACAGCCTCACCCAACGCGCACGGTGGCGATACGTGGGCGGCGGACACTGGACTCCAATCGCTGAAACGGTCGTTGCAGCGAGCTCACCACCGTGAAAGGACTCTCACCATGGCCTCCCGTTTCTCCCCCCGCATTTACCACCGTCTCGCCGCCACCGCCCTGCTCGCCGCCATGGCGTTGCCCGTGCTGGCACAGCAACCCCCTGCCGCGCCTGCTGCATCGCCCGCAGCCCCCACCAAGGCCGCCGAGGGCCGCCACGAACGCCACCATGGCGACATGGCACAGCGCCATGCCAAGCGGCTGGCAGACCTCAAGGGCCAGCTCAAGCTGACCCCCGCCCAGGAACCCGCCTGGACCACGTTCACCACCGCCATGCAACCCGGCGAACGCCCCGCCCGCCTGGACCGCCAGGACATGGACAAGCTGACCACCCCCGAACGCATCGACCGCATGCGCGCAATGCGCGCCCAGCATGCCGCCGAAGCCGACCGCCGTGGCGAGGCCACCAAGGCCTTCTACGCCACGCTGACGCCCGAGCAGCAAAAGACCTTTGATGCCCAGGCCCACCGGGGCCGCCCCATGGATGGCATGCGGGGCGGCGATGGCCGCCACGGTCACGGCGGCATGCGCGGGGGCGAAGGCCGTCCGGCACCCGCTCCGGCCAAGTAAGGGCGCCCCACCAGACCATCTGCGGCCTGGTTGCCCCAGAGCCTGCCCACCGTGGGCCGCAAAGTCCCATCCGACAGGCTCTTACCCCCCACCGCTCACCCGGCGCTCTGCAAAGAACGCCGGGTTTTTTGTCATGGCAGCCCGACAGCCCCCCTGGCCAGGACTCGGACCCGCCCGCACCACCACGTGCCTGTGGATAACCTTGGGCACATTTCTGGCACAACCAGGCAGTTATCCACACAAAAAGCCGTCGCCCGAAAGTTGTTGTCAGTGAGCCCCGCACTTTGCGCGCGCAGCCCCACAAGCTTTTCGGCGACGCAAGTGCGCGCCAGCATTGAAGAAAAAGCCCTTGTCCACACAAACAGGCCTGCTCTACTACTACTGCTATTTATATATAAAGCTATTAAAGAATAACCAGAACCCCAACCCCGGCGCCCAGATCGCCCCTTCTGACGCGTCCCAGGCGGGCGCGGGAATCCCTGCGAGCAATGGCCCCGCAACACAGCCAGGGCGGCGACGGCCCAGCCCAGCCAGTCAGACGCTGGAGGGCGCTGGCGTATCCGCAAGGGTTCGTCGGAGGAAAGGACAGGCATCTCTTGCCTGACGGGGAGAACGGGTGGCCAGGAGGCCCTAGAAGGCCTCCTGGAACCTATCCACGGCCTTCACGGGGCGGACATGGGCCAGGCGGCAGCACCCTGCAACCCCTGGCCGCACAGGGAGCCATGCGTCCCCTATCCGTTGAATTGCTATAAATACATGAGCAAAAGAGGTATGTAGTACCGGCACTATTGACTCATTTGACCCAGATTTCTGTCATCTGCGCGCCCGGTGCGTAAAACTGGGGATAGTTTTGGCACAACCAGGGGTTTATCCACAGAAAGGCGCGATGCGCCGCTGTTGTCCCCGCATGTGAGACAACGGGAGCAGGGCCCGGTGCACAGGGTTGGCGGCAGGCTAAGTGCGCGCCAGCGCAGACAAAAATGCAGTTGTCCACACACCAGGCCGCCCTCTACTACTACGACTATGTATTTATAAAAGAAATAAGAAGAAGACAGAGAACAAGCGAGGGGTCGCAGCGGCCGAGGTGGGCGGATGGGCTGACCAGTGCGCCTCACCTCCCTTTCGCGTCGCCTGAACCGTCTGCTCAAGGGTCAGAAAGGTGTGGAGAGGCCGCGAGGGGAGGCAGGCGAAAAAAACAGGCCGGAGCCTGTGATGCGATGACAGAAGGCTGAAGGCCCTCAAAAAAGGCCGCCACCCTTCCTTGCCCCCGCCCTAAACCTTCCCTATTCCTGCGAAGTGCGCAGGAAGGCGTCCAGAACGTCCACAGACAGCGCTCGGCTGAAGAGGTAGCCCTGGTAGAGCTGGCAGCCTGCGCGGGCCAGCAGCGCGCATTGCTCGGGGGTTTCCACCCCTTCCGCGATGACTTCCAGCCCCAGGCTGCGCGACAGGCCGATGATGGTGTCCACAATCGCGGCGTCGTTGGGGTCGGTCAGCAGGTCGCGCACAAAGCTCTGGTCGATCTTGAGCTGGTCGAGCGGCATGCGCTTCAGGTAGCTCAGGCTGGAATACCCCGTGCCAAAGTCGTCCAGCGAGAAGCCCACGCCGTACGACCGCAGCGCGGTCATGGTGGCGATGGTGGTCTCCATGTCTTCCACCAGCAGGCTTTCGGTCAGCTCCAGCTTGAGCTGGGCCGATGGCGCACCAGTGATGGCCAGCACGCGGGCCACGTCGTCCACAAAACTGGCATGGCGGAACTGGCGCGAACTCACGTTGACGGCCATGGTCAGGTGCGACAGCGCGGGGTCGTTGTGCCAGTCGGCCAGCAGCTTGCAGGCGGTGTGCAGCACCCAGCGGCCCAGCGGCAGGATGAGGCCCGTTTCTTCGGCCAGCGGGATGAACTGGGCCGGCGACACCATGCCCCGCTGCGGGTGGGCCCAGCGCACCAGCGCCTCCACGCCCACGCAGCGGCCGGACTGGTGAATCTGCGGCTGAAAGTGAAGCAGGAATTCCTCTTGCACCAGTGCCGAGCGCAGGTCGGCCTCCAGCCCGGCGCGTGCCGTCACCACGGCCTGCATGTCGGGGTCGAAAAAGCGCAGCGTGTTGCGCCCGGCTGTCTTGGCCTGGTACATGGCCAGGTCGGCCTGCTTGAGCAGCTCGCCCACCGTGGCGCGCTCCCCCGTGAAGGGCGCAATGCCAATGCTGGGCGTGCTGCGGTACTGGTAGCCCTGCAGCGCGTAGGGCACGGCCAGCATGGCCAGGATCTTTTCGCCCACGCCCCGGGCATGCAGCGCCAGCTCGTGCGGTTTGGGGCTGAGTTCTTCCAGCATGACCACGAACTCGTCACCGCCCAGCCGGGCCACCGTGTCCACGCTGCGCACGCAGGTGTTCAGGCGCTGCGCCACCTGTTGCAGCAGCAGGTCGCCCTGGTCGTGGCCCAGGGTGTCGTTGAGCTGCTTGAAGTTGTCGAGGTCGATGAACAGCAGCGCCCCGCCCTGCTGGCGCCGCTGCGCGGTGGCCAGCGCCTGGTGCATGCGGTCCATCAGCAGCATGCGGTTGGGCAGGCCGGTGAGTGCGTCATAGAACGCCAGGCGCTGGATCTCGCGCTCACTGGCCTTGCGCTGGCGGATGTCGGTGTTGATCGCCAGGATGGACTGCGGCTGGCCGTCGTCGCCCCGCACCAGCGTCCAGCGGCCCTCCACCTCGATGGTGCTGCCGTCGCGGTGGTGCTGCACGATCTCGCCGGTCCACTCGCCCTGCTCCAGCACCGCCTGTGTGGCGTGGCGGAAGTGCGTGGGGTCTTCGTACAGCAGCGTCTCGATGGACTGGCCCAGCGCCTGCAGCTGCGACCAGCCATACAGGCGCTCGGCGCTCTTGTTCCAGTAGATGATGCGGTGCTCCAGGTCGCGCACCAGGATGGCGTCCTGGGCCTTGTCCAGTAGCGAGGCCTGGTGGCGGATGCGGGCGTCAGCCAGCTGCCGTTCGATCTCGGCCGAGGCCCGCGAGGCAAAGATCTGCAACGTGGAGGTGATGAAGTCCGTGTCGGCAATTGCCTGGCGGAACAGCACGAACACGATGCCCACCACCTCGCCATCGGCATTGCACAGTTGCTGGCCTACATAGGCCTGAGCACCTACGTACCGCAGCATGGGGGCTTCGGGGTAGAGCTGCTGCACCTTGTCGGTCACCACATGGGTGCGCTGGGACATCAGCAACAGGCTGGGCGTGCCCGCCAGGTCGTATTCGTCGTGGGGCAGCATCTGGCCGTCGAGCACGGCGGCCAGCGTGACCACCCGGGGGGTCTGGCCCTGCGACTGTGGCAACAGGCGCACCACACAGCCCCCCTGGGCGTCCAGGGCATCGGCCATGTTGCGCACCAGCTGCACAAAGAACTCGGTGCCCGTGCTGGCCGACACCGCGGCCGCCACCTTGAGCACCGAGGCCTGCAGCCGCTGCTGCGCCTTGTGCGCGCGCAGGCTGGTGATGCCGAAGGCCAGGTCGCTCGACAGCTCTTGCAGCAGTGCTGCTTCTTCGGGACTGATCTGGAGCACGTCGGGCGCGTACAGGTACAGCAGGCCAAAGCTGCGCTCTGGCGTGTGGCCGCGCGCATGCTCGCGCAAGGGCAGGCAGATCACGCCGTGAAAGCCATGCTCCAGCATGCGCTCGGTCCAGTCGGCAAAGTTGCCTTCGGTGCGGATGTCCTGCACGATCACCGGTTGGCCGGTGCGCACCGCGATGCCCGCCGGTCCCTGGCCGTAGGGGTCGTCGGCAGACCAGCTCAGGTGCAGGTTTTCCAGGTAGTTGTGGTTGTAGCCTGCATGGGCCACGGGCCGGATGGATCGGCGCTCATCGTCCAGCGCCAGTCCCACCCAGCCCATGCGATAGCCGCCGATGTCTACCGCGATCCGGCAGATGGCCTGCAGCAGCGCGGTTTCGGACGTGGCACGCACCAGGGTTTCGTTGCACGCGCTCAGGAGGCGCTGGGCACGGCCCATGCGCGCCAGCTCGCGCTCGGTGCGCAGGCGTTCCGTCACGTCCGTGGCCAGCACCTGGCGGGCCGGGCGCCCGTTGAAGCTGATGCTGCCTGCCGTGATCTCGACATCCATGAAGCTGCCGTCCTTCTTGACATGGCGGCTCACGACCGGCGCGTTGCGCTGGTCCATCGGGATCGAGCGGATGCTGGCTTCAATGTTCTGGCGCCGCTCAGCGGGCCACAGGTCCGTCATGGACAGGGTCAGCAGCTCGGCCTCGGTGTAGCCGTAGTCGCGTTCCATCGACCGGTTCACGGCCTGCAGTCGCAGGGTTTCACAGTCGTACACCCACATGGGGTGCGGGTGTTCGTCAAACAGCATGCGGTATTGCTGCTCGGACGCATGCAGCTGCCCCGCCACGTGCCGCAACTGCACCATGGCCCCCAGCGACTCGGTGAGGATCTCCAGGTGGGCCACATCGCGGCGCGAAAACGCATTGACCTTGTCGGAGGTGACCTTGAGCGACCCGACGATGGCATCGCCACTGCGCAGCGGCACAGCCATCACCGACCGCACGCCGTGGCGGTGGGGCATCGAAGCCATGTCCCAGCCTTCGGCTTCGGTGTCGTTGCACACCACGGTCTGGCCCTTGCTGAGTGCGGGCCACAGCAGGCTTTCGTCCACTGCCAGCAGGTTGCCCACGGGCCGCACATGGTCACCGGCCGAGGCCTGCGCCACCAACTGGCGGCCCTGCAACAGCTCCACCATGGCACCGCGCGCCTCCGTCTGGCGCAGCACCGTGCTGGCTACCAATTGCAGCACTTCGGGCAGCGGCATGTCCAGCGACGAGATGCGCTGCTGCACCTGCAGCAGCTCGGCATGGTTCTGTGCGTCGCGCTGGGCATCCAGGTCGGCCAGCTTCTGGGCGCTGATGTCGGTCATGCCGCCCACCATGCGCACCGCCTTGCCTTGCAGGTCGCGGATCAGAAAGCCCCGGTCCATCACCCAGGCGTAGCTGCCGTCCTGGCGGCGAAAACGGTATTCGTCCGACCAGTGGTTGGCGGTGCCGTCGATGGCAGCATGGATGCCTGCGAGCGCTGCTTCGCTGTCGTCGGGGTGCAGTCGCAGGGTCCACGAGGTGCTGTCGGGCGGCAATTGGTCCAGGGGCACGCCGAACAGGGTCTGCATGCCCTCGTTCCACCACATGGCATCGGTGTGCAGGTTCCAGTCCCACACCGCGTCGGCCGTGGCGCGCGACACCAGGTGAAAGCGCTCTTCGCTTTCACGGCGGGCCTGCCAGGCCTGGTGCTGGGCCGAGATGTCCTGGAACGCACCCTGCACCCGCACGATGCGGCCCTCGCCGCTGCGCACGGCCTGGCCGGTGGTGCGCACCCAGAAATGTTGCGCACCCGGCGTGACGAGCTCGGCCTCCACGTCAAACGGCGTGCCGTGGCGGATGCAGTTGGCAAATGCCGTCTGCATCGCCTCCCGGTAGGGCGGCAGGTACAGCGCCAGGATCTGCCCTACCGAACCCATGCGGCTGGCGATGCCGAAGGCGGTGGCAATCTCCTGCGACCAGTTCAGCTGCAGGCTGGGCAGCTCCACGATCCAGCCGCCGATGCGGGCCATCTGCCCGGCCACGCGCAGGGTCTCGCTCTGGGCCAGCAGCTCGGCATGCATCTGGTCGCGCTGCTGCACCAGGTCGGCCAGCACCTGTTTCTGGCGGCGCAGCTCCAGCTGCACCATGGCCTGCTCGGCCAGTATGCGCAGACCCTCCAGCTGCTCGGCCTCGATGTGCCGGGGAATGGAGTCCAGCACCGCCAGCGTGCCCAGCGCCTGCCCCTCGGGGGTGACCAGCGGCACACAGGCATAAAAGCGCACATGGGGGTCCTGCGTGACCAGCGGGTTGTGGGCAAAAACGGGGTGCTTGTGCGTGTCGTTGACCACCATGGGCTCGCGGCTGCCACTCAGTGCATGTGCGCAGAACGCAATCGCGCGCTCGGTCTCCTTGAACGGCACGCCCACGGCGGCCTTGAACCACTGCCGGTCGCGGTCCACGAAATTGACCACCGCCATCGGGCACTGGCACACGCGCGCTGCCAGCGTGGCCAACTGGTCAAAGCTGTCTTCTGCAGGTGTGTCGAGGATCGCGTAAGACTGCAGTGCCTGGAGCCGTGCGGCTTCTGCGGTGGCTTGCGCTGGCGGCATGGTCAATCCACCGTGGCGTCGCTGCGCACGCAACGGCCCAGCCTGGTCAGTGCGACCAGGCCATGGGTGGCGGGGCGGAGTAGCGTCGGCAAAGCAATCGGGCAGTAAGTAGTGGGGGCACAACGGCCAGCCGCCCCCAGACATGGGTCCACAGGGCCACAGCCGCTGTGGCGGAAGCCACCAATGCTACACCGCACAGGCCCCGGTTGCGGGTCTGCTTGCCTGGGGGTTTGCCCCAAAAGAGACCGGGCTCTGCGCTAGCGCAGAGCCTCAGGCGAACTTCGCTCGGCGTGGGGTGGATCAGGCCTTCTGGCGGCGTGCGCGCACCGCAGCGGCCAGCCCTTCGAGCACTGGCACGGTCTGCGCCAGGCTGATGCACGCATCCGTCACGGACACGCCATGTGCCAGCGGCTGGCCGGGCACGATGTCCTGGCGGCCTTCCTGCAGGTGGCTTTCGATCATCAGACCAGTGATGCGTGCGTCGCCAGCGGCAATCTGCAGGGCCACCTCGTCGGCCACCGTGATCTGGCGCTGGTGCTGCTTGCTGCTGTTGGCGTGGCTCACGTCGATCATCACCTGCTCGCGCAGGCCGGCCGCCTGGAGCAGGGCACAGGCCGCATCCACATCGGCCTGGCGATAGTTGGGCTGCTTGCCGCCCCGCAGGATCACATGGCAGTCCTGGTTGCCCCGGGTCTCGAAGATCGCGGCCTGGCCCATCTTGGTCATGCCCATGAACGCGTGCGAGGCCTGGGCTGCCTGGATCGCGTCGCTTGCGACCTTGATGCCGCCGTCGGTGCCGTTCTTGAAGCCCACGGGGCACGACAGGCCGCTGGCCAGTTGCCGGTGGCTCTGGCTCTCGGTGGTGCGCGCGCCAATCGCGCCCCAGCTCACCAGGTCGCTGATGAACTGTGGGCTCAGCAGGTCAAGAAACTCCGTGCCCACGGGCAGACCGGTGGCCAGCACATCCAGCAGCAGCTTGCGCGCCAGCTCCAGCCCTTCGTTGATGGCGAAGCTGCCATCCAGGTGCGGGTCGTTGATGTAGCCCTTCCAGCCCACGGTGGTGCGGGGCTTTTCAAAATACACCCGCATCACGATGAGCAGGTCGTCCTGCAGCGCGTCGGCCTGTTGCTTGAGCTGGCGCGCATATTCCATCGCCTGGCCATGGTCGTGGATGGAGCACGGCCCCACCACCACCACGAGCCGGTCGTCCTGCCCGTGCAGCACGCGCGAGATGGCGGCGCGGCTGGATTCGACCAGCGCCTGCGCGGCCTCGGGGGCGGGCAGCCATTCCTGCAGCAGTGCGGGGGTGATCAGGGGTCGCACAGCCTTGATGCGCGTGTCATCAATGCGTGTGGTGTCGTGGGTGGAGATGGGGGTGGCAGAGCGGTGTGCGTGGGTCATGGTGGCCCCGATTGTCGCGGACCTGGATTCCAGCCCCTTTTGGCGACCGAACCAGGGCATGGCCGTTGGCACTGGCGCGGCCCAGCGCGAGAGACGCAGAGCAAGGGCCGCCCCGCAGCGAGTGCGTCGTCCCCCTGGGGGGAAGGCGCGCAGCGCCACAGGGGGAAACTATCTACGGCCTCCGAAACGCCGCGTTCTGCCGCGCCCAGTGGCGCGACTGCAGGTGGTCCATGCGGACCGTTCCGCCGGTGGACGGTGCGTGCACAAAGCGCCCTTCGCCCACGTAGATGCCCGCATGGCTGGGCTGGCGGCCGGTGCCAAACACCACCAGGTCACCGGCACGCAGTTCACCGCCGTCGATGGGGTAGCCCCAGGTGTTGAGCTGCGCCACCGTGCGTGGTGGCGGAGTGCCCACCTGGTTGCGGTACACGAAGCCGATCAGGCCACTGCAATCAAAACCCGAGTCCGGGGTGTTGCCGCCGTAGCGGTACGGCGTGCCCACCAAGCCCAGTGCGTGGATGGCGATGTCGTGCGCCTGCTCGGCCGTCAGGGGCGGCGTGGTCCGCGTGGAGGCCGAGGGCGGTGAGGTGGTGGACGGAGGCCGCGAGGTGCCGCAGCCGGCCAGCGCCAGCAGTACAACGGTGCAGGCCATGCAGGGCAGACGGTGAAAAACGCGCATGGGCCGAAGGGTAACGGATGAGACCCGGTGTGTGCGATGGACACCGTTTCTGCCTTGGGGATATTGGGCAAAAAGGCTGGAAGTGCTGATCCGTAAAGCGCTTCCAGCTATCTTTTTTACAAGAAATTCACCGTCAGGCTGCCGCAGCAGCCAGGGTGCCCTGGCGCCGCACCAGCAGCCGGTTGGCGACGCTCACGATGGCCTGCACCGAGGCCGTCACGATGTTGTGGCTGGCGCCCGCGCCGAAGGTAGAACCGGTCACGCCTTCCATCGCCGCCTCCACGATGGCCAGCGCCTGGGCGTTGGCGCCCGTGCCTGTGGCGCGCTCTTCATAGTGGTCCACACGCAGCGGCAGGCCCAGGGCGTCCACCGTGGCGGCAATCGGCCCGTTGCCCTGGCCGCGCAGATGCTGGCGCGTGCCGTCGATGGTCACGTCCAGCTCGATGCCCTGTCCGTCTTCATCGAGCTTGTGCCCGTGACAGGTGATGGCCGCCGGAGCCTGGGCACGCAGGTAGGTCGTCTGGAACAGCTCCCACAGCGCCTCGCCGCTCATCTCGCCTTCGCTCGCGTCCGTCTGGCGCTGCACCACGGCGCTGAACTCCACCTGCATGCGCCGGGGCATCACCACGCCGTGCTCACGCTCCAGCAAGAAGGCGATGCCGCCCTTGCCCGACTGGCTGTTCACGCGGATCACGCTGTCGTACGTGCGGCCCAGGTCCGCCGGGTCGATGGGCAGGTACGGCACCTCCCACAAGGCATGAGGGTCCTGCGCGGCAAAGCCCTTCTTGATCGCGTCCTGGTGCGAGCCCGAGAACGCGGTGAACACCAGGTCGCCCGCGTAGGGGTGGCGCGGGTGCACGGGCAGCGAGGTGCATTCCTCGGCAATGCGCGCTACCGAGGTGATGTCCGAGAAATCGAGGTTCGGGTGCACGCCCTGTGTGTACATGTTGAGCGCCAGCGTCACGATGTCCACATTGCCGCAGCGCTCGCCGTTGCCAAACAGGCAGCCTTCCACCCGGTCGGCACCGGCCATCATCGCGAGCTCCGCCGCCGCCACGCCCGTGCCCCGGTCGTTGTGCGGGTGCACCGACAGCACGATGTGCTCGCGCGGCGACAGGTGCCGGTCCATCCACTCGATCTGGTCGGCGAACACATTGGGCGTGGCGTTTTCCACCGTGGTGGGCAGGTTGATGATGATGGGGCGGCCGGGGCCCGCGTTCCATGCGGCAATTGCTGTCTGGCAGGCCTTGAGGGACACGCTGAGTTCGGTGGCGCTGAAGGTCTCGGGCGAGTACTGCAAGGTCCACTGCGTTGCAGGCTGTGCGTCGGTGAGCTGTTTGAGGTAGCCCACATGGTGCGCGATGAGCTGCATCACCTGGGTCACGTTCATGCCGAACACGATGCGCCGCCAGGCGGGCGCGGTGGCGTTGTACAGGTGCACGATGGCGCGTGGCGCGCCTTGCACGGCCTCCACGGTGCGCGCAATGAGGTCTTCGCGCGACTGGGTCATGACCATGATGGTCACGTCGTCGGGGATGAGGTTCTCGTCGATGAGGCGGCGCACGAAGTCGAAGTCGGTCTGCGACGCGGCCGGAAAGCCCACCTCGATCTCCTTGAAGCCGATGCGCACCAGCTCGTGAAAGAGCTTCATCTTGCGCTCGCCGTTCATCGGCTCGAACAACGCCTGGTTGCCGTCGCGCAGATCGGTGGAGAGCCACACGGGCGCGCGGGTGATGCTGCGGGTGGGCCACTGGCGGTCGGTCAATGCGACCGGGGCAATGGGCTGGTACTTGGTGGCGGGCTTGGCAATCATGAGAAATGGTTCCACGAACGGTGTGCAGTGCGCGCAATGGGTGTCGGCGCACTGCCGGTCAACAACGAATGAAAAACAAAACGTGTGACATCCCCTGCAGCCCTTTGCATGGTGCAAAGGCTGGTTCGCGGGCCGGGGTCAGGGGGAGATCAGGTGTTGCGCTGAGCGGATCAGGCAACGGTGGCGAACGCAGGCAGACCCCGGCCAGGCACTAGTAGGCCTAGGGATAGGGTGGATAGGAGCATGCTGCGTTGCATAGGGGACCGAAGATAGCACAGGCCTGCTGCAGCGCGCAACCATTGCCATGAAATCGGTCTATGGCGCCTGTTGTATATGCCCTATTAGCTATCAAAAACGTAGCGTTTGAGGCTGATAGCATGGCGATTCTGTGTGCCCTTGCCAGTGGCGGGTGGCACGATTGGCCCCGATTTTGGAGACCCCATGTCCTACTTGTTGCTCATCATGGAACCCCACGGCCAGCGTGCCGAGCGGGGTCTTGCGGGGGGGCAGGAGGCCTACGCCCGCATGCAACGTTTTGGCGCCAGTCTGCAGGCCCGGGGCCTGCTGCGCGCGAGCGAATCGCTGGCCTCGACCGAGCAGGCCGTGCGGCTGCAGGTGCGCGAAGGCGAGACCCGTCTGACGGACGGCCCGTTTGCCGAAACCAAGGAGATGGTGGGCGGCTTCTTCCTCATCGACTGCGCCACGCGCGACGAGGCCCTTGCCATCGCCCGCGAATGTCCGGCCGCCGAGTGGGCCACGGTGGAGGTGCGCGAACTGGCGCCCTGCTACGACGGCGCGGTGGACTGAATCAAGCCGACGCGCGCGCCTGCAGCGCCAGGAACTGGGGTGCAGGCATGGGGCGTGCAAACACGTAGCCCTGCAGTACATCGCAACCCTGCAGCACCAGATAGTCTGCCTGCTCCTGCGTCTCCACCCCCTCGGCGGTCACCTGCAGCCCCAGGCCGTGCGCCAGCGCCACGATGGCAGTGACGATGGTGCGGCTGTGTTCCTGCCCCGGCAGGTCCTTGACGAAGCTGCGGTCGATCTTCAGGCGCCGCATGGGCAGTTGGCGCAGGTACGAGAGCGAGGAGTAGCCCGTGCCAAAGTCATCGATGGCCAGGTGAATGCCCAGCTGGCTCAGGCGGTGCAGCGTGTGTGCTCCGGCTTCCATGTTCTCCATCAGCACGGTTTCGGTCAGCTCGATTTCAAGCTGGTGCGCTGGCAGGCCTTCTTCGCGCAGGATGTCCATCACCCGTTCCAGAAACTGTGAGTCGCCCAGTTGCCGTGCCGAGATGTTCACCGCCACGCGCAGCGGCTTGCCCGCCTTCCACTGCGCTGCGTCGCGGCAGGCGGTGCGCAAAACCCAGTAGCCCAGCGGAGCGATGAGGCCGCAATCTTCGGCCACCGTCACGGCTTCGAGCGGCGACACCGAGCCCAGCTCCGCATGCGTCCACCGCAGCAGGGCCTCGGCCCCCACCAGCGACTGGTCGCCCGCTGCAAACAGCGGCTGGTAGTGCAGAGCCAGCCCGGTGCCATGCTCCAGCTCGCCGCGCAGTGCCTGCTCAATGGCGTGGCGCCGCACCACGGCCAGGTTCATCGATGCGTCAAAACGCACGCAGCGGTTCTTGCCCATCTCCTTGGCGCGGTACATGGCGGTGTCCGCGTTGCTCACCAGCGCGTCCATGTCTGATGCGTCGTCCGGAAAGGTCGCTATGCCCGCACTGCAGGTCACGTTCACCTGCTGGCCGACTTCGGTGTAGGCGGCCTGGAAGACGTTGACGATGCGCTGTGCGTATTTCTCCAGCCCCGCTTCGTCCATGTCCAGCCGCAGGATCAGCGCAAATTCGTCACCTCCCAGGCGCGAGATGCTGTCGGTGCTGCGCACCACGGACTGCAGGCGGCGGGCCACCTGGCGCAGCAGGCCGTCCCCCGCCGCGTGGCCGAAGGTGTCGTTGAGCGTCTTGAAGTTGTCGAGGTCGATATACACCAGGGCCACCCGCTGGCGCGTGCTGCGTGCTCTTTCGAGCTCCGCCGCGAGCCGCTCGTTGAACGCATGGCGGTTGCCCGTGCCGGTGACGGCGTCGGTGTGGGCGAGGGTGTGCAGGCGGTCTTCGGCCTCCCGCACGGCGGCGCGGCTGCGCAGCACCATGGCGACGGCCAGGGCCATGACGCAGGCCGCAATCAGCAGGGCGCTGCCAAACCGCAGGGCCAGCCGTGTGTACAGCGCATCCATGGACTTGCGGATGTACAGCGTGCCCCAGCCTTTCGCCGAGACCTCGATGGGTCGGGCGATCTCCAGCATGCGCCAGTCGGATCGCTCCGCCGCTCCATCCAGGCCCACGGCCTGCAGGGAGGTCGGGAAGCCCGGGTCGGGATCGCGTGCATAGTGGGCAAACAGCACGCCATCTTCGTCATACACCGTTGCGCTGATCACCATCGACGAAGACCGCAGTGCACCGAGCATTTCATTGGTCGCCGTGTTGTCGCGGAACATCACGGCAGCGGAGATGTTGTCGGCGACGATGGCTGCTTCCACCCGGCTGTCCTGCAGCATGGAGGCGCGGGAGCTCCAGTAGTCCACAGCGGTCAGGGCCAGCACCACCGTCAGCAGTGCCAACCCTGCCGCCAGGATGCCGGTCATGACCAGCCTGGATGACAGGACGGTGTGCGTACCCTGGGGCGCCAGTTCAGCGGGACTGGAGGTGGTGTGGTGCAGGGTCATCGGACTCCCTTGGCAAGCCGCATCAGTCGGGAGCTGATGGTGAGCCCCGCCTTGCTGGCCGCGTCGGGGCTAATTCCAAACACCACACGACCCTCCTGCTGGGTCAGCGCGATGACGATCTCCGGGCTGGCGACGGTGACCTCGTCGGAGACGGTGAGCACGCCGTGCGACGCAGGCAGGGTACGCAGTGCCCGCAGCACGGGCTCGATCTCGGTGTTCTGGACCACCAGCACACGGCAGGCCCGGATGGCTCCTGTGTCCAGCAGACGCACGCGCACGGTGCGCCCCTTGGCGGCCTGTTTACCGTCCAGCGCATTCAGTGAGCGCTTGAGCGGACTGAAGGCCGACACGCACACCGTCACTTCATTGCCTGGGGTGCCTTCGTTGTCCGGCCATTCGATGAACTGGATGAAGTTGAAGACATACGCCGCCTTCAGGTCCTGCTCTGCCACGGTTTCGGTGGCGTGGGCCACGTGGGTTCCCGCGCTGCACACCATACACAGCCAGATCACCAGCAGGGTATGCAGACGCGAGGTAGTGGCCATGGCTCAGAACGCGTAGGTCAACTTGACGCGGTAGGTGCGCCCATCCTGTCGGATCGAGTCGTCACGTATCTCGAACGAGGCGGGGTCAGCGTGCCGGCGATTGAACAGGTTGTACACCCCCACCGACACATCCACATCGGCGATGCGTGTGGAATAGGTCACGTGGGTGAGCACATGACCAGGCAGGCGGGTGTTGAGCAGCGTGTTGCGCGGGCCGATGCCAATGGCCTCAATGGCGTAGCGGCCCGGGTTCCAGCCCCAGCCCGCAGGCGTGTGCAACACGTCGGACCACTGTGCCTTGAGCAGATGCCGGGGAGAGTTGGTCAGCGCTCCGTCCGTTGACGAGTCTCGCGCCCTTTGCCATCCATAGGCCAAGCGCAGGCGCCGACCGCCTGCCCAACGCTGTTCTGCTTCTGCCTCCAGGCCATGCACCTTGACCCTGCGGGTGTTGTTGAAGGTGAGCCGGTCTGAATGCCCCAGGCTGTCCAGCGAGATCAGGTCGCTGACACTGGACCGGAAGGCCGTCAGCAGCAGGCGCGTGGCCCCGGAGGGCGCATGCTCCAGTGCCAGCTCGGAGGTCCGTATGCGCTCGGAGCGCAGGTCGGTGGTATCCACCACGCCCCCTGGCAGGTTCACGCGGTAGTCGCGCTCGTACGCATTCGGGGGGCGATAAGCCGTGCCGTGCAACAGCTTGAGCGCGGTGGCGGTGCTCCACCAGTACACCAGTCCCAGGCGGGGGTTGAAGCTGCCCGCGCTGCCCGATTGCTGGCCCCAGCGCAGGCCGGTGTGCAGCGTGAGGTCGGGGCGCAGCGCGAACTCGTCCTGCATGTAGACGCTCACTACGTCACCCTTGCGGCGCGCATCCAGGTACTGTGCCGGCGGGTCCAGGTCGTCATTGCGTTGGGCGATGCGGGTGTCGCGCCGGTAGTCCAGCCCCCAGGACAGCTTGTGGCGCGCGATGGCCGTGCTCACCCATTGCCACTCGGTGCCCCACCACTGGCCGGTGCCGACATCGCGGTTGACCGTGACCGGTGGATAGTCGTACACGTAGTCGCCCACATACTGGTAGCGGCCTGCGTGCAGGCGGCCCGTGAAGACCAGCGACGGCAGCAACTGCGTGGTGTATTCGGCCGCCAGGCGTGAGCTGGTGTCGATGTACCGGGAGCGCGGGTCGTTGAACACCTGCGAGAACGCGCCCGTGGGCACGCCCTTGGTGCGTTCGCCATGGGCCAGTGTCAGCGTCAGTCCCTCGTGCCGCATCCGCGCAAACAACTGGGTGCTGCGGTCAAAGTCCATGTGGCGCGCCACGCCCCCGTTGCTGGACGGGCTATCGAACGCGGGGTAGTACAGGTCCGCTCCGCGCGCGGAGGACCGCGTCGCTGCTATCAGCCAGTCGCGCCCCTGTGCATCGACGGTGCCCAGAGAAAGGCGCAACTTGGCGCTGCCATGGCTGCCCGCTTCGGCGCTTACCTGCGCTCCCGCCAGCTGGCGTCCGTCGCGCGTGATGACGTTGATGACGCCAAAAAACGCATTGGCTCCATACACCGCCGACCCTGGTCCGGGCACAAACTCCACCCGCTCCACCAGGTCCAGGTCGATGGGAAAGTCCGTGCCGATGCTCGCCTGGTCGTACACGTTGTCGTTGAAGCGCACGCCGTTGACCAGCAGCAGCACTCGGGTGTTGTAGTCGCCCGGCGTGGCAAAACCCCGCGTGCCCAGGTAGTGGTAGCTGCGGTCGTACGACACGTACAGCCCGCGCATGCTGGCCAGCACGTCGGCCAGCGTGCGGTAGCCAAACAGCTGAATGTCGTCGGCCGTGACCACGCTCACAGCAGCGGGCGCCTCCAGGGCGGTCTGCACGTACCGGCTGGCCGTGGTCACCTGCATCTGCATGAGTTGCTCAAGCGGCAGGTCAGCGATGTCTTCCTGCGCGTGGGCGCCGACCGTCCAGGCCAGCAATAGGGCCAGGACCAGCTGCCGTGGAAGCTGCGGTGGATGTTTCGATCCTCGTTTCATGGGTAGGACACCGGGGGGGTGGGCGCACGTCCGCGCAGTTCGAGGAATCTGTCTTTACAAACTATTAACAAATTGTATCGGGCGCACGGCACGCATCACAGGGCTCTAGCCCGGATATCTCTGTGGCTGCGGGGCTCATGGATCAGTGTTAACCCTGACTGGAAGCCCTGCGTGTCGAAATGGGCGAGGCCCGTTCGTCGTAGGTGTGAAGCGAGCGCGACCCGGCAGGTTCGCAGGGTCCGTTGTTTTGTTGTCCACACCACCCGGAGAGTCACCATGCGTTTCATGATCATCGTCAAGGCCACCACCGAATCCGAACAGGGCTGCATGCCGACCGCCGCCCTGATGACCGAGATGGCCCGCTACCACGAGGAGCTGGCCCGTGCCGGTGTGCTGCTCGACGGCAGTGGCCTGCAGCCCTCGTCGAAGGGCTGGCGCGTGCGCTACAGCGGCGATGGCCGCACCGTCACCGACGGCCCGTTCGCCGAGACCAAGGAACTCATCGCCGGCTACACGCTGATCCAGGTACGCAGCCGCGATGAGGCGCTGGAATGGACACGCCGCTTTCCCAATCCGCGTGGCGAGGGCCTGGATGCCGAGATCGAAGTGCGTCAGCTCTATGAGATGGAGGACTTTGCCGGCGTGGATGGCGTCGAGCAGTTTCGCGACCTCGAAGCCCTGCGCGGCTGATTCCCCGCGTAAAGGACATCCCCATGATCAAGACCATCGCCCTTGTGCTGCTGGCGGCCCTGGCGCTGCTGCTGGCGTTTGCCGCCACCCGCCCCGATACGTTCCAAGTGGAGCGCAGCCGCGTGATTGCGGCACCGCCCGAACGGGTGTATGGGCTCATCCACGACCTGCGCCAGTTCAACACCTGGAATCCTTACGAGCGCAAGGACCCGGCCCTGCAGGGCCAGTACAGCGCCACCACCAGCGGCCCCGGCGCACGCTACGCCTGGCAGAGCGACAAGGTGGGCGTGGGCAGCATGGAGATCGTCGAGGCCACCCCCCTTCGGCGCGTGGCCATGAAGCTCGACTTTGTGAAGCCCTTTGAAGCACACAACCAGGTTGCTTTCACGCTGCAACCCGAGGGTGCGGGTGCCACCCGCGTCACCTGGACCATGCACGGCCCCGTGCCCTACCTGGCCAAGATCGCCCACCTGGTGTTCAACATGGACCGCATGGTCGGGCAGGACTTTGAAGACGGCCTGGCCAACCTGCACGCCGTGGCGCAAAAGCCCGCGACTTGAACCCTTCCCCCTTTGCCAAACCCCCTGTTTCCCATTACCGTCCGTACCCTTCAGGAGCCCGTCATGCACCAACAAATCTTCGTGAACCTGCCCATCGACAACATGGCCCGCGCGCAGGCATTCTTTCGCGCGCTGGGTTATGAGTTCAACCCCCAGTTCACCAACGACCAGGGCGCCTGCCTGGTGGTGGGTGAGAACCTGTTCGTAATGCTGCTGGTCAAGAGCTTCTACCAAACCTTCACCGACAAGGCGATTGCCGACGCGCGCACCACGTCGGAGGTGCTGGTGTGTTTCTCGTGCAGCAGTCGCGACGAAGTCGATGCGCTGGTGGACAAGGCCGCGGCCGCAGGCGCCACCACCCCGCGCCCGGCGCAAGACCTGGGCTTCATGTACTCGCGCAGCTTCGACGACCTGGACGGTCACAGCTGGGAGTTTGTGCATATGCAGGACGCCAGCAAGGCCTTGGGCTAAGAAGGTGTGAACGAATCCGCCCTGCCCGACCGCGATGCCCTGCACCGCAGCATCGACTCGGTGTGGCGCATCGAGGCCGCACGCATCATCGCCAGCGTGGCGCGCATGACGCGCGACGTGGGCCGGGCCGAGGAGCTGGCGCAGGACGCTTTGGTGGCCGCGCTGGAGCATTGGCCCACCACCGGCCTGCCCGCCAACCCGGCCGCGTGGCTCATGACCACCGCCAAGCGCCGCGCCATCGACCACCTGCGCCAGCAGGCCCTGCACCAGCGCGAGCACGAGGCCCTGGGCCACGACCTCGAAGCGCTCGAGGCGCAGTACGCGCCCGATGTGGTGGACACCCTCATGCACGCCGAGCAGGACGACATCGGCGACGACCTGCTGCGCCTCATCTTCACCGCCTGCCACCCCGTGCTGCCCACCGAGGCGCGCGTGGCCCTCACGCTGCGGCTGCTGGGCGGCCTCACCACGGCCGAGATCGCACGCGCCTTTCTGGTGCCCGAGCCCACCGTGGCCCAGCGCATCGTGCGCGCCAAGCGCAGCCTCACGGCCGCGCAGGTGCCGTTTGAGGTGCCCGGCGTGGCCGAGCGCGCGCCGCGCCTGGCCTCGGTGCTGGAGGTGATCTACCTCATCTTCAACGAAGGCTATGCCGCCACGGCGGGCGATGACTGGATGCGCCCCGCGCTGTGTGGCGAGGCCCAGCGTCTGGTGCGGGTGCTGGCCAGCCTGGCGCCCGACGAGCCCGAAGTGCAAGGCCTGGTGGCGCTGCTCGAAATCCAGGCCTCGCGCCTGCCTGCGCGCACCGATGCACAAGGCCAGCCCGTGCTGCTCATGGACCAGGACCGCGCGCGCTGGGACCACCTGCTGGTGCGCCGGGGCCTGGCAGCGCTGGACAAGGCCGAGCAGCTGGCACGCGCCGGCCACGCTTGGGGGCCGTACGCACTGCAGGGCGCCATCGCCGCCTGCCACGCGCGCGCCCGGCAGGCGCAAGACACCGACTGGCCCCACATCGTGGCGCTGTACGACGCACTGCTGCAGGTGGCGCCTTCCCCCGTAGTGGCGCTCAACCGCGCCGTGGCCGTGGGCATGGCCGAAGGGCCCGCAGCCGCGCTGGCGCTGGTCGATGCGCTGGCGGGTGACCCCCTGCTGCGCCACTACCACTGGCTGCCCAGCGTGCGCGGCGACCTGCTGGCCAAGCTGGGCCGGGGGGATGAAGCGCGTGCGGAGTTTGAGCGCGCGGCCAGCCTCACCCGCAATGCGCAAGAAAAGGCGCTGCTGCTGGCCCGTGCCTGCGGCTGAAGGCGCCGGTGTTGCGCCCACCCTCACCCCGCTGCAAGGACACTGCCCCATGACCCACCCTGCCGCTGAGTACCCGTTGGACGGCGGTTGCACCTGCCGCCATGTGCGCTATCGCCTGCTCACGCCCCCGCTGTTTGTGCACTGCTGCCACTGCCGCTGGTGCCAGCGCGAAAGCGGCGCGGCCTTCGCGCTGAACGCGATGATCGAGGCCGACCGCGTGGAACTGCTCGCGGGCACCCCGGCGATGGTGCATACCCCGTCAGAAAGCGGTATGGGCCAGCAGATTGCGCGGTGCCCGCACTGCCAGGTGGCAGTGTGGAGCCACTATGCAGGCGCGGGACCCGTCATGGCCTTTGTGCGCGTGGGCACGCTGGATGCGCCAGACCACTTGCCGCCCGACATCCACATCTTCACGGCCTCCAAACAGCCCTGGGTGGTGCTGCCGCCGGGGACACCCGCCGTGGCGGAATACTACGAACGCGATGGGTTGTGGCCCGCGCAAAGCATCGCCCGTCGCCAGGCGCTGCTGCCGCGCATCCAGGCGTACCGTGCGGCTGCAGGGCTCGACCCGGCCTGATGGCGTGTGCCGTGCGGAGACTCAGCGCCTGCGGCGCTTTTTGAGCGTCTGCCCCTGTGGCGTGGCGGCCTTGGGTGCCAGCCCCAGGGCGGCGCGGGCCAGCGTGTCGGCGGCGCCATTGCGGTGGCGGGGAATCCACTGGACCTGGGCTTGTGGGAAGAGCTGTAGTGCCTCGCGTGCTTCGTCAAACAGCGTTGCCAGCCGCTCAATCGGTGCCTTGGGGTGGCCGCCCAACTGCTCCACCAGCACGCTGTTGTCGCTGAACACGTGCACTGGGGTCGATGTGGCAATCCCCTGCTGCGCCAGCCACTGCAGCGCCAACATCAGCGCGCGCAATTCAGCTTCGTTGTTGCAGCCGGTAAAGGTGGTGGCTTCAGAGATCTGGTGCTGCACGGTGCCGTCGGGGCCCGTCAGCACCGCACCCAGGCCCATGCGACCGGGGTTGGGCCAGGCGCTGCCATCGCAGTGAATCACCCAGGCGCCGGGGGCGAGCGGTGTGGCCGCTCGTGCAGCGGTCACTTGTAGAACGCTTCGACCGTGCCCTTGATCTTGATGAGCAGCGGCTGGCCCTTGCGGTCCAGCGTCTTGCCGGCAGGCACCTTCACCCAGCCTTCGCTGATGCAGTATTCCTCCACATCAAAACGCTCTTTGCCATTGAGGCGGATGCCGATGTCGTGCTCAAACACGGCGGCCACATGGTGCGGGCTGCGGGGGTTGACCGACAGGTGATCGGGCAGGGGCGGCTGGGCGGGGGTGTTGGGGGTGGTGGCTTCGGTCATAGAGGTCTCAGCGAGAAAGGAGAAAACGCAAAGCGCGGATTCTCCGGCATTTGCGCTGCGGGTCGTCCCGGCGTTCGATCACCGCCCCAGCGGCGCCACGCCGATCAGCCACGCATGGCCCCAGAACGCAAAGCCCACCCAGGCCACTGCGCCCACCACCACAGCCGCTGCCGTGCCTGTAGCGCTGCCCGCCGCGTACACGGTGCCCTGCGCCCGGTCGCGCTGGCGCGCGGCGCGAAAGCTCAGCACGGCCCACAGCAAAAAGCTGCCAAACAGCAGCACATCGGCCAGGTTGCCGTTGGACAGCAGATGCGCCAGCGCCCACACCTTCACGCCCAGCACCATGGGGTGGTGCAGCCAGGCCTTGATGGCATTGCGCGGCACATAGGTGGCGGCCAGCAGCACAAAGGCGATCAGCGTGAGCAGCGCCGCAGCGTGCCGCATGCCGATGGGCGGCACCCACAGCACCACGGGCTGCTGCAGCGCCAGGCCATAGCCCCAGACGATGAGCGCCAAGCCCACGGCCGACACCAGCGAATACAGCCCTTTCCACGGCATCTCGCCCAGGCGCGTCCGCATGTAGGTGCGCCAGCCATCGGCCACGATGCGCACCGAGTGCACGCCCAGAAACAGCACCAGTCCCAGTACCAGATACCCCATGGCCAAGCCTTTCATGTTGTCGTCGTGAACAGGTTATGAGGACGAAGGCGGGTCTGCGCCACCGGTGGCACCGCTCCGTCGTGCAAGCCCCGATCGATTATCGGCAGAGCAGGCCAGTGCAACCGCCGCGGAGGGACTTGCGCGGCCCCTGCAGACGCATGCTCTGGAGAATGGTTGTCAGCCCTGGATTCAAGTCAGAAGTGCCGAAAGCGCTAGTGAATCATGCGCTAGCAGCTATCAATTCAATAGTAAAGTGCAGCGGCATCGCCAGCGGGCTGGTCGAGTCAGGCGCCCGCATGCTGCGCCAGCAGCGCCCCCACCTTGGGCTTGGCGCAGCGCTGCAGCGTTTGCAGCAGCGTGTAGCTGGGCTCGGCCACCCGCCAGCGGGTGCGCAGGTCGTGCTGCATGCGCGCCAGCAGCGCGGCGGCCATCTCGGCGTCGGCCAGCGCCCGGTGGGCCTGGCCCGTGCGCGGCAGGCCGTGGTAGTCCACCAGCGTGCCCAGCTTGTGGCTGGGCGCCTCGGGGTACAGGCGCCGCGACAGCAGCACCGTGCACGCAAACGGCTGCGGTGCAGCCAGCCCGGCCAGGGCCAGCTCGGCCTGCCAGAACTTGCTGTCGAACGACGCGTTGTGCGCCACCATGGGCGCATCACCCACAAAGCGCGCGGCGTCCTGCATCACCTGCGCCGCATCGGGTGCGGCGTTCACCATCGCGTTGGTGATGCCGGTGAGCTGGGTGATGAACGACGGAATCCACACCCCGGTCTTCATCAGGCTCTGGAACCGGTCCACCACCTGACCCCGCTCCAGCAGCACGATGGCCACCTCGGTCGCGCGTGCTCCCTGGCCGGGCGAGATGCCAGTGGTTTCAAAGTCGATGACGGCGATGGGGGGCATGGGCTTGCGTGCGAAAAGGAAGGATTGTGCCGCCGCCCCGCAGGCCATCCTGTGCGCCCAGGGTGTCTGTGTGCCTCTGTGCGTATCCAGTGCGTGGCCTACACTGCCCCACTCCTTTTTTTGGATGCATGGAGCCGAGCACACCATGAAGAAAAACGCCACCTCACCGGCCTGGCTGCGCGCCGCGCTGGACTACCTACCGCAATGGCTGGACTTGCAACTGGAGCGCTATCGCCAGCCCGGGTGTTCCGTGGCCATTGCGCGCGGCGGCCAAACGGTGGCAGAGCTGGCGCTGGGGGTGGCCGACATGCGCACCCACAAGCAACTCACACCCCGGCACCGCCTGCGCATTGCCTCGCACTCCAAGACCTTCACCGCAGCGGGTGTCATGCTGCTGCGCGAGCAGGGTAAGGTCGGGCTGGACGACCCCATCGGCCGCTATGTCGATGGCCTGCACAAGGACCTGGCCCGCGCGCGCATCGGCGAGCTGCTTTCGCACAGTGCGGGGGTGACGCGCGATGGCCCCGATGCCGGCCAGTTTCTGGACCGGCGGCCGTTTCTCTCGCGCACCGAGCTGCTGGCGGACCTGCGCGCCAAGCCGCCGCTGGAGGCGGGCGTGCAGCTCAAGTATTCCAACCACGGCTACGGCCTGCTGGGGCTGATGATGGAGCAGGTCACCGGCACGGACTACGCGCGCTGGATGCAGCGCCACGTGATTGCCGCCGCCGGCCTGGAAGAGACCGCGCCCGACATGCCCCACCTGCCCCGGCGCGCGCCCCTGGCCGTGGGCCACAGCAGTGAGTTTCCGTTCGGCCAGCGCCTGATCGTGCCGGGCGACAACCCGTGCGACGCCATGGCCCCGGCGGCCGGGTTTGTGTCCACCGCGTCGGACGTAGCCCGCTTCTTTTCACAGCTGGCGCCGGACAGCCCGCACAGCATCCTCTCGCCCGCCAGCCGCCGTGAGATGGCGCAACGCCGCTGGCGCGACCCCTGCAACCTGTTCGAGTCGCATTACGGCCTGGGCACCATGCTCAGCGCGCCGGGCCCCCGCGAATGGGTGGGCCACACCGGCAGCCTGCAAGGGTTCTTGTCGCGCACGGCGCGGTTCCCTGCTCTAGACCTGACGGTGACCGTGTTGACCAACGCGCAGGATGGTTTGTCCACCGAGTGGGTGGAGGGCATTGCCAGCATCCTGTTTGCGTTCCAGCAGCATGGTGCGCCGGGCAGGAAGGAAGCCGCCTGGGCTGGGCGCTGGTGGAGCCTGTGGGGCGCGAGCGACCTGGTGCCCATGGGCAAGGTGGTGTGCCAGGTGGTGCCCGCCATGTTCGTGCCCTTCAACGCGGCCACCACCGAGCTGGCCGTCACCGGGCGCGACACCGGTATGGTTCAGAAAGCATCGGCCTACGCCAGCCCGGGCCAGCCGGTGCGCCGCGTGCGTGACGCCAGCGGCACGCCGACCGAGCTGTGGGTGGGCGGCACCCAGCTGTTGCCCAAGGACGCCATGCTGGCAGAGGCCACCCAGCGTTATCGCAAGGCGCTCAATGCAACGCGATGACGCTGGCAGCGCCTTGCGGTCAGAGTTTTGCTATTAATTGTGTAGCTTATAATGCAAGCTGCAAAAGCGCTACAGGCCGATTTGGTTGATAAGTCCTGTCCAGGCATCGGTGCGTGCGGCCCAACATACCAGGCCCAACACTGCCTCTTCGCGCCGCTCAGGGCAAGGTCAGTTCCTTGTGCTCACCCAGGTGGCGCGGGGGTTCGCCCGTGATCGCGGCCTTGGCCATCTGGAACAGCTGCACCATCTTGCTTTCGTCCACATTCCAGTATTCGGCATGGCGGACGCGCACCCCGAGCAGCGCTAAGTCCGGGTCGGACACGCCCCCCGGGAACCACGCCTTGGCCATGGGCGACCACAGGGCTTCCTTCAGCGCGCGGTCATCCACAAACCGCGCCTGGCCAGACACGGACACATAGCTGTCCTCGTCGGGGTCGGCATACGACACGTTCACTTCGCCGTCGGTCAACAGGCGCTCGTACAGCTCGCCCGATTGGGAGACGAAGAAATACAGCTCGGCCTGCTCATCCAACTGCCGGTTCTGGGTGGTCAGCGGGTGCGCGTGCAGCATGCCCGTGGACGTGCGGTGCGTGAGCATGCCAAAGCGGATGTCCTTGATGAGCTTCCACAGGGTTTCGTGGGCGGGGGATTCAGTGTGCATGGGGCCTCCAGCAGGGGGGAGTCAAAGGGTCCGCGCGATCTGGGTGATCACGCGGCCATCCGTGCACTCTAGGCACCCTCGCTGGACCCTGGCGTCGGCGTGCAGCGCCGATGCCTGTGGGTGCTTGTCTGACACGGGGAGCTGCGCCCCGTGCCGATCAGGCCTTCTTGAGAAATTCTGACTTGAGCAGCATGCTGCCCAAGTCGGTCTTGCAGTCCACGTTGTGGCCGTCGGCACCATCCACCAGGCGGATGCTTTTGATCTTGGTGCCCTTTTTGAGCGTGGACGACGAGCCCTTGACCTTGAGGTCTTTCACCAAAATCACCGCATCACCATCGGCCAGCGGGTTGCCATTCGCATCCCGCACGATGCCGTCGCCCGCTTCGGCGGCATCGGTGTCGGCAGCGTCGGCCACCTGGGGCCATTCAAACGCGCAGTCCGGGCACACGTAGTTGCTGCCGTCGGGGTAGGTGTTCTCCTGGCCGCATTGGGGGCAGGCAGGTACGGTGTGGGGCATGGAGGTCCTCTCTGGGGTTGTTGTAGTGGTTATGGAATCGAAGGGGGCAAAGTATCACCGCTTCACAGCGGCGCACGTTGTTCCAGCGCAAACGGTGGCAGTCCCTTGAGCAGGCGCTGGCCGTAACTGGTGCGCACCAGGCGCTTGTCGTAGCAGTACACATGGGCCTGGTCTTCTTCGGTGCGGATCGCGCGGCCCACCCATTGCGCGAGGCGGATAGCGGTGGCGGGCACCACCAGCTCGCTGAAGGGGTCGCGCCCCACGGCGCGCAGCCACTCAGCGCGGGCTTCGCCCACCGGGTCGTCGGGCGGGGCAAAGGGCAGCTTGGTGATGAACACCGATTCGCACAGCCGCCCGGGCAAATCCAACCCTTCGCCAAACGACTGCATGCCGAAGATGACCGAGGGCTCGCCGTTCTCCACCCGCTCGCGGTGGCGCTTGAGCAGCTGTGTGCGTGGCAGCGCGTTCTGCACCAGCACCACGCTGCGCATGGCGGTGGGCAGTGCGTCCACGGCCTGGCGCATCTGCTCGCGCGAGGTGAACAGCACCAGCGCGCCGTATTCCACGCGCGCAATGTCACGCAGCAGCGCATCGACCATCTCGGTGGTGAACTGCGCGGCGTTCTTGGGGTCGGCGCGCGTCTCGGCGGCAATCAGCGTGCCCTGTGCGGCGTAGTTGAAGGGGCTGGGGACTTCCAGTGTTGTCGTTGCCTCGTCACCATGCAGGCCTGCCTCGCGCAAGAAGAAGTCAAAGTGCCCGCAACTGGTGAGTGTGGCCGAGGTCAGCACCGCGCCGCGCACCGCGCTCCACAGGTGGTTGCGCAGCGTGGTGCCGGGCAGGATGGGGCTGGCATGCGCCTTGACCACGATGAAGTCACCGTCCACCTCCAGCGTGAACCACTTGGCGGCTGGCACGGCGCCCTCGGGTGCGTCCTGCAGCAGCAGCTGCGCGGTGGCGTGCAGCTCTTCCAGGCGCGGGGCCAGCATGCCGATCTGCGCATACAGCGTGGACAGGCGCTTGGCCTCGTCGGGCTTATCGCGCATCTCGGCGCGCAGGGCTTTGCTGATGGCGCGCAGCGCGTCGAGGAAGCCCTCGGCACTCGCAGCCAGCAGGCCCAACGGCGCAATCAGCTGCTCGGGCAGTTCGCCCCGGGGCACACGCACGCGCGCCGGGCCCCAGGCGCTGGGCTGGCTCTTGAGCTGGGCGCCGTACACGTCCATCACGATGCGCGCCAGGTCCTGCAGTGTCTGCCGCAGCTGCGCCGAGTGCTTGGGGATGTCGGCGATCTCCTCGACCTCCAGCAGCGCGCCAATGCGCAGACCCCGGCTCGACAGCCGCTCAATCCAGGTGATGCGCGACAGGTCCATGCTGCACGCGAATTGATCCAAAGCGGTCGATGGCAGGTGGTGGGCTTCGTCCAGCACCAAGAGGCAGTTGTCCAGCTCGGGCAGCACGCGCGCGCCCAGGGACGACAGCAGCAGATCGTGGTTGGCCACGATCACCTGCGCGCCCACCAGCTCCTTGCGCTTGTCGTAGTAGGTGCACTGGCTGAAGGCCGGGCAATGCTTGCCGGTGCACGAGGCGCCCTCGGCCGCCACGGGGCTCCACACCTCGGGCTCGGGCGGGGTGTCGAGGCTGTCGCGGTCACCATCCCACGCGCCCTTCGACAGCGTCTGCGCCATCGCCGAATAGAACTGGATGCGCGCCTCGGTCTCATGCCGGGGGCGCTTGGCGCGGGCAGCGGCTTCTTCTTCGGCAAACAGGTCGTCGTCGGCCTCTTCCTCGGCCTCGCCCGTGCCCGCCAGGCGGTCCAGCTTGAGCTTGCACACATAGCGCCCGCGCCCCTTGGCCAGCGCAAACTTGAAGGGCTGCGGCATCAGCGCTGCCAGCGCGGGCAGGTCCTTGTTGACCAGCTGCTCCTGCAATGCCACGGTGGCGGTGGAGATCAGCACCCGCGTGCCGCGCGACAGTGCCAGCGCAATGGCGGGGGCGCAGTACGCCAGCGACTTGCCCACACCCGTACCCGCCTGGATCACAGCGATGGAGCGCGTGGGTGCGTCTTCACCGCTTTCTTCATCCACCTTGCCCAGCGTGGCGCTGCTGAAGGTGTGCGCCACCTGCTGCGCCATCAGCCGCTGGCCAGCGCGGCTGCGAAACCCCTCGGTGGCCTGCACCACCGCATCGAAAGATTCAAGGGCCTGCGCGGCCCACACCTGTTGAGACATAAGGGGTATCTATTTAGCTCCAGTGGCATCAGAATAGCTGGATGGAAACCCAGATGCTAACGCCAACTCCTGGACAGGACTACCCTCGCACCTGGAACGAATTTCTTGACTGGTTTNAAGGGGTATCTATTTAGCTCCAGTGGCATCAGAATAGCTGGATGGAAACCCAGATGCTAACGCCAACTCCTGGACAGGACTACCCTCGCACCTGGAACGAATTTCTTGACTGGTTTGCCACCGAAGAGGCCTGCCAGGCGTTCCTGGAGAAGCTTCGCTGGCCCCAAGGCTTCGTCTGCCCGCGTTGCGGCAACGCTGGTGATGTGTACCGCGCCAGCCGCACTCGCCTGATGTGCCGCTCATGCCAGTATCAAGGCACAGTGACCTCTRGGACCATCTTTGACAAGACGCGCACACCGCTGCGTGTCTGGCTGGCTGCAGCTTGGTACCTGACCAATCAGAAACAAGGCGTGAGCGCCCTGGGGCTGCAGCGCGTATTGGGCTTGGGGAGTTACCAGACGGCCTGGACCATGCTGCACCGGTTCCGACGCGCCATGGTTCGCCCGGGCCGGGACAAGCTCAAGGGGCTTGTGGAGGTGGATGAAACGTACCTGTCCATTACGGATCGCAAAAATCCCGCCACCCTTGCAGGGCGCAAGAGCAGCACCACCAAAGTGTTGATGGTCATGGCGGTGGAGATCGTGGAGCCCAAGGGGTTCGGGCGCATCCGGTTGCGCCGCATCGACCGAGACTCCGCCACCCACGTCATCCCCTTTGTGCAGGAAGTGGTCGAGCCCGGAGCCCAGGTCCGCACGGATGGTTCGGCGGCATACCGCGCTCTGGGAGAGCTGGGTTACACCCACCAGCGCACCGTCATGCTCGGCTCGGGCGTACCTGCCCATGTCTGCATGGCGGGAGTGCACCGGGTCGCCTCGCTGGTACAGCGCTGGGTGCTGGGAACGCACCACGGTTCTGTGCAGCCAGAGCACCTGGATGCCTACCTCGATGAATTCGTGTTCCGCTTCAACCGGCGCACATCCAGCTCGCGCGGGATGCTGTTTTACCGCTTGCTGCAGCAAGCGGTGGTCACGCCGCCAGTGACGTATGGGGATGTCGTGAGCAAGAATACCGGGGAGAGGCAATCGGATACCATTGCTGGATGAAATCACAGTATCAACGGAGCTACTGGAGCTAAGCAGATACCCCTTATAAATATAGATGACAAAGATCGCCGCACTGGCGGTGGGCCTGGCGGCCGCGATGTCTGCCAGCGCGGGGGAGGTCGAGGT
>NZ_LMHQ01000024.1:0-14786 GCF_001428225.1 Acidovorax sp. Root70
CCGAACTTGGCGGACAGCACCGTGGCAATCGCTGCCGTCAGCGTCGTCTTGCCATGGTCCACGTGGCCGATCGTGCCCACGTTGACGTGGGGCTTGGTCCGCTCGAACTTTCCTTTTGCCATTTTTCCGACTCCGAAAAAAATCTATATCAACACAACAGGATCTCGGCGCAACCAGAACCGGACGCACCAGAAAGTGGTGCCCATGGCGGGAATCGGACCCGCGACCTCTCCCTTACCAAGGGAGTGCTCTACCACTGAGCCACATGGGCAATTGACACCGCTTGCGCAGCACCAAAAATTTCTACTCAACAAACCAGCACAACAAACAATGGAGCGGGAGACGGGAATCGAACCCGCGTCATTAGCTTGGAAGGCTAGGGTTCTACCATTGAACTACTCCCGCGCAGACCATCGGTCTTTGCGAACTTGACTTTGCAATCACAAATCAAGCATCACTCTCAACACTGCTCACTCACTGGTGGAGGGGACTGGATTCGAACCAGTGTAGGCGTAAGCCAACAGATTTACAGTCTGCCCCCTTTAGCCACTCGGGCACCCCTCCGGAGAATTTCGAATTATAGCACCAAATTTTCGCGCATTCAGAAAATTAGCGTTTTTGGCGCCCATCACAAACACGGACAGCGTTTGCGACTGCATGCATCATGGTGCGGCTGGCGGGGATCGAACCCACGACCCTTGGCTTCGGAGGCCAATACTCTATCCACTGAGCTACAGCCGCATACCTCTGATCAACACAGCCTTTCATTATTGCATGCGACAAGCATCTCACCAAGAAAAGTCCCCGGTTCTCAGCCTCCGCAGGACGCAGCGGGCATCTTCAAGTCGCCTAGCGACAACCCCACTCCAAGCAAAAATGCGTCGGTGCTGGCGCCCCCCACGCGAACAAGATCGAAACCCCCGTCATTCAGGATCCAGTTGCGGATCAGGCCATCGAACAATGCATGCAAGCTGATGGCGGCCTCCATGGCCGTCATGGGCAGCACCACCTCCTGCGAACTAGCCGCCAGCGCAAAGTCGCGCGCCAGCAGCTGCGTAAACCCCTCGGACGCTGCCACATGGCGCTCGCGCAAGCCCATCAGCTCGCTCACGTATTCCACCTTGTACAGAGCAATCTCAAAAACCCGTCGGGTGTGCTCGTCCGAAGCCACGCTGTGCAGCACCAGCGCCATGACCGCACGAAGCCGCTGCACCGGATCCGCATCGGCACTGTCCTCAAACCTGGCAAAGCCCTGCTCCAGCGGCAACGCAACCCGGTCCATCATGGCGCCAAACAAATCCACCTTGTCTTTAAAGTGCCAGTAGATCGCCCCCCGGGTAGCCCCTGCTGCCTGCGCAATATCGCTCAAAGAGGCCCGAGACACGCCCTTTTCCCGAAACACCCGCTCGGCAGCATCGATCAACCCGTTACGGGTAGCGATTGCATCTTCTTTTGTCCGGCGCGCCATAGTCAAATACCTCGTTGAGTCTCCAAAGCCCTTACAGCTGCCTAGGGGCATCTTGAGCAGTCAACAATTATACATTCATGTCTGTATGTATAATTTCTGATCAAACTGTCGGGACATTGCGTGCGCCGCCCTGCGTCCGCATTTTCTTTCTGACGCTCCCTTTTTGACGCACATCCAACAGAGGACTCTCATGCCCCAACTGCGTGACGCATCCGGCACCCCGCACTTGCGTGCCGCCCCCACCCGACGAGTGCTTTCGCTGGCTGCCATCAGCGCAGCGGTGTTGCTCCTGTCCGCATGCGGAAAGACCGACGGACAGGCTGCTGGCGCCGGGGGCCCCAAGCCCCCACCCGTAGAAGTGGGGGTGGTCACCGCCACCCCCGGCGACGTGGGACTGGTCACCGAACTGCCTGGCCGCGTCGAAGCGTCGCGGGTGGCTCAAGTGCGTGCACGGGCTGCAGGCATCCTGCAGCAGCGCGTCTTCAAGGAAGGCAGTGACGTCAAGGCGGGGCAAGTGCTGTTCCGCATTGATCCCGCTCCTTACGCCGCCGCCGCTGAGAGCGCGCGCGCCAGCTTGGCCAAAGCACAGGCCAACCTCGCACAGGCCAGCGCGCAAGCGGAGCGCTACCGGCCCCTGGTGGCCGCCAATGCCATCAGCAAGCAGGACTTTGTGAATGCAGAGGCGGCCGAGAAGCAGGCACAGGCAGATGTGGCAGCGGCCAAGGCCGCCGTACGCACCGCCGACATCAACCTCAGCTACGCCAGCGTGACGTCCCCGATTTCCGGCCGCATTGGCCGCGCGCTGGTCACCGAGGGGGCCCTTGTCGGCCAGGGCGAAGCTACTGCACTGGCAGTGGTGCAGCAGATCGACCCGGTGTACGTGAACTTCACCCAATCGGCCAGCGACGTATTCCAGCTGCGTCGCGCCATGGAAAGCGGCCAATTCAAGCGCGCGGGCAACGGTCAGGCGGCCAGCGTCAAGCTGGTGCTCAGTGATGGCACCGATTACACGCAAACCGGGAAACTGCTGTTCACCGACCTGTCGGTGGACGCAACAACCGGCCAAGTCACCCTGCGCGCCGAAGTCCCCAACCCCAAGGGTGAACTGCTGCCCGGGCTCTATCTGCGGGTGCGGATTGAACAGGCCCAAGCCAGCAACGCCATCACCTTGCCGCAACAGGCGGTCACCCGCACACAGCAGGGCGATACCGTCAGCGTGGTCGGCGATGACGGCAAGGTGTCGCAACGCACCGTCAAGATCAACGCAGCCCAGAACAACCGCTGGGTGGTGCTGGACGGTCTGAAGGCGGGTGAAAAGGTGATGGTGGACGGATTCCAGAAACTGCAGATGCTGCCCCCAGGAACCCCGGTCAAACCCGTGCCATGGCAAGCGCCAAGCACGCCTGCGCCAGCAGCAGCCACAGCCTCTGCGCCCACCTACGCAGAGGCACCGGCAGCGCCTGCGTCGGCCGCATCCAAGCCATAAGGGGCAATCCAGCATGGCCAAATTTTTCATTGACCGCCCCATCTTTGCGTGGGTGATTGCGCTGTTCATCATGGTGATGGGCGGCGTGGCCATCACGCAGCTACCCATTGCCCAGTACCCGCCAGTGGCGCCCCCATCCATCGTCATCAACGCAGCCTACCCCGGGGCGTCGGCACAAACCCTCGAAGACAGCGTGCTGTCGGTGATCGAGCGCGAGATGAACGGCTCTCCCGGGCTGATCTACATGGAGTCAGTGGCCCAAGCCGATGGTTCCGGCAGCATCACGCTGAGCTTCCAGCCCGGCACCAATGCCGACCTAGCGCAAGTGGACGTGCAGAACCGGCTCTCGCGCGCTTCGCCGCGTCTGCCGTCTGCCGTGACGCAGCAGGGCGTGCGCGTGGACAAATCACGCTCCAACTTCTTGCTGTTCACCATGCTGTCCTCCACCAACCCGGCCACCGACACCGTGGCCCTGGGTGACTATGCCTCGCGCAACGTGGTGCCAGAACTGCAACGCCTCAAGGGCATTGGCCAGGCGCAGCTGTTCGGTACCGAGCGGGCGATGCGCATCTGGATCGACCCGGCCAAGATGCTGAGCTACAACCTGTCAGCCGCAGAGATCACCGCCGCCATCCGCGCCCAAAACGCCCAGGTGGCCAGCGGCACCATTGGCGACCTGCCCAACGTCGCGGGCCAGGGCATTGCCGCCACCGTGGTGGTCAACGGGCAACTGTCCAGCGTCGAGCAGTTCGGCAACATCGTGCTGCGTGCGAACACCGATGGCTCTACCGTGCGCATCAAGGATGTGGCGCGTGTGGAACTGGGCGGCCAGGCCTATGCCACCGCCGCACGTCTGAACGGAAAGCCTGCGGTGGGTATCGGCGTTCAGCTGTCGCCCAGCGGCAATGCCCTCGAAGCCGCCAAGGACGTACGTGCCAAGATGGACGAGCTGTCGCGCTACTTTCCCGAAGGCATGAGCTGGAGCATTCCGTACGACAGCTCGCGCTTCGTGGACATCTCCATCAAGCAGGTCGCAGAAACACTGGTCGAGGCGGTGGTGCTGGTGTTCCTGGTGATGTTCCTGTTTCTGCAGAACTGGCGCTACACCATCATCCCGACCATCGTGGTGCCGATTGCGCTGCTGGGCACGTTTGCCACGCTGCTCGCGCTGGGCTTCTCGATCAACGTGCTGACGATGTTCGGCATGGTGCTGGTGATCGGTATCGTGGTGGACGACGCCATCGTGGTGGTGGAGAACGTCGAACGCATCATGAGCGAGGAAGGCCTGTCGCCACTGGAAGCCACGCGCAAGGCCATGCGCCAGATCTCCGGCGCCATCATCGGCGTGACGGTGGTGCTGATCTCGGTGTTCGTGCCACTGGCATTTTTCGCAGGCTCCACCGGCAACATCTACCGCCAGTTCTCGGCGGTGATGGTGGCCTCCATAGGCTTCTCGGCCTTCATGGCGCTGTCGCTCACCCCCGCACTGTGCGCCACGCTGCTCAAGCCCGTAGAGGCAGGGCACCACCATGAGAAGACCGGGTTTTTTGGCTGGTTCAATCGCGGTTTTTCGCGCACCGCCAAAGGCTACGAAGGTTTCGTGGCGCGCATTCTCCGGCGCGCCGCTCGCTACCTGGTCATTTACGCAGCCATCGTCGGGGCCGTGGCCGTGGTGTACATGCGCCTGCCCACCTCGTTCCTGCCCAGTGAAGACCAAGGCAACATCATCGTCAACGTGCAATTGCCCCCTGGCGCCACCCAGGAGCGCACGCTCGCCGTGATGGAGCAGGTCGAGGGCTTCATCCTCAAGCAGCCTGAAGTGCAGAGCATGGTGGGTGTGCTGGGCTTCAGCTTCTCCGGCCAGGGACAGAATGCGGCCCTCGCGTTCGTGACTCTCAAGGACTGGAGCGAGCGCCATGGCCCCGGCCAGTCGGCGCAGGATGTGGCCAACCGCGCGTTTGGTGCACTGATGGGCATCCGCGATGCGTTCATCTTCCCCCTGAGCCCGCCGCCCATTCCTGAGCTGGGCAACGCCAGCGGCTTCACATTCCGCCTGCAGGACCGAGGCGGTGCGGGGCATGAAGCCCTGGTGAAGGCGCGCAACCAGCTGCTGGGCATGGCATCGCAAAGCAAGGTGCTGACGCAGTTGCGCCCCGATGGCCTGGAAGACGCTCCACAGCTGCAGATCGACATCGACCGGGACAAGGCCAACGCGCTGGGCGTGCCCTTTGATGCGATCAACTCCGCGCTGTCCACGGCACTGGGCTCCAGCTATGTGAACGACTTTCCGAACCAGGGCCGCCTGCAGCGGGTGGTGGTGCAAGCAGATGCTCCGGCGCGCATGCAGCCCGATGACCTGCTGCGCATCAATGCCACCAACAGCCAGGGCAAGCCTGTGCCGCTGTCGGCCTTTGCCACCACGCGCTGGGTGACCGGTGCACAGCAAACCGTGCGCTACAACGGCTACCCGGCCATGCGCATCTCTGGATCGCCTGCGCCTGGCTACAGCACGGGCGCCGCCATGGCTGAGATGGAGAAGCTCGCGGGCCAGTTGCCCCAAGGCTTTGGGTTTGAATGGACAGGCCAGTCACGCGAGGAAAAGCTGGCTGGGTCGCAGTCCCTCATCCTGTACGGCTTTGCCATCCTGGCCGTGTTCCTGTGCCTGGCCGCCTTGTACGAGAGCTGGTCGATCCCCCTGGCCGTGATCCTGGTGGTACCGCTCGGGGTGCTGGGCGTGCTGCTGGCCACGTTGCTGCGCGGCTACGCCAATGACGTGTACTTCCAGGTAGGCCTGATCACCATCATTGGCCTGTCGGCGAAAAACGCCATCCTGATCATCGAGTTCGCCAAGGACCTGCAGGCCCAGGGCAAGGGCGTGATCGAGTCGGCGCTGGCCGCCGCGCATCTGCGGTTCCGCCCCATCGTGATGACCTCGATGGCCTTTGGTCTCGGCGTACTGCCGCTGGTCATTGCGTCGGGCGCAGGCTCGGCCAGCCAGCGGGCCATCGGCACCGGCGTGCTGGGTGGCATGGTCACGGGCACTGCCCTGGCCGTTTTCTTTGTGCCCGTGTTCTTTGTGGTGGTGCGCAGCCTGTTCAAGGGCAGCGCACGCCAGCAGGAAATGAACCGCCGCCATGCAGAAGAAGCAGGAGTTGGAACCCATGACTAAGCACCGCAGCACCTCCATGGCGCTGGCAGCGGCTACAGCGGCTGCGCTGCTGGCTGGCTGCTCATTCATCCCCACCTACGAGCGCCCACAGGCACCGGTCCCTGCGGCCTACGCCAGCGGGGCGGCCGCAACCGCAGGCGCAGCAGCACAGTCGGGCCCCACCGTGCCCTGGCAAAGCTATTTTGCGGAGCCACGCCTGCAACAGCTCATCGACATTGCGCTGGCCAGCAACCGCGACCTGCGCGTGGCCATGCTGAATATCGAGCAGGCTCGGGCGACCTACCAGGTGCGCCGGGCAGACCTGTACCCGGGCGTGGGCCTGGCTGCCAATGCCAGTCGGGCGCCCGCCACCGGCACGGGCAACCTGACCAACTCGTTCAGCGTAGGCCTGGCCGTATCCGCGTGGGAGATCGACTTCTTTGGCCGCATTGCCAGCCTCAAGGAGCAGGCCCTGGCCCAGTACCTCGCCACGGAAGAAGGCCGCAACGCCGCCCAGGTCAGCCTGGTAGCGGCCGTGGCCAACGGCTGGCTGACCCTGCTGGCCGACGAGGAGCTGCTGGACCTGTCGCGCCAGACCCTCGCCTCGCGCGAAGAGTCGGTGCGCCTGACCAAGATGCGCCTGGACGCAGGCGTGGCGTCCGAACTCGACTTCCGCCAGGCAGAGTCGCTCACCCAGGCGGCCCGCGCCACCCTGGCGCAGCAGCAGCGCCAGCGCGCCCTTGACGAAAACGCGCTGGCCTTGCTGCTGGGCCAGGCGCTGCCCCAGGATGTCCGGGCCAGCCTGGCCGGGGGCAAGCTGGCCGATGCGCCTGCGATGGCGTCGCTGCCCGCCGGCGTGCCGTCTGAGCTGCTCACCCGCCGGCCGGACATCCGCCAGGCAGAGCAGCAACTGATCGGCGCCAATGCCAACATCGGTGCCGCGCGGGCAGCATTCTTCCCGCGCATCGCGCTGACGGCGCAGGCGGGCACGGCCAGTGGCGAGCTCTCGGGCCTGTTCAAGAACGGCTCCTGGGGCTTCACCATCGCGCCGTCGCTGCTGCTGCCCATCTTTGACGCGGGCCGCAACCAGGCCAACCTGGACAGCGCACGGGTCGGCCGGGAGATTGCCGTGGCGCAGTACGAGAAGGCCATCCAGACCGCCTTCCGCGAAGTCTCGGACGCCCTGGCCGGGCAAGCCACCTTGGGCGAACAGGCCCAGGCCCAGCAACAGCAGGCGCAGGCAGAGGCTGCACGTTTGCAACTGGCCGACCTGCGCTACCGCAACGGCGTGGCCAGCTATCTGGACCTGCTGGACGCCCAACGCTCGCTGTTCACCGCCCAACAGGCGGTGGTCCAGGTGCGACTGGCACAGCTGCAAAACCAGGTGTCGCTGTACAAGGCACTGGGGGGCGGTGCGCCCGACACCACCGCCCAGACGCCCTCTTGAGCCCCCGCCTTCGAGGGTGCTCAGTCCCCTCGGGCGCGGCGCCCTCTTTGGGGCAAACCCGTGGGTGTCTGCATCGCGCGGGGATGGGAATAACCATCCCCGCAGATATAATTTAAGGTTGATTACACCGAAGCCCCCGATACACCTGAGGACGACATGAGCGACAACCACCACGAAGAAGCCCATACCGGCCCGATCAAGAACCCCAAGCAGTTGCTGGTCGCGGTACTTTTCTCGTTTGTGATTCCGATCTTTGCCATCATTGGCTTGGTCCTGTATGTAACGTCGGCGGACAAGCCCGCTGCCGGCGCGGTCAACCCTGAAAAGGCCATCGCCGAACGCATCCAGAAGATCGGCATGGTCGAGGTGCGTGATGCCAACCGTCCGCTCAAGAGCGGCGAAGACGTGTTCAAGGCCCAGTGCTCGGCCTGCCATGCGTCCGGCGCGGCGGGTGCCCCCAAGTTTGGCGATGCGGCCGCCTGGGCTTCGCGCATCGGCACCGGTTTTGAAGCCCTGGTGCAGTCGGCCCTGAAGGGCAAGGGCGCCATGGCTCCGCAAGGCGGCGGGGACTTCAACGACACCGAAATCGCCCGCGCCGTGGCCTACATGGCCAACGCCGGCGGTGCCAAGTTTGCCGAGCCTGCAGCCCCCGCAGCGGCTGGAGCACAAGCGGATGCCGCCCCGGCCGCCGCCGCTGTTGCTGCCCCAGCGCCTGCTGCTGCCCCCGTGGCCGCTGCAGCGCCCGCTGCACCGGCACCTGCAGCAGCCTCCGCCGGTGCTGGCGAGGCCCTGTACAAACAGGCTTGCCAGGTGTGCCATGCTGCAGGCGTAGCCGGCGCCCCCAAGTTTGGCGACAAGGCCGCCTGGGCCACCCGCCTGTCAGTGGGCATCGACGCGCTGTACGCCAGCGCCGCCAAGGGCAAAGGTGCCATGCCTCCCCGTGGCGGCACACAAGCCTCTGACGCCGACCTGCGCGCGGCTGTGGAGTTCATGGCAGCCGCCGCCAAGTAAGGACGGCTCACCCCCCCCCCCGAAAGCCGGTCCCCGTGACCGGCTTTTTTGTGCCCGCTTCCCGTTGGGCCAGAGCAAGGCGCCGAGATCCCTACCGCCCATGCGCGACCGTGCCTCGGGACTGCAACCGCTGGCGTCAGGGCTGCGGTGGCCTCCCTGCCTGCCACAGCGCGTGCGGACTGCACACATAACCGTAGCGCGCCGGAAGGTCCTGCGCCTTCACGTCCTCGGGCGTCCAGTACCCGCCTGTCACCGCCTCGGCAGCTATGGCTACATCGAGCGTGTGCACCAACCCCAGTCCCAAGTCTGTCTCGAGGTACACACGGCCCTGTTCGTCCAGCAGGCAGCGGCGCACCGACGCTTCTAGGCCGGTGTGGCTGGCTGCACGAAAGTCCTGGGGCTGCAGGCGCCACACCCAGGGCGTAGCCTCCAGCTCCACGTAGACCCGCTGGGGGCCGTTCTGAAAGAACCACTGACCCTGGTCGTCGTGCTCGTAGTTGCGCGCAATGAAAGCCAGCAACTTGTCGTGTTGCAGCAGCGTGCCTTTGCTGCGCGGAAAAGCCCCTGCCGCCTGCGCAGCGTCATCACGCAAATACCAGTGCCCGCGCGTATCCAGCCCCAGCCAGCCATAACAGTCGGGCACGTTGGGCCATTTGGCCAGTGCCTGTTTGACGATGTCATCCATGGGCCGATTGTGCTCCGTGCAGGTGCGGCGCCCCGCTGTGCTCGGCCAGCCACGCGCCCACGGCGTCGGGCATGGCGCGCACATGCCCCGGTGGCAACCCGCGCGGGAACCCCACATGCCCGCCGTGGGGTGGCTGCCACAGCGTGACATGGCGCCCTACCTCGCGCATGCCCGGCAGGCTGCTGGCAGGCACGAAGGGGTCGTTGCGCGCGTTCACCACCAGCGCCGGAATGCGGATGCGGTGCAGCAGCGGCTTGGCCGACGCCCGCAGCCAGTAATCCTCGGTATTGCGAAACCCGTGGACGGGGGCAGTGAAAACGTTGTCAAACGCGTACAGGTCCTGCGCTTTCAACAGTGCTTCCCGGTCAAACAGCCCTGGGTGCTGGGCCAGCTTCTGCAGCGCCTTGGGCACCAGGGTGCGCATGAACATGCGGGTGTACACCAGCCGGTTGAAGCCACGCCCAATGGCATGGCCGCCCGCCGCCAGGTCGATGGGCGAGCACACGGCGGCCACTGCGTCGGCGCTGCGCGCTGCGTCAGTGCCCACTTCGGCGGCCCAGCGCAGCAACGCGTTGCCACCCAGCGACACCCCCACCGCCATCAACGGGCCCTGGTGGCGCGCGCGCAGCTGCCCCAGCATCCAGCCGATCTCGGCATGGTCGCCCGAGTGGTAGGCGCGCGGGGCGCGGTTGATCTCGCCGCTGCAACCGCGGAAGTGCGGCAGCGCGCAGGCCCAGCCGTGTTCGCGCGCCAGATCGGCAAAGGCTTCGCAGTAGTGGCTGCGCGATGAGCCCTCCAGCCCATGAAACACCACCAGCAGCGGCCGGGGGGCGGCGCCTGTTGCGTCACTCCCACCCTCTTGCAGGAAGTCCACATCGACGAAATCACCGTCAGGCGTGTCCCACCGCTCGCGGCGATATTCGGGACGGGGGCCGAACGCGCGGCGCGCGTAGAGTGCGGGCCAGATCGTTTGCAACTGGCCCCCAGGGAGCCATCTTGGTGCTATGTATTTCATAGCTATTGACGCATATTCTGACGGCACTTCTGGCCAAAAAGGTCATAAATCTCCATGCCAGGGCCCTAGTGCAGCACCGGGCGCTGCGCCACGTCCACCTGGGCATCTGGCGCCACGCCGGGGCTGGCATGGTGGGCCACCATGCGCCAGCCTTCGGGGGTCTTGTGATAGACGTTGGTGGCCAGCACCATGGCCTGGTGCAGTCCATCAGGCAGCATCACCTCGACCTGCTCGACCACGCTGTGCACCGCACTCGTCAGCGCCACCACACGGTGCACCTGCACCGGCCGCGCACGCAACGTGCCGTGCGAGAACATGGCCTCGAACGCGGCGCGGATGGCGGCGGGCCCCAGCAGACGCGGACCGCCTGGGTGCACGCAAACGATCTCGTCATCGTCCGCCCAGCAGGACATCAGCAGGTCGATGTCGCCGCGCTGCAGCGCTTCGTAGAACGCAGATTCGGTTTCATCCGAGGAGCCACCCAGGGTGGCTGCTCTTGATTGGGCGCGGGGCATGGTGTTCAGAAGAGGTGTGGGATGGAATGGCGTGACAGCTGCGGCGCCAGCCTGCTATTGTGCGGTGGCGGCGCATGACCGTGCTGGCCTGTGATTTTGTACGCGCCTGGATGCCCCGGCCACTGCAGCAGGCCCGCCACACAGCAGGCGCACCATTGCTTCTGGCACAGTCGCTCCATTTACCACCCCTCGGCGGACTCCACCATCATGATGATCCAACGTCTTCTCGCCCTCTTCACCCTGCTGGCCGCCACGCTCGCGCTGGGCGGCTGCGGCTACAACGACTTCCAGCGCCTGGACGAGCAGTCCAAGGCCGCCTGGAGCGAGGTACTCAACCAGTACCAACGCCGCGCCGACCTGGTGCCCAACATCGTCGCCACCGTCAAGGGTGAGGCCAACTTTGAACAAGAGACGCTGACCAAGGTGGTCGAGGCCCGCGCCAAGGCCACGGCGATCCAGGTCACACCCGAGACGCTGAACAACCCCGAGGCATTCAGCAAGTTCCAGCAGGCCCAGGGCGAGCTGTCCAGCGCCCTGTCGCGCCTGATGGTCGTGTCCGAGCGCTACCCCACGCTGCAGGCCAATCAGGGATTTCGTGACCTGCGGGTGACGCTGGAGGGCACCGAGAACCGCATCACCGTGGCCCGCAACCGCTACATCCAGACCGTGCAGGAGTACAACGTGCTGGCGCGCAGCTTCCCCACCAACCTGACGGCCATGGCCTTCAGCTACGCGCCCAAGCCCAGCTTCACCGTGGCCAACGAGGCCCAGATTGCCGCGCCTCCCACCGTGGATTTCTCCGCCTCCAAGCCCAAGCAATAGACAACCCATCCACACGAGATGATGTGAGCCGAATATGCTGCTAGCGCTTACAAGATATGCACTGACAGCTATATTTTTAATACCATTTTTGCCTACCCTGGGCTGGGCCCAGGCGCAACCGCTGGTCGTGCCACCCCTCACCGGCCACGTCATCGACCAGAGCGGCACGCTCACCACCACAGACACCCAGGCGCTGGAAGGCCAACTGGCTGCGCTCGAGAGGGCCCATGGCGCGCAAGTCGTCGTACTGATGGTGCCCACCACCGCCCCGGAAGACATCGCCGCCTACGCCAACCGCGTCGGCAACTTGTGGAAGATCGGCCGCCGCGAAGTGGGTGATGGCGTGCTGGTGGTGGTGGCCAAGAACGACCGCCGGATGCGCATCGAGGTTGCCAAATCGCTGGAGGGCGCGATCCCCGACATTGCGGCCGCGCGCATCATCGACGGCGCCATGAAGCCCCGCTTTCAGCAGGGCGACTTTGCCGGTGGCCTGGCCGCCGCCGTCACCCAAATTGGCGCACGCATTGCAGGCGAGGCGCTGCCCGCTCCGCCCACCACGCCTTCCGCAACCGCAAAAGGCCCAGGCCATGGCCTTTTTGACTGGACCGACTTTGCCATCTTCCTGTTCTTTGGCGTGATGGTGGGCGGCCCCCTGGCCCGCAGCATCCTGGGCGCGGCCCTGGGCGGGCTGGTGGTGGGAGGCGGTGTGGGTGCCCTGGCGTTCGTATTCACGTCCAGCCTGTTGCTGTCGGTCGGCGCGGGCGTGATCGCGCTGCTCTACACCTGGCTTTTCGGGGGCAGCAGCGGCCCCGTCAGCCTGGGGCATGGCGGCAGAGGCTCGGGCGGATGGAGCAGCGGCAGTTCCGGCGGTTTCGGTAGCGGCAGTGGTGGTGGTGGCTTCAGCTCAGGCGGTGGTGGCGATTTTGGTGGTGGCGGCGCTTCGGGAGACTGGTGATGGATGCGGAGAACAACGACCGACCAACGCACACCCCATGGCGCGCCATCTCGCGCCTGGTCCGCCACCGCTGGCACGATGCGTTTGGCCGATCCGCCATTCCGGCGCCTACGCTGCAGCGCCTCGGCGCGCAGGTCGCTGTCAGCGAGTTGCACCACACCGGGCAGATCCGCATCGTGGTGGAGAGCGGGCTGCCCTGGAGCTACCTGCGGCGCCACGCCAAGGCACGTGAACGCGCGCTCATGCTGTTCAGCAAACACCGTGTGTGGGACACCGAACACAACAACGGCGTACTGATCTACCTGCTGATGCCCGAGCACGCATTCGAGATCGTTGCCGACCGGGGACTGGCGCGGCATGTGCCCCCCGCCACCTGGCAAAGGATGGCCGAGCAGATGTCGGCCCGGTTTCAGCAAGGCCGCTACGAGGACGGTCTGGCGCAGGCCATAGATGCGGTGGGCGCCTTGCTGGCAGAGCACTTTCCACGCACCGCGGACTCCCCATCGATCAACGAGTTGCCTGACGCACCGATGGTGCACTGAGCGCCGCTGAGCAGGCCGCAGACCATTGCTGCGCGCGGAGAAGGCCCACACCACATGCTCCTTCCCGCCTTGTGGGTCCCTGCCGCCTCGAGCGCGCGCCAGGGCCTTCTTCCCCGCCCAGGCCGCCTCCCATAGAGCGCATACCGACCGTCCCGAATTCGTACCCGGGTAATCCATGATCAAGGCCCGTCGAGGCCCACCCAAGTCAGCCTGCACTGGCGCACAGGCTTCCAACGGATCCTTATTGTTTCCAATACTGGAACAGTTAGTTCGCGACCCGGTGGTTTTTCTCTGCCCCCCACCCGCGTACAGTTCATCCCATCGATGAGCCGAACCCGCAAGGCGACTCACCGAACCCGGTNCAATACTGGAACAGTTAGTTCGCGACCCGGTGGTTTTTCTCTGCCCCCCACCCGCGTACAGTTCATCCCATCGATGAGCCGAACCCGCAAGGCGACTCACCGAACCCGGTCTGAAGCAGCTTTCTTTGTTTTTGGCGCTTTGCTCCGGTTTTTCTGAGCCGCTTCTTTAACTTCAAGGATTTCCATCATGAACAACACCGCACGTTTCCTGTCTNGAAGCAGCTTTCTTTGTTTTTGGCGCTTTGCTCCGGTTTTTCTGAGCCGCTTCTTTAACTTCAAGGATTTCCATCATGAACAACACCGCACGTTTCCTGTCTRTCGCCGCTGTCGCCGCTTTCGCTTCCTTTRGTGCCCAGGCYGAYGAAGCCGATGCTTCGCAATTCGCCACCAAGTTCGAAACCAACCGCACCCGCGCTGAAGTGGCTGCTGAAGCCGCTACCGTGGCCCAGACCCGTTCCATCGAACCCGCTGGTTCGCGTGTGGTGACTTACAAGTCCACGGCTGACCGTGCTGCCGTGCGTGCCCAGGCTGCTGAAGCTGTGCGCACTGGCCAGATTTCTTCGGGTGAGCGCGGCTGATTGACCAGGGGCGGGCTTCCTTTGGTGCCCAGGCTGATGAAGCCGATGCTTCGCAATTCGCCACCAAGTTCGAAACCAACCGCACCCGCGCTGAAGTGGCTGCCGAAGCCGCTACCGTGGCCCAGACCCGCTCGATCGAACCTGCTGGTTCGCGTGTGGTGACTTACAAGTCCACGGCTGACCGTGCTGCCGTGCGTGCCCAGGCTGCTGAAGCTGTGCGCACTGGCCAGATTTCTTCGGGTGAGCGCGGCTGATTGACCAGGGGCGGCTGAATCTGCTGCCCTGGCTGCGCCGTATCTCTCAGTACCCCAATCCCTTATTTTTGAATTTTTCGGAGTTTCACCATGAACAACACCGCACGTTTCCTGTCTATCGCCGCTGTCGCCGCTTTCGCTTCCTTTGGTGCCCAGGCTGATGAAGCCGATGCTTCGCAATTCGCCACCAAGTTCGAAACCAACCGNCTTCCTTTGGTGCCCAGGCTGATGAAGCCGATGCTTCGCAATTCGCCACCAAGTTCGAAACCAACCGCACCCGCGCTGAAGTGGCTGCCGAAGCCGCTACCGTGGCCCAGACCCGTTCCATCGAACCCGCTGGTTCGCGTGTGGTGACTTACAAGTCCACCGCTGACCGCGCTGCCGTGCGTGCCCAGGCTGCTGAAGCTGTGCGTACCGGCAAGATCTCCGCAGGCGAAATCGGCAACGCCATGTAATTGCCAAGGCCCCATGCGCACGGCATGAGGGCTTTGTGAGAAG
>NZ_LMHQ01000025.1:0-3251 GCF_001428225.1 Acidovorax sp. Root70
CAAGTGGGAGAAGCCGTCACCCAGATGGACCAGGCCACCCAGCAAAACGCCGCCCTGGTGGAAGAAATGGCCGCGGCCGCCAGCGCGCTGAACGCCCAGGCCGGCGAACTGGTCAATGCCGTGGCCGTATTCAAGCTCGACGCCAGCATCAGCCACAGCCCGGCGCGCAGCAGCGCAGCCCCCGCCCGCGCTCCCATGGCAGCGCCCAGCTACAAGGCCCCGGCCCGCAGCACCAGCCTGGGCAGCAGCGCCAAGAGCGGCAGCAAACCCGCCGCCAGCCTGGCAGCGCCCAAGGCCAGCAGCGCAGGGGCTGCAGCCCCGGCAGCAGCCGCCAAACCTGCAGCGCCCAGCCCGGCCCAGGCGCCCAAGGCAGGGGGAAGCGACGACGACTGGGAGAGCTTCTGACGAGGGCCAGACAGGCCTCGGTATGAAGAATTCAGGTCAAAACGGCCGCAAGCGCAGGTAGATCATGCGCTGATAGCTATCAAAACAGAAGTGAAGAAGCACGCAGAGGGGCTACCTTCTGCGTGCTTTTTTTTGCCTGGCACCTAGCAACGTGCCGTCCATTCAGGCCGGTCAGTGATCCGGTCTGTGCCCTGGTCAGCGGTGCGGGTTGGGATACACCAAGTGCAGCCCCGGCAACTGGGGGCGCTGAAAGGGTTGCCACACCACGCCAGGCCCGTGGGGCTGGCCCAGGCGGTCGGCCACGGCCCACCAGGCGCTCGGGTTCAGGCCGATGCCAAAGTGGCTGGCCACCACTTCGATGTTCTCGGTGTGGGGGTTGTGGTCGGCGGGCGCCTGGATGCTGCCGCGCCAGGCCACCACGCCGTCGGTGCGCGAGTAGATGCTGGTGGTGGGCACGGTGGGCGCCTCGGGCAGGTTGTAGTTCTCGGTCTCGCGCTCGATGCTGCGGCCGCTGGCGAATTGATAGATGCGCCAGGCGTTGGTGGAGGTGTGTGGCCCTGCAAACGGCGTGCCCAGGGTGACCACGCAGCGCACCAGGTCCGGCATCTCCTTGGCCAGCTCGCGGGCGTAGATACCGCCCAGGCTCCAGCCCACCAGGCTCACCTTGTTGCCGCTGGCATCCGCCGCTTGCTGCAATTGGGCCTTGGCGGTCTCCAGCACGCCTTCGCGCGGCCCCAGGTTCAGGCCCTGGCCCCAGCCCAGCGTGTTGTAGTTGCGCGATTCGAGGTAGCGGCGCAGGGGCAGGGTGGTGGTGTCACCCGCCGTGAGGCCCGGGAACACGATGACCGTGTGCCCATCCCCCAGGGGGGCTCGCTGCAGCACAGGCCAGGCGGGCAGCACGGCGCCAAACTCCCACGGTGCCCGCAGCTCCAGAGCCAGCAGGGGCAGGCTTGGCGGCGGCATGTGGTGCGGGTCGGTGGATTTGCGGTCGGAGAAAAAAGGCATCAGGTCGTCGTTTCCAAACGGGCGCCTGCCGGGCGGGGCACGCGGTTGCTGCGACGGTAGCAGTTTTTGCGCACCAAGGCAGGGCGCGAAATGGAGCAAGCTCTCCAATTGCCCCGGCCCGTACCCGGTGCAGTCCCCTTCAACCGGAGGGGGGGATTGCCGAGGAATGTCACATTTTGCAACCATGCACTGCTATGCTTTGGATAGCTCTTGCGTTCACTGCGTTCTGGCGCAGTTCGCATCCCTCCAACCGCCCGAAAGCCCGTGCCATGACCGCTATTGCCGCTGCTCCCGCCGCTGCCCACCCCACATCCCGCGCAGGGGCTGCCGGCCACACGGCAGCCGCGCGTGAATTCCTGACTTTTCGCCTGGGGGCGGAGGAATACGGCATCGACATCTTGCACGTGCAGGAGATCCGGTCGTACGAGCGGCCCACACGTCTGGCGCATTCGCCGGATTTCATCAAGGGCGTGATCGACCTGCGTGGCCGTATCGTTCCCATTCTGGACCTGCGCGTGAAGCTGCAGTGCTCCGAGGCCAGCTACACCGAGTTCACCGTGGTCATCATTCTTGACATTGGCGCCACGGTGATCGGTGCGGTGGTGGATGCGGTGGCCGATGTGGTCTCACTCACGCCCGACCTCATCAAGCCCACGCCCCAGTTCGAGCGGCAGGGCCATGTGGACCCGACCTTTGTCACCGGCATTGCCAGCCTGGGTGATCGCATGCTGATCGTGATGGACATCGAGGCGTTGCTCAGCAGCGACGAAATAGGGCTGGTGACAAAAGCTGCGCGCGGGTAACGTACGGTGTCCCGGGTGGGACATTCGTTGCCTGAAGACGCCAGACATCGCCGTGGTTTGCGCCTTGCCTGAGGGTGATTTGGTTTTTTTGTTTCGTCAACGAACTTCTAGCTAATCACCACCACAACATCAACCCAGAGGAGAAGAAGGATGAATCAGTTAAAGATTTCAACCCGGCTGGCCGTGGCATTTGCCGTCATGGTGCTTCTGCTGGCCACTTTGGGTGCGGTGAGCCTGGTGCGATCGGCCAACCAGCGCACAGAACTCAAGGAAGTGATTGATGTCCGGCTGCAGATCATCAAGTCCCTGGGAGTGCTCAATGACGGAGTGAACGAGCAGGCCATTCAGGTGCGCAATTTGGCGATCTTCACCAAAGAATCGATCGTGAAGTCGGCCACCAGCCAGATTTCTGCCTCTGCGGCGGAGATCGATGCGCAATACAAAACCCTCAACGAATTGCTCGTTTCTGACAAAGGCAAGGAACTCCTCACGCGCATGCAGCAGCGGCGCGCTGATTTCCTGAAGCTGAGGGATCAATACCTGGCACTGCTTCAGCAAGGGCAACGGGACGAAGGCCTCAAGCTCCTGGAAGAGCAACTTCGCCCCGCACAGCGGGCCTACATGGCCGCCATCGATGAGCAGATGGAGTTTCAGTCCCTTAAAACTGCGGACGCAGGTGCACGGGCCGAAGCGGCTGCGGCTGCGTTGCAACGGGATGTGCTGATCGCGGGCGCACTCGCCATTGGCATTGCGATCTTTCTGGCCGTCAGCATCATCCGCTCCATCACCCGTCCCCTGGCGCAGGCTGTGGAAGCGGCTGACCGCGTGGCCAGTGGTGACCTGAGCGGCCAGATCGTCGTGCGGTCCAAGGACGAAACTGGGCACCTGCTCAGCGCCTTGCAGCGCATGCAACAGAGCCTGGTCAACACCGTCAGCACGGTGCGCAGCAACGCCGAAGGGGTAGCGTCCGCCAGTGCGCAGATCGCCTCGGGGAACAACGACCTGAGCGCGCGCACAGAACAGCAGGCCAGCGCGCTG
>NZ_LMHQ01000026.1:0-1448 GCF_001428225.1 Acidovorax sp. Root70
GGTTGCCGTTGGCAATCTCGATGGATGCGGACGACACCGAATCCACCCCCTGGCGCACCTCGCTCACCACACCTCGCAGCTGCGCCGACATCGTCGACAGCGACCGCAGCATGTGACCAAACTCGTCCTTGCGGGTGGATTGCAGTTCGCGCGTGAGATCACCTGCCGCAATGGCATCGATGGTTTCCACCGCTTCGTTCAGCGGCAGCGTGATGGAGCGCACCAGCTTCCAGGCCAGGAACAGGCCGGCCGCCATCAACACCATGGAGCTGATGATGCCGGTGATGGCGTAGTCGATGCGGCGCTGGGTGGCGTCGGCGCGGATCGCGTCGCGGCGCTTTTCGAGCGTGCCGACAAAGTCGTCCTGCGCCTTGAGGTATTTCGCGACCAAGGGGGCAAATTCGTTGTCCGCATAACGCTGGGTGGCTACGGCATCGCCCGCGCCCTTAAGCTCCCAGGTCTTGGCAGTGGCTGCCAGCACGGCCTTGCGGGCCTCCAGCACCTTGTCGAGCGAGGCTTTTTCCTCGGGCGCGGTGGCTCCTGCCACGATGCCTTCCTGCACCTTGTTGATGTTGCCAATGATCTCCTTGACCTTGGCGCCGTACTGCTCGGCCAGCACCGAATCGGTAGTGACCGCTCCGCCGATCACCATGGTGACGGCGGTCTCGGTGGCGCCCCGCCAGCGCACGGCGGCCGAGATGCGGGCCTCGATCTCGACCACGGCGTCCATGGCCGCCGTCATTGAAGAGTTGCCCCGGTTCTGCGCAAACGCAGACAGAAGCAACATGGCGATCATGAGCCCCAGAAAAGCGCTCCACAGCTTGCGGGAGACGCGGATATTGTCAAATTGCATGGTTTGTTTTTCCTCGTGGACCGGTGATGCTTCCATGTTCTGCGCATAGCGCGCAAGAAACATTCGATTACATCAATGACAGGTCATAGCCTACGCCAGCCAGAGGCACTGGCGGATTTGCGCCCCACCGGGGAAAACCCGCATCGCAAACACGCCAAAAATTCGCGCATGAAAATACATGAACGAGGGCCGGAGCGCACAGCCTGGCGGCGCTGGCGTGTGCGCACGCCCTGACCCGGATCACCCCTTATTTCGCACGATCAGTGCCGTGGCAGGGCTAAATCCAGCGGCCTTCGGGACACATGACCGCCAGGGATCAGAAACTTTCCCAATCGTCGTCCCCGCCCTTGGCTGCTGCCTTCGGTGCAGGGGCTGCCGACTGCGCGGCTGTTGGAGCCGGTGCCTTGGCCGCGGACAGGCGCGCCGGGGCGGGCGCAGGGGCCTTCGGGGCGGTGGCCGACGCCACGCGAGGCGCGCTGACCGTTGCCTTGGCCACGGCGGGCCGAGGCGCGGGCGCCGGTGCTGCAGCCCGGGGCGCTGCTGCAGGAGCCCGGGTGGCCACGGCCCCCACGTTAAACACCGACACCGCTTGCGC
>NZ_LMHQ01000027.1:0-2500 GCF_001428225.1 Acidovorax sp. Root70
GAGACTGGGGTTTTCTGGGCTGTAAGAGAGACTGGGGTTTTCTGGGCTGTAAGAGCCTGACGATGACCTACTTTCACACGGGAACCCGCACTATCATCGGCGCAAAGTCGTTTCACTGTCCTGTTCGGGATGGGAAGGAGTGGTACCAACTTGCTATGGTCATCAGGCATAACTTGGTGCTGGGCTGTTCTTGTGAACAGCCTGGCGAATTCATAGAGTCTGGAATCAGATTTTTTGTATTTGACTGCGTCTAACTTGGCATAACAGACTTTGAGCTTTTCACACAACCATTGTGGTGTGCGTGTTGGCTATCAAAGTTATAGGGTCAAGCCGCACGAGCAATTAGTATCAGTTAGCTTAACGCATTACTGCGCTTCCACACCTGACCTATCAACGTCCTGGTCTTGAACGACTCTTTAGGGGGCTCAAGGCCCCGGCAGATCTCATCTTGAAACGAGTTTCCCGCTTAGATGCTTTCAGCGGTTATCTCTTCCACACTTAGCTACTCGGCAATGCCACTGGCGTGACAACCGATACACCAGAGGTGTGTCCACTCCGGTCCTCTCGTACTAGGAGCAGGCTTCCTCAAATCTGCAGCGCCCACGGAAGATAGGGACCAAACTGTCTCACGACGTTTTAAACCCAGCTCACGTACCTCTTTAAATGGCGAACAGCCATACCCTTGGGACCGGCTACAGCCCCAGGATGAGATGAGCCGACATCGAGGTGCCAAACACCGCCGTCGATATGAACTCTTGGGCGGTATCAGCCTGTTATCCCCAGAGTACCTTTTATCCGTTGAGCGATGGCCCTTCCATACAGAACCACCGGATCACTATGTCCTGCTTTCGCATCTGCTCGACTTGTCAGTCTCGCAGTTAAGCACGCTTATGCCATTGCACTATCGTCACGATGTCCGACCGTAACTAGCGTACCTTCGAACTCCTCCGTTACGCTTTGGGAGGAGACCGCCCCAGTCAAACTGCCTACCATGCACTGTCCCCGATCCAGATAATGGACCTAGGTTAGAACCTCAAACACACCAGGGTGGTATTTCAACGTTGGCTCCATGAGAACTAGCGTCCTCACTTCAAAGCCTCCCACCTATCCTACACAGATCTGTTCAAAGTCCAATACAAAGCTACAGTAAAGGTTCATGGGGTCTTTCCGTCTTTCCGCGGGGAGATTGCATCATCACAAACATTTCAACTTCGCTGAGTCTCAGGAGGAGACAGTGTGGCCATCGTTACGCCATTCGTGCAGGTCGGAACTTACCCGACAAGGAATTTCGCTACCTTAGGACCGTTATAGTTACGGCCGCCGTTTACTGGGACTTCAATCAAGAGCTTGCACCCCATCATTTAATCTTCCAGCACCGGGCAGGCGTCACACCCTATACGTCCACTTTCGTGTTTGCAGAGTGCTGTGTTTTTATTAAACAGTCGCAGCCACCGATTTTTTGCAACCCCGTTGGGCTCCCTCTGTACGAGTTCACCTACTTGGGGCATACCTTCTCCCGAAGTTACGGTATCAATTTGCCGAGTTCCTTCTCCTGAGTTCTCTCAAGCGCCTTAGAATACTCATCTCGCGCACCAGTGTCGGTTTGCGGTACGGTCGTCAATAGCTGAAGCTTAGTGGCTTTTCCTGGAAGCAGGGTATCACTCACTTCGTCTGCAAGCAGACTCGTTATCACCCCTCATCTAAGCCCGGCGGATTTGCCTACCAGGCACGACTACAGGCTTGAACCAACATATCCAACAGTTGGCTGAGCTAACCTTCTCCGTCCCCACATCGCACTATTGATCGGTACAGGAATATTGACCTGTTTCCCATCAGCTACGCATCTCTGCCTCGCCTTAGGGGCCGACTCACTCTACGCCGATGAACGTTGCGTAGAAAACCTTGCGCTTACGGCGAGGGGGCTTTTCACCCCCTTTAACGCTACTCATGTCAGCATTCGCACTTCTGATACCTCCAGCATCCGTTACCAGACACCTTCACAGGCCTACAGAACGCTCTCCTACCACTTGCAATAAATTGCAAATCCGCAGCTTCGGTAACTGGCTTAGCCCCGTTACATCTTCCGCGCAGGACGACTCGATCAGTGAGCTATTACGCTTTCTTTAAATGATGGCTGCTTCTAAGCCAACATCCTGACTGTTTTAGCCTTCCCACTTCGTTTCCCACTTAGCCAATTTTAGGGACCTTAGCTGGCGGTCTGGGTTGTTTCCCTCTTGAGTCCGGACGTTAGCACCCGGTGCTCTGTCTCCCAAGCTGTACTCTGCGGTATTCGGAGTTTGCATAGGTTTGGTAAGTCGCCATGACCCCCTAGCCTAAACAGTGCTCTACCCCCGCAGGTAATACTTGAGGCACTACCTAAATAGTTTTCGGAGAGAACCAGCTATTTCCAAGTTTGTTTAGCCTTTCACCCCTATCCACAGCTCATCCCCTAGTTTTGCAACACTAGTGGGTTCGGACCTCCAGTACCTGTTACGGCACC